>DATEFT010000064.1:0-3573 GCA_035280505.1 Blastocatellia bacterium | reverse complement strand
GATGGCCGAGAACTTGCGCCGGATCATGCGGGAGAACCGGGAAGGAATTCATGTCCTGATCTCTTCCGCCAGCGAGATTGCCGCCTCGACCGCTCAAATCGCCACCGGGGCGGTCGAGACCGCGACCGCCGTCACCGAGACCACGGCCACCGTCGAGCAGGTCAAACAGACCGCCCACATCTCCAACCAGAAAGCCAAATACGTCTCCGAGAGCGCCCAGAAATCGGTCCAGGTCTCGCAGGCCGGAAGGAAGGCCCTGGAACAGATCATCGAGGCCATCAACCGGATCCGCGCCCAGATGGAATCGATCGCCGAGACCGTCGTCAGCCTGAGCGAACAGAGCCAGGCGATCGGCGAGATTATCGCGACGGTCAACGATCTGGCGGAGCAGTCGAATCTGCTGGCCGTCAACGCCGCGATCGAAGCGGCTAAGGCCGGCGAGCAGGGTAAAGGGTTCGCCGTCGTGGCCCAGGAGGTCAAGAGCCTGGCCGAACAATCGAAGCAGGCGACGGCGCAGGTGCGGTCGATCCTGAGCGAGATTCAGCGCTCGACCAGCGCGGCCGTCATGGCCACCGAACAGGGAAGCAAAGCGGTCGAGGCCGGCGTGGCTCAATCGACCGGCGCCGGAGACGCGATCCGGATGCTGTCGGAGAGCATTACGGAAGCGGCGCAGGCCGCCTCGCAGATCGCGGCCTCGGCCCAGCAGCAATTGACGGGCATGGATCAGGTCGCGATCGCGATGGAGAGCATCAAGCAGGCGACCACCCAGAATGCGGCGAGCACGAAGCAGGCGGAGGCCACGTCGCAGAACCTGCTGGAATTGGGGCAGAAGCTGAAACTGGTGGCGGACGAGTATCAGGTTTAAATGCAGACAAGCGCGGACGATTTCTGGAAACGGCTCCTTCAGACCTTCAAGGTCGAAGCGGCGGATCACCTCAAGGAGATCACCTCCGGCCTGATCGCGCTGGAAAAAGCGCCGGATGCCGCGGACCGGGCTCATAACCTCGAGGTCGTCTACCGGGAGACTCACAGCCTGAAGGGCGCGGCGCGGGCGGTCGACGCGGCCCAGATCGAGGAGGTCTGCCAGCCCCTCGAGAGCCTGATGTCCGCCCTCAAGCGGCAGCAGCTCGAATCGTCACCGGAACTCTTCGATCTGCTTCATCAGGCGGTCGACACGCTGCGCGAGTTGCTGCTGATCCTCGATGCCGATCCGGCCTCATCACCCCGGCCCCACCTCGGCCAACTGATCGGAAGACTCAAGGGCGCCCTGAACGGCGAGAGCTTCTTTCCGAGCGAGATCGTCGAGCATGAGCCCGCCGATTATCCGTTGCCGGAGGCGATCGATTTGGAGGAGGCGGTTGCGGAGCCGGCGCCGGTCGATCCGCCATTGCCGACGGTGATCGCCGAGCCGGAGCCGGTCGCCGAGCCGGCGCCGATCGCCGAGAAGGAGCCGGTCGATCCGCCGTTGCCGAGAGCGAAGGCATACCGTGCCCCGAAGGTCGAAAAGGCCCTCGTCTCCGAGACGATCAGGATCTCCAACGCCAAGTTGAACGGGGTCCTGGTTCAGGCCGAGGAACTGCTTTCGGTCAAATTGGCCGCCGGTCAGCGGGCGATGGAGTTGGGCCAGGTCTATCACCGGATGGCGACCTGGGACAAGGAATGGAGCCGGTTTCGCGCCGGCTGGCGAGCGCCCGAGCGAACGACGGATGGGAACGGCTCTCCATCCTCCGGTCCGCACTCGTCCCGGCTGGCCGAATTTCTGGAATGGAATCGGGAGTTCGTTGAATCGCTCAAGCAGAGCCTGGCGGGGCTGGCGCAGGCCACCGACCGCGATCAACAGGCGGCCGGGGCGATGGTCGATCATCTGCTCCAGGAGACCAAAGAGCTGCTGATGTTGCCGTTCTCGACTTTGCTGGGCGTCCTGCCGAAATCGATTCGAGATCTCTCGCGCGATCAGGGCAAGGAAGTGGAGCTGGTGATTCACGGCGAAGAGCTCGAGATCGACCGCAGAATCCTGGAAGAGATGAAAGATCCGCTGATCCATCTGGTTCGCAACTCCCTGGACCACGGAATCGAGAAACCCGACGACCGGATGCGCCGCGGAAAACCGTCTTACGGGACGATCCTGATCGACATCTCGCGCCGGAACGGCAGCGAGGTCGAACTCCTGATCTCGGACGACGGGCAGGGGTTGAGCGCGGCGCGAGTCAAATCGACGGCCGTCAAACTCGGGCTCATCGCGCAGGACGAGGCCGAGACCCTCAGCGAGCAGGAGGTGCTATCGCTCGTCTACCAGTCCGGAGTCTCCACCAGCCCGATCATTACCGATCTGTCGGGGCGGGGGCTGGGCCTGGCCATCGTGAAGGAGAAAGTAGAGAAGCTGAACGGTTCGATCTCCCTCGAGACTCGCGTCGGCGAGGGGACGACCTTTCGCATCAGCTTGCCGCTCAAGCTCGCGACCTTTCGCGGAGTTTTGATTCGGGTCGGTGAAGAGCTGTTCATCGCGCCGGTCCAGCACGTGGAGCGCGCCATGCGCGTCGCCGCGGAGCAGATCAAAACGGTGGAGAGCATGGAGACGGTTCAATTGCATGGTCAGCCGGTCGCCCTGGTCCGGTTGCGGCAGGTCCTGGAACTGCGCCAGGCCGGCGCTTCGCGCGAGGCTCCGAATCGCCTCCCGCTCGTGGTCTTGAGTTGGGCGGGCAAGCGCATCGCCTTTCTGGTCGACGAGGTGCTGAGCGAGCAGGAGGTCATGGTCAAGAGCCTCAACCGCCCGCTCGTGCGAGTGCGAAATATTGCCGGGGTCGCGATCCTGGGAACCGGAAGATTGGTCCCGGTCCTCAATGTCTCCGATCTGATCAAATCTGCCGTGCGAATCGGCGCCCCGGCCCCGATCTCGGCGGCGGACTCGGAGTCGCAGTCCGAAGGGCAGAAGAAGTCCGTGTTGGTGGCGGAAGATTCGATCACCGCGCGGTCGCTGGTCAAGAACATTCTGGAATCTGCCGGATATGAGGTCGAGACCGCGGTTGACGGGGTCGATGCTTTCACGAAACTACGCGGCGGCCGCTTCAATCTGCTGGTCTCCGACGTCGAGATGCCGAGGCTGGATGGCCTGGGTCTCACGGCCAAGGTCCGCGGCGACCGGGAACTCTCCGCGCTGCCGGTGATTCTGGTGACGGCGCTCGGATCTCGTGAAGACCGCGAGCGCGGGATCGAGGTCGGCGCGAATGCCTACATTGTGAAGAGCAGCTTTGATCAGGGCAACCTCTTGGAAGTAATACAGCGATTGATATGAAGTGGAGGATCTCAGCATGATCAAGGTGCTGATAGTGGAAGACTCTCAGGTGATCCGGGAGTTTCTGGTTCACATTCTGAGCTCGGACCCGGGCATCCAGGTGGTCGGCGCCGCTTGCGACGGAGAGGAGGCCCTGGAACTGGTGGGCCGCGAACGGCCGGACGTCATCACCATGGATATCAACATGCCGCGCATGAACGGCTTCGAGACGACGCGCCGGATTATGGAGACCAATCCGACTCCGATCATCATCGTCAGCGGCAGTTGGAATCCCCAGGAGG
>DATEFT010000063.1:0-17399 GCA_035280505.1 Blastocatellia bacterium | reverse complement strand
GACTCAAAGTATATACTTGGACATAATATATGTTTCATATGTTACTGTGCTATATCTGAGGTAATGATATTTATTAAGCTCAATGAGACGCTTGAGAAGAAGGGAAGGACACTCTACTGGCTCTCGCAGAATTCCGGGATTCCCTACGTCACCCTCTGGAACCTGAGCAAGAAGGAGTCGCAGAGCAGTATCAACCTGCCCGTCTTGAGCCGGATCTGCTCGGCCCTGGACTGTCTGCCCGGAGAGATTCTGGTCTACGCGGCCGATGAGGAGGACGAGGCGATCAAGTCCCTGGTTAAGAGCAAACTGAACAAAGAGCGGCAGCGAAGAGAGAAGGGGCGGGAGTTATAGACGCTCCGATGGCAACCCATTGCCAGGACGCTACTGGGACGCGAATCGATCGGCCCGGATCGATCGAGATTCTTTCTTTTTGGCCCGAGATCGGTGAAAATCCGTGCCCACGAGGTCCTTTCTAAAATTTGGACAGGGGAATAATTGATGAATAAAGAGAAGATTCAACTGATCCGGGGGCTAGGTTTGTCCGCCACAACGTCGCTGGTGATCGGGACGGTGATCGGGACGGGGGTCTTCCTCAAGACCGCTCCCATGGCTCAGGATACGGGCACGCCGGGGATGGTCATGGCGGCCTGGGTGGCGGCGGGATTCCTATCGCTGGCCGGGGCCCTGACCTATGCCGAGCTGGGAGCGCTCCTGCCTCACGCCGGGGGCGAGTACGTCTATCTGCGCCAGGCCTATGGGGAGACGGCGGCGTTTCTCTTCGGTTGGATGCGGTTCGTGGCCGGTTCGACCGGTTCGATCGCGATCATCAGCGTCGGGTTTGCGACCTTTCTCTCGGCGATCTTTCCGCTGACCACGGTCTGGGCCGAGAGCACCTTCACGCTCCTCGGCCAGACGATCAAGTGGCAATTCGGCACGAAGCAGGTGGTGGCCGTGGCGGCCATCATGACCTTCTCGATCCTCAACTGTCTGACGGTGGCCTTCGGCGGGCGGATTCAGTCGTTGTTGACGGTGCTCAAGATCGGCGGGATCGCGGTGGTCGTCGGCGGGGTCTTCTTCTTTTCGCATGAGGCCGACTGGTCGCACCTGGCGACGCCGGCGGGGACGGCCACCTGGTGCGGGTTCGGGGCCTTCGGGACCGCCATGCTGGCGGCGCTCTGGGCCTACGACGGATGGTGCAACATGCCGATGGCGGCCGGCGAGGTCAAGGATCCGGAGCGCAATATTCCGCGCGCCCTGATCTTCGGCATGATCGTCGTGATCCTGATCTACTGCCTGGCGAACCTGGCCTATTTCTATGCCTTGCCGCTCAAGGAGGTCGTGACGTCGAACTCGACGGCCTTCCGCAACGAACTGCCGGTCGCGGCCAAGGCGGCGGTGACGGTCTTCGGCGAGGCCGGCGGCAAGATCGTCTCGATCGCCTTCATCCTCTCGGCCCTGGGGGCCCTCAACGGCTCGCTGCTGACGGGGGCGCGGGTGCCGTTCGCCATGGCGCGCGACGGGCTCTTCTTCTCGAAGATCGGGGAGTTGAGCGAGGGGACCCGCGTGCCGGTCTACTCGATCATGGTCCAGGCGGTCTGGGGCAGCGTCCTGGCGATCTCCGGGACCTTCGATCAATTGACCGATTATGTGGTCTTCGCGCTCTGGATCTTCTACGGCCTGGTGACCTCGTCGGTCTTCATGCTGCGCCGCAAGATGCCGGATGTGCCGCGGCCCTACAAGACTCTGGGCTATCCGGTCATGCCTTTCCTGTTCATCCTGATCGCCCTCTGGCTGGTGATCAATACCCTGATCAACCGGCCGGTCGAGTCGGTTGCGGGGCTGGTCCTGATCGGAGCCGGGTTGCCCCTCTATTTCTACTACCGGATTCAACGCCGGCGCGCGGCCATCGCTCCGCTCGTGGCGGAGACCGGGGACTGATTTTGATTTAAATGAGAGAAGGACGTTTTATGAAGAGACGATTGATGGCCGCGCTCTTGCTGAGTTGCTGTCTGACCCTGCTGGTCCGGGCTCAGGAGACCGCCGGAGCCAGGCCTGAAGCGGGAGCCAAGCCCGAGGCCCAGTCCGAAACGGGCGCGCTCAACGGCGCGCAATTTCGCATCGACATTCCGGCCGAGTGGAACCGGGTCCTGGTCCTGTACTGCCACGGCTATCTGCCGGCGGCGGTCCCGCCGAACGTCAAAGATCCCCGGATCAATCTGCTGCGCAACGCCTTCACCTCGCGCGGTTACGCCTTTGCGCTCTCGGCCTACAGCGTGCAGGGCTGGGCCGTCAAAGAGGCCATGGAGGATACCGAGGCCCTGCGCCGCTACTTCGTCTCGAAATACGGGCAGCCCCGCGAGAGCTACATCATGGGCCATTCGATGGGGGCGGTCGTGACGCTGGCCACCATGGAGCGGTATCCGGAGGTCTATGCCGGCGGGATGCCGCTCTGCGGGCCGCTGAGCCCGATCCTGAGCGGTTTTCAGGAGCGCATCTTCGATATGCTGGCGGCGTTCGAGTTCTTCTTCCCCGGGACCATCGGCCCGCTCGTCAACCTCCCCAAGGACGCGAAACTGGATCCGGCCAAGCTCAAGGAGGCTATCGGCGCGGCGTCCGAGACGGCCAATCTCTTCGCCCGGCGCTACAGCCTGCCCTCCGGCAACGAGCTGCCCAATGTCCTGGTCTTCTATTATGAGATCAATCGCGAGCTGCAGCTCCGCTGCGGCGGCAATCCCTTCGACAATCGCAACGTGGTCTACGACGGCTTCTCCGACGATGCGGCGCTCAACCGGGGAATCAAACGCTATACCGCCGACCCCAAGGCCCGCGAATATCTGCGCCAATACTACACGCCCACCGGGCGCATCTCCGATCCGATCCTGACGCTCCAGACGACCTACGATCCGCTGGTTCCCGGCCGCTACGCGACCCAGTACGATGCGATCACCAAGCTCGCCGGCACGCAGGATCTCTTCGTCGCGAAGTTCGTGGTCAACAGAGGGCACTGCAACTTCACGCTGCCGCAGACGACCAGCGCCTTCGAACAATTGGTGGATTGGGTTCGAGGAGGAAAGAGGCCGGAACCGGGAGAATTGAAGTAGCTCGACGGCGAAAGACACGAAAGACGCGAAAGACGCGAAGATCGTCCGATCTCGCGTCTTTCGCGTCTTTCGCCATTGAATGGAGGCGCTACCAGATCAGCTTAAATCCAAGTTGGATTTGGCGGGCGCTGGTGGCGGTGCGGGTCAACTGGCCGAAGCTCTGCGGAACCACGGCGTTGCCGCCCGCATTGACGCCGGTGTAGATCACGCGGCGGCTGTAATCGAGCGGAGCAAAGTTCGTGCGGTTGAAGAGATTGAAGGTCTCGATCCGGAATTCGGTCTGGAGCCGTTCCTTGAGCGGAGTCTTCTTGGTCAGCGCCAGGTCGAAGACCTGGAGATTGGGTCCGGTCAGGGAGTTCCGCGGCGCGTTGCCGTAGAACCCGGCCGGTTGCAACCGGAAGAACGTCGGATCCACATAGCGGTTCGGATCGCCGGTCACGGCGTTCGAGAGCTCGACGTTGGGCGCCACGTCCGGGCGCTGCGATTGCGGATTGTCGATCCCGCTGCGCGCGCGGTCGAAACCGAGGACCACGCCGAAGGGGAACCCGCTCTTGAAGTTGAGGATTCCGCCCATCGACCAGCCGTTGACCAGCTTTCCCAGGTTGCCGCCGATGTTACCCCCGATCGGGTGTCCTTTGCCCACCGGCAGATCCCACATGAAATTGGCTACCAGGTTGTGGCGCGCGTCGAAATCGGAGCGGGCCCGATCCATCGCCGGATTGTAAGGATCCTGGCGGTCGGCGCCGAACGTCCCGTTGGAGAAGACCGAATCGGTGGCCGAGTTGGTATCGAGGGATTTCGAGAGCGTGTAGGCGACCTGGAACTGCAGGCCCGCCGATTGGCGCCGGTTGGCGCTCAACTGCAGCGCGTGATAGTAGGAGTCGCCGTTGAAACCGAGTTGTTGAACGGCGGCGAAATTGGGGTTGATCCGTTGACCGGTCCCGGCCGGAAAGAACTTCTGGCCGTTGACGATCTGATAGTCGCGGCGCACGTTGCTGCTGTCGCCCGTCAACAGGTTGACGCCGCGCGAGCCGACATAGCCGGCCGTGATCAGCATGTTCTTGCTCACCTCGTGCTGCGCGTTGAGGTTCCACTGGTAGACGGTCGGTTGCTCCGCCTTGAATTCGGTGATCCAGAGAAAACCGGAGGGGCGAGAGGCCTGAGCCGACGTGCTGAAGGCGTTCGGGAACGGCCCCTGCATGACCACGAGCTGCGTAAAGGGCGGCACGTTCGAGATCATAAAACGATACCGCATGGGCAGGATCGCCGAATAGAAGATTCCGGCTCCGCCCCGGACGGCCGTGCGGCCCTTGCCGGTCGGATCCCAGGCGAAACCCAGGCGCGGACCGAAGTTCTTCCGCGAGGGGTTGGCATAGTACGGACCGCCCACGGTCGGGGCGGCGTCCGTGAAATTGCGCAGGTTGGCCACTTTGCCGGAGGCTTCGCTGGGCGTGCTGGACGGCTCGTAGCGCAGCCCCAGGTTGAGCGTCAGGTTGCTTCGGACCTTCCAGTCGTCCTGTCCATAGAAGCCGAAGAGCGACTGGCGAATCCCGCGATAGAAATCGGTGCCGGGCAGGGTGACGAAGAGCACCTGCGGAGTGGAGGTCAGAAACGATTCCAGTCCGCCGCTGTAGACGAAGACTCCGTCGCGAGCCAGGGCCGAGTCGGCGTTGAGTTGATAGCGGCGGATCGATCCGCCCACTTTGAACGAATGAACCCCGAGGTTGTAGATCAATTGATCGTTGATCTCGTAGGTGTTGAGCACAAAGCTGCGCGTGTCGGTGAGCGAAGTGCGCAGCTCCGAGACCCCGGCGATGGAGAAGGCTCCCATGCGGTGTCCGGGGACGAAGGCCAGGTTCGAACCGACCGGCACGGTGAAGGGAAAGTCGTTGGAGAAGTTCGACCGGTTGTACGTGAACCGCAGACTGTTGACGCCGCGGGCGCCGACCAGGGCCTGCTCCTCCAACGCCACATACTGGTTGCGGTTCCTGAGCTCCAGGTTTTGAATGACCCCGCCCGCCTTGGTCAGGCTGGAGTTGTCGAGGGTGTACCGGCCGACCAGCGAGTGGTGGTTGAACAACCGGTAGTCCGCGCGCAGGGTGAAGAAATCCTCGTCGGTCGTCTCGTTGAAGTTGCGGCGGAAGAGGCCGGTGTCTCCGGAGATCGGCCCGTTGGGGCGCGGGTAGAGCGCCAGGTAGGGCAGGACCGACTGCGCGACCGTGATCCGCCTCTTTCTCGACGGATCGTTGGGATCGGCGCCGACCGCGGCCGGATCGACCAGCAGGCCCTGGCGGGCATCCGGGCTCGGAACGTTGAAGAGGCTGGGGACGCCTTCGCGCCGTCGGAGCCCCTCGTAGTTGCCGAAGAGGAAAGCCCGATCACGGACCAGCGGGCCGCCGAGATTGCCTCCGAACTGATTGCGCTTGAACGGCAACTGGTTCGGGCTGTCGTCGAAGGAGTTCCGCGCGTCGAGCGCGCTGTTGCGCAGGAACTCGAAGACCGTGGCGTGGAACTGGTTGGAGCCGGATCTGGTCACGGCGTTGATGATGCCCCCGCCGCCCTGACCGAACTCGGCGGAATAGTTCGAGGTCAGGACCTGGAACTCACGCAGGGCCTCGACGCCCAGGAAACCGCCGCCCAGCCCGCCGGGCGAGTATCCGAACGCGTCTCCCGTCTCGACGCCGTCGAGGTAATAGGCGTTGAAATCGATGCGGCCGCCGTTGATCGAGAGGCGAGTGGCTCCGGCTCCCACCTCCGACTGGCCGAAGGTGATGGCCGAGGTACTGGTGACCCCGCTCTGCAGCGTCGCCAACTGCAGGACGTCGCGACCGTTGAGCGGCAGCCGTTCGATCTGTTTCTGGGTGACCAGGTAATCGATGGCCGAGGTGGTCGACTCGATCAGGGGCGCGTCCTGCTCCAGGACCATCTTCTCCTGGATGTCGCCCACGTTGAGCACCATATCGACGACGGCCTCGCGCCCGACGGTCAGCTCGATTCCGCGCTGCACTCGGAGCCGGAAACCGCTCTTCTCGACGGCCACTTCGTAGGAGCCCACCGGCAACTCCGCGAGCCGATAGCGGCCCTGTCCGTCGGTGGCGGTGGCGCGCGAGGTCCCGATCTCGAGGTTACGGGCGATGACCTTGGCATCAGGGATCACCAGGCCCTTCTCATCGACCACCACGCCCAGAATCGTCGCCTTGGTGGTCTGCGCGGCCAGCGGCGAGGAGCAGGGTGACAGCATCAAGATCAGGGTCAGCAGCAGCCGGCCGATCTCTATTGATTTCTTTCCTAACATTGATTCTCCATTCCAAACCGCGAAACACGCGAAGCACGCTGAATCGGCCGGACTTCGCATGTTTGGCGGTTAAAATAAGGCTCAGTACTCCGGACCGTAGATTCTTGGGAATTTGAGAGGCAGACCGCGAAACACACGAAACACGCTCAATCATCCGTCTTTCCCGCTTTCGCGTCTTTCGCGATCTGCCTCTCAAATTCCCAAGAACTCAATTTCCCAAGTACTAAGGCGCCGTAAAGATGAAACTGAGGATGACTTGGGTCTTCACCGGAACGCCGTTGAAGGTGGTCGGGTTGAAGATCCACTTGCGGGCGGCCTCCATGGCGGCTTCACGCAGCAGCGGATGGCCGCTGATGGCCCTGGCCTCGGTGACGATTCCCGTGTCGGAGATGACCACCCGGACCTCGACCAGTCCCTCGGCGCTGACTCTTCTGGCATTGGCCGGGTAGAGCGGCTGCGCTTTGGTCCGGGCGCTGCCTTGGACCACGCCTCCGGCCGCTGCCGGCGACGAATCGGCGCGGAGCGGTGGCGGCGCGGGCGCCGGTTGGGAGGCCGCTTCCTGGGTCGGAGGAGGAGGCGGCGGGTCGTCACCGGCGGCGTCTTCCGAGAGTCCGCCCTCGCCGGTCTTCGGCAGCCGCGTCGGCGGCTGGAAGAGGATCTGATGGTTCACCGGGGCCGCCGTGGCGGCCGGCATCCATGATTTCGGGGCTGAAATGGGGAGCGAGTCGGGGTGTAGTCTGGTCTGCAGGTCGTGCAGTTGAGGGATGGGCGAGAGTTCACCTTGTTCTTCGATCAACGCAAAATTGAACTCCGGGTCACCGGTGATCCCCTGCTTGAACGTTCCCACCGTGACCATGACGATGACCTTGCGGCCGTCAGGTAGCAGGGCGTTCGCCTCGACACAGGCTTTGAGATCCTGATCCGATTGGCTCTCCGCCCCCGACGGCGCTCCGCATTCGCTGAGTTGCCAGACGATCCCGGCTTGCGATCCGACCTGCCGTCTGAGCCAATCGGCGAAGGGCGACCGCGGTAACGCGGCATCCAGTCGATTGACGGAGACCTGCTGAACCGTAGTCAGAGCTTGTTTTTCCAAAAGGGAGGGTGACTGTAGAGAACTACACAACCACCAGACTGCCATTGCGGTTATCGAGATGTGCATGATTCAAAGATATACATCCACTCGTGAGTCATTCTTGAGGAAGGCTCCAGCTCTCGATTTGAAAGTAACAAGTGACGATATTTATTGAATGGTAACTGGTACTTTGAGAAGTAAGCTGCTTGATGTTTTGCGATTTGAAATGAAAATATCAAGTAGCTTATGGGGCGGCAAACCTGCTGCTGAAGAAGCTGGAAGATGCCTTCAGATACTCTATTGGTAACATAACAAAGGTGCGGCCCTCTTAAGACGACGGAACCGACCGGTCGATACCGCCCCGACCCTTTCCGTCGTGCTAAAAGAGCCGCACCTTTATGGTTGAGAATGAGTGTAAAGATAATCCCTACCTTCTCCAGTTCCTTCATTCCTCTACTTTGTGCGCAAGAAACAACCGCAAAGTATTCCCGAATTCCGAGCTCGGGATTCCGAATGCCTCCCGGCTATTGCACAAAGCACCCCGGAACTACTTTACACTCACCCCTGATAGTAACGATAAATCGGCGGACGAGCGTCGATCGGCCGGATAAAATAGATCAAAATGAGATTCTCAGTCGCGCGCCCTACTGGGAGCGCGCGGTATTGCGCGGTGCGGGCGGCCGGGTTGCGCCTTCCAGATGAGCGCGCCCGCGAGCAGCATCGCCAGGCTGGAGACCAGAAAGTTGACCTGATAGCTGCGGGTCAGATCGAAGAAGTGTCCGCTCAGCCACGCGCCCAGCGCTCCTCCCACCAGTCCGCCGAGGACGATGATCCCCAGGATCGATCCGAAGTTCCGCCCTTGAAAGAGGTCCGCCGCCGAAGTCATCAGCGAGGGGATGGCCATGCCGAAGCCGATGCCGTAACAGACCACGAAGGCATAGATCAACGGTTGGCTGACGACGGAGCCGGCGAGGTTGAGCAACGCGATGCCGACCACGAAGATCGCGATGCTCAAGGTCAGCGTCTTCTCCCGGCTGAAGCGGTCGCACAGGAGGCCCCCGATGAACTTGCCGATCATGTTGAGCCCTCCCTGCAGACCGACGATGGTGGCCGCGGTGAGCGAACCGTAGCCCTGATCCTCCAGATAGGCGACCAACTGCACCGAGATCAGGAAGAACCCGCCGGCAAAGAGCGCCATGACCAGCGTCAGCGCCCAGAAGCGGAATGAGCGGACGGCCAGTCTCACCGTCCACTCGACCTCCGGAGCTTCCGATGAACTCTCCCGCCGGGATTCCGGCTGGACGTCGAGAAACATCCAGGCGACCGCGGAGGGAATGATCATGACGGCCGCTCCGAATGTGAGATAGGTCTGCCGCCAGCCGAGATGGTTGATCAGGTATTGCATGACCGGCAGCAACAACTGGCCGACTCCCGAACCGGCGGAGACCAGGCCGATCGCGGTGCCGCGCCGGCGGCTGAACCAGTTGGAGACGATCGTGGTCAGGGGCACGACGTGCAGCAGGGAACTGCCGACCGCCGCGATCACCCCGTAGGCCAGATAGAGATGCCAGAGCGCCGTGGCCCGGCTCAACCCGATCAGCGCCAGCCCCGTCAGCACGGCTCCCAGCGGCATCATCCGGCGCGCCCCGAAGCGATGGATGAGCTTGGCCGCGAAGAGCGAGGCGATCCCATTCAGCAACAGATGAATGAAGAGGGCCAGCGCGATGCTGCCGCGGCTCCAATCGAATTCGCGCCTCATGGCCACCTGAAAGACCGAGAATTGCGAGATCAGGGGCGAGATCAGGGCGCTGACGACGAAGCAGGCCGCCACGACCACCCAACCGTAATAGAGGGATCTTTCGTTGCCTTCCATCAACTTCCTTTTAAAAACTTCGCTCCGTTACCAAGGATCTTCTCTTTGGCGGACTCCGGGAGGTCGGTTCGCGCTCGGAGCGCCGCGACGCTGTGCGGGAACTTGCTGTCGGTATGCGGATAGTCCGAAGCGAAGAGAATGAAGTCGTCGCCGAACTGCCGGATCGTGGCCGGGAGGAGGACTTCGTCCGGGTCGGTCGTCAGGAAACAGTTTCCGCTCCGGAGGTACTCCACCGGCTCTCTCCGCATGAGCGGCACCTCCGCCCGGCGGCGGTGATAATGCTCATCCAGGCGCTGCATCCAGTACGGGAGCCATCCGCAGCCGGCCTCGAGAAAGGCGAAGCGGAGGCGCGGAAATCGATCGATCACTCCGCCGCAGATGAGGCAGGTCAACGCGATCATCTGCTCGAAGGGATGGCCGAAGGCGTGCGACATGAAGTGCGTTTGGAATCGTTCGCCGCCCGCCGCGGTCAGGTAGGCGCCGTTGCCCCAATGCACGCCGATCGGCACGTCGAGGCGCTCGGCCTGCTCGTAGATGGGGTAGAAGTCGGAATGGTCCAGATCTTTGCCGTTGACGTTCGGCGGCAGCGTGATCCCGCGATGTCCGCGCTCCTCGATCGCCCGAGTCATCTCCCGCACGGAGGCGGCGACATTCTGCAGCGGCAGCGTCGCCATACATTTCAACCGGTCCGGGGCGAGGCCGCAGAAATCGGCGTAATAGTCGTTGCAGGCGCGCGCCAGGGCGGAGGCGAACTCCGGATCCGGAAGCGCCGAGATCCCCAGGCCCAGGCTGCCGAAGATGAGCTGGACGTCGATCCCTTCTCGGTCCAGGTCCTCCAGGCGCGCTTGCGGATCATGGGCGCCCGGCCGCACGCCGCCCAGACTGGAACCTTCGATCCGCTGGCTGTGCGCCTGTTTCAGCCGCGGGTCCGGGTAGAGCCGGCCTTCCAGCAGTATCCGGGTCAGTCCGAAGGTGTCCTTGATGATTCGCGGGCGGCGCGACCGAACCGGCTCTTCGAGATATTGCTCGAAAACTTCCATCGGTTCATTGATATGAGTATCGTTATCGACGATCATATTCACTGAAGTAACCAGGACCGGAAAGATCGCGCGACCCCCGATGAAAAATCTTATGATCTCTTCAAGATGGTTTTCAGTTTTCGGTCTTCAGTCGGTGGCGGATTGAAGACTGAATAATCCCCATTCATTATGCAGACTCTGGATCTAGTTATTCTGTTGGCCTATCTGGTGGGCACGATGCTGTTCGGCGCCTACTTTTCGCGAGCCCAGAAGGACGTCAAGACCTACTTCGTCGGCAGCCAGCGGGTGCCGTGGTGGGCGATTATGGCCTCGATCGTCTCGACCGAGACGAGCAGCGTCACCTTCGTCAGCGTCCCCGGGGTCGCCTTCACGGGGAACTACACCTTTCTGCAGTGGGTGATGGGTTACCAGATCGGCCGCATCATGATCTCGGTGCTCTTCGTGCCGCTCTATTTTCGCGGAGAGCTGTTGACGGTCTACCAGTTGTTGGGCCGGCGGTTCGGCGACGGCGTGCGGCGGTTGGTCTCTTCAATCTTTCTGGTCAGCCGGAGCCTCTCCGACGGATTCCGCCTCTATCTGACGGGGTTGGTGCTGTCGGCGGTCTTGCTGGCGATGCCGGGGGTGACCGAGAGTGCCGGCGCCTGGTTTCCGTCGCTCCAGCCGCGGGTCACGATCGTGCTCTTCTCGGTCGTGATCATGGGGGTGGCGACGACCGTCTACTCGTACCTGGGCGGAATGTCCGCCGTGATCTGGACCGACGTCAGCCAGTTGGCGATCTATCTGATCGGCGCGATCACGGCCGCCACGATCCTGTTCCAGCAGATTCCGGGCGGGTGGAGCGAGATCTTCCAGGCCGGAATGGCCGCCGGCAAATTCAACCTCTTCGATTTCACCTGGACTCTGACCAAGAGCTATACCTTCTGGTCGGGGCTGATCGGCGGCGCCTTCTTCACCACGGCCTCGCACGGGACCGACCAGTTGATGGTCCAGCGATATCTGTGCAGCGATTCGCCCCGGCACGCCCAGCGGGCCCTCCTGGTGAGCGGGGCGGTGGTCTTCGTCCAATTCGTGCTCTTCCTGATGATCGGCACCATGCTCTGGGTTTTTTATAATTTCCATGCGGCGGAGCAGATGGGAGCCTTCACCGTGAACGGCCGGGTTCAGGTCGACAGCATCTTCCCGCAATTTATCATCACCCATCTGCCGACCGGATTGATGGGGCTGGTGATCGCCGCCATCGCCGCCGCCGCCTTCACCTCATCGCTCAATGCCCAGGCCGCGACGACCGTCGCCGATTTTTATCTTCCGCTAACCAAAGGGCGGCGATCGGAGGCGCACTACCTGAACGTTTCAAAATGGCTCACGGCTTTCTGGGGCTTGACGCAGTTGATAGTCGGGATCGTCGCCGTCAAACTTTCACGTCGAGTGGTGGACGAGGTGCTCGGGATCGCCTCTTTCACGAACGGAGTGATCCTCGGAGTCTTCTTTCTGGGTCGATTGACTACGACCGTCAGTCAGGGCGCCGCCTTCGTCGGGATTATCGTGGGGGCGAGTGTAATAATTACCATTAGACTATTGACGAGCGTTTCCTGGCAATGGTACGTACTAGTTGGATCACTCGTAACATTCATCAGTGGTTATTTGACCAGTTTAATTCTAAGAAGACGCACAACGGCTGCCCCGGTGGAGGTTGTCTCTGAATGAGGTTGAAGTTCGTCGTCGTATCCCTGATAGCCATCGCTCTGCTTTTCGCTTCGCTGGTGATGGCGGGACCGGAGAAATACCAGCCTTTTGATCGGGGACTCACCAAGAGTGAGGAAGAGTGGGTGAGTCAAACCTTTAGGTCTCTCACCCTCGATGAAAAGATCGGTCAGATGTTCATGGTTGATGCGAACATCACCGGTATGAATCGTGACAGCGATCAATCCAGAAAACTAGAAAATCAGATCATCAATACTAAAGTCGGCGGAGTCATCCTCTTCCGAAGTCAGGTCTCTCCGACTGCCGTCTCTGCCAATCGTTGGCAGAGCATCGCCAAAGTGCCGCTCTTCATCTCCGCCGATCTGGAGATGGGGATGGGCATGCGGTTCGACGACGCGCCGTGGTGGCCGCCGAATATGGCGGTGGCGGCGACGTGGGATGCCGAGTGGGCGCGTTTGCAGGGGCGGGCCACCGCGACCCAGGCGCGAGCTGTCGGCGTCAACTGGGTCTATGCCCCGGTCATCGACGTCAACAACAATCCGGACAACCCCGTCATCAACACCCGCTCTTACGGCGAAGATCCGCATTCGGTCGCCATCTTCGGACGGGCTTTTATCGAGGGCGTGCAGGAGGCCGGCGCGCTGGCCTGCGCCAAACATTTCCCCGGTCACGGCGATACGGCCACCGATTCGCATCTGGGTCTGCCGTTCATCGATGTCAGCCGGGAACGGTTGAACAATCTCGAGCTGGTTCCATTCCGGGAGGCGATTCTGGCCGGGACCGGTTCGATCATGCTGGCCCATGTCGCGCTGCCGCAGATCGATCCGGAGTTGGCGGCGCCGATGCGGGCGCCGACTGGCAAGGACCCGAATCCGACCGTCGTGCTGGCGAAGGCCGAGACGAAAGCCGAGGCCGACGCTCCGCGTCTGACCTTGCCGGTCACGCTCTCTCCCAAGGTCACCACCGGATTGCTGCGTGAAGAGTTGAAGTACGACGGCATCATCGTCACCGATGCGCTCTCGATGAGCGGGATCACCGCTCGCTATGCGCCGGCCGAAGCGGCGGTCCGGGCGGTGAAGGCCGGTTCCGATATCCTCCTGAAGTCTCCGGATCTCGACGCGGCCATCGCGGGCATCAAGTCGGCCATCAAGAACGGTCAGCTCACCGAAGGCCGGATCGATGCTTCGGTCGAAAAGATTCTGCGAGCGAAGGCGGCTCTGGGCCTGCATCTCCGGCGAAAGGTCGATCTCAACGAGCTGGAACCGACTCTCACGAATCCGGAGTTCAGCGCGATCTCCCAGGAGATCGCCGAACACTCGATCACCCTGGTCAAGGACGACCGGAAGGTGCTGCCGCTCAAATTCGAGCCGAAGCCGGGCCGGCAGGGCCGGGTCTTCAACATCACCTTTACCGATGAGGAGGACCGCGCGATCACCAAGGTCTTCGTCGACGAACTGCGATCGCGGGTCGATCGCCTCGATCATCAGGTTCTGGACCAGAGCGCGGGCGAGACCGATCTCGCTTCGCTGATGCTCAAAGTGGACTCCAACAATTACGATGCGGTGATCTATTCGGTCGCCGTTCGCACCCGCAGCGGCAAGGGCAGCGTGGCGCTGCCGCGAGTCGGAAGACGGATCTCCGAGGAACTGGCCAAACGCAACCTGCCGCTGGTCGTGATCTCCTTCGGTAATCCCTATCTGCTGACCGCCATGCCGAACTCGCCTTCCTATCTGCTCGCCTACAGCCCGTTTCCGGTCAGCCAGCGCGCGGCGGCCAAAGCCGTCATGGGCGAGATCGAGATCTCGGGTCGCTTGCCGGTCACGCTGTCGCCGCTCTATCGGCGAGGCGCCGGACTGCACGTCGAACGAAGGATGAAATGAAGTCTGGAAAAGTCTAGAGAAATCTAGAGAAGTCGGGAGGGAGACCTTCTTCCGACTTTTCTAGACTTCCCCAGACTTTTCTAGACTCTATTTTTCAGCCAATCCGCGAACTTTCGGATCCCGACCTCGATCGGAGTCGTCGGTTGATAGCCGAGCAATCGGTGGGCCTTCTCGATATCGGCGTGGGTTCGCAGCAGATCGCCGGGTTGCAGGGGATGACGTTCGATCCGCGCCTTCTCGCCCAATGCCTGTTCGAGCGCCTCGATCATGCGGTTGACGGTCACCGGACGGGATTCGCCCAGGTTGATGACCTCGAATCTGGTCGCTTCATAGTCGATGGCGGCCAGCACTCCCTGCAGGATATCGTCGATATAGGTGAAATCGCGTTCGAGGGAGCCGTCGCCGTAGACCGGGAGCGGGCGTTTGTCCATGATCATCCGCGCGAACTTGTGGATCGCCAGATCGGGCCGCTGGCGGGGACCATAGACCGTGAAGAAGCGCAGACAGAGGACCTGCATCTCGTGCAGGTGGCTGTAGGAGTGCGCGAGCAGTTCGCCCGCGGCCTTGGTGGCGGCATAGGGCGAGATCGGCGACGGGAGCGCGTCCTCTTTGAAAGGCGGCTCGACCGTGGGGCCGTAGACCGAACTCGATGAACCGAAGATGAACTTCCTGATGCCGTTGCGGTACGCCAGATCGAGCAGGTTGAGCGTTCCCGTCACGTTCACATCCTGATAGGTTCGCGGATCGTTGACCGAGGGGCGGACCCCGGTCTTGGCCGCCAGATGGATGATGACCTCGAAGAACTCTTCCGCGAAGAGTTGCTTGAGCTGCGAATAGTTGCGGATGTCCTCTTCGACCAGACGATAGCAGGGCGCTTCAAGATGCCTGGCAATGTTCGATCGCTTAATTTGCGCGCTGTAAAAATCATCGAAGTTGTCGATGACGACGACCCGTGCCGGATTCGTCGCCATGAGACGGTCTACCAGATGACTACCGATGAAACCGGCGCCGCCAGTAACCAAAAAACGTCTTTTTTGCATGCCGCAACCTTATATCACATTCCAGCGACCTCTTCTATTGATTCCCCGCCTGTTCTCTGGTGTCTATCGATGCCGGACTTAAAGGTGAGCGAGGCTCTCCGTTCAGGGTTGTGAAGCAATAGTCCGAGGGCCCGGTTCGGCGCAACCGAATCGGAGGTTTGACATGTGCATCAGGGGTGATATGTTGTTTAATTCAAACCGGAATCAGGAGAAGGCGCTGAAAATGAAAGTAGAACCCGGTCCCGAATTTGTCGTCCAGCCTCTGCTGAAAACTCCGACCGTCACGGTCCGGGACGTGAGTTGCCGGGGCAGTTGCCGGCACCAGAGCGCTGAGGAGTGTACGATCGATACCCAACTGGTGTTTCCGTATCGTGGTGTCTATGTGCGGCGGCTGGGTCGCGATGAGGCCGTCGCCGAGGCGAACCAGGTGCTGTTTTTCAACGCCGGCGAAGGCTATCGGGTCAGCCATCCGGTGCCGGGTGGCGATGCCAGTCTGACGCTGATCATCAACGAATCGCAGTTGCTTGAACTGGCCCCACGGACGTTCCTGCGCCACGGCGCGGAGGCGGCCTTTCTGCATCAGCGCCTGCGGATCGATCCGCGGGCTCAAGCGCTGGTCGCGATGTTGCGGCACAGCCTGCGCCTCAATATCGCGGAACCGTTGGAAGCGGAGATCCTGGCCCTCACTCTGGTGCAGCGGGCGCTCACGACCCGCACCACACACGTCGCCGGCGCCAGTGTCGGAAGGCAGCGGCTGGCCGACCGGGTCAAGCTCGTCTTGACGAGTGATCCGGCGCGGCGCTGGACGTTGGCCGAAATCGCCGCCGAAGTGGGCAGCTCTCCGGTCTATCTGACGCAGGTCTTCCAACAAGTGGAGGGCTTGCCTTTGTATCGTTATCAATTACACCTGCGGTTAGCGCGGGCGCTGGATCTGCTCGCGCAATATGATGATCTGACCGCTCTGAGCCTGGATCTCGGTTTCTCCAGCCACAGCCATTTCAGTGCCGCTTTCCGCAAGGTTTACGGTCGCTCCCCTTCTGAGTTCAGACAGACAGCCCTTCATTGTTAGAACCTCTTCAAACAAGTCGCTAAAGATTTTGATAGCGGCACTCTCTTCCTGCGTGGTCTACTGATCTTACCGGGATTTCCGGTGTTTGTAGAACTCATATTTTCAAGGAGAACAAGGTGATGGTTGAGAAGACCTGTGCGGCCTGCGACTGCCAGTTGGATGAAAATTCCATCAAGGTCAAGATTGGCGGCAAGATCGTTGAGGTGTGCTGTGATGAATGCACACAGAAACTGAAGGAAGCGCCCGATTCCGCAGCGGCGTCAAGGGGAGGGACGGGCCATGGCCGGAAATAGGATGGCGGCCGGCGCTCGGGCCGAGCGGGGCCTCACGGTCTTGCTGGTCGGCGCGCTGGCCATCGGATTTTACTCGAGTGTGGATGAATCGGCGCGCGTCCTGGCGTCCACTCGGAGGTCAGAGAGCGATATTTTCAAGGAGGGCAATCTTATGGCCGAGAAAACTTATTTCGAGGAGAACAAAACGTCGCCGATCAGGCGCAGCATCCAGATCGCGTCGGGTCGGATCAGCTACACGGAGCAGGGCTCGGGACCGGTCGCGTTGTTTGTGCATGGAGTGTTGCTGAACGGGCATCTGTGGCGTCATCAACTGGCACATCTCTCGGACATCAGGCGCTGCATCGCGGTTGACCTGCTGGCGCATGGCGACACCGAGATCGCGCCGGACCAGGATGTCTCCGTGACGGCCAATGCCAACATGCTCAAGGAATTTCTCGATGCCCTGAAGATCGACCAGATCGACCTGGTCGGCAACGATAGCGGCGGCGGGATTGCCCAGATTTTCGCCGCGTTATATCCGCGGCGCGTCCGCAGCCTCACGCTCACCGACTGCGATACCCACGACAACTGGCCGCCGGAAGCCTTCAAACCGTTCCTGGCGATGGCTGCCGCCGGAGGATTGCGTGGAACGATTGAGGCGATGTTATCGAACAAGAGCATCTATCGATCGCCGGAAGCTCTGGGGCCGGCGTATGAAAAACCGGAACTCCTGACCGATGACAGCATCGATCAATATCTGCAGCCCCTGGTCAGAACGGAACAACGCACGCGCGACCTGCAGCGATTCCTCGCGGCCTTCGACAACCAGCACACGCTGGCCATTGAAGCCAGGCTGAAGACTCTGAAAGTGCCGACGCTGATCGTCTGGGGAACAGACGATGTCTATTTCGATGTGAAATGGTCGCGTTGGCTGGCCGACACGATCCCCGGCACCCGGCGCCGCGTCGAGTTGAAGGGCGCCAGGATCTTCTTCCCCGAGGAACGCTGGGCGGAATTCAACCAGGAACTGCGCGAACACTGGCAGGCGGCACAGTA
>DATEFT010000062.1:0-4573 GCA_035280505.1 Blastocatellia bacterium | reverse complement strand
ACTTCATTTATTATGAGAAGGTGGATCGCATCGCCGCAAAGACCGCCCGACTTCTGGCCGACGGTCAGGTGGTTGGATGGGTTCAGGGGAGATCGGAGTTTGGGCCGAGGGCACTCGGAAATCGCAGTATTTTGGCCGATCCCCGCCCCGCGGAGAACAAATTATTGATAAATGAGATGGTGAAAAAGCGTGAATCATACCGGCCATTCGCGCCTTCCGTCCTTGAGGAAAGGGTGGGAGACTTCTTCGATGTTCCGGAGAGCCAGCTTGAATATCCCTTTATGATCTTCGTCGTGCGCACTCGCGAAGACAAGCGGAACGATTTGCAGGCCGTCGCTCACCTGGATGGAACGGCCCGCCTCCATTCGGTTTCGAGCCAAACGAACCCGCTATTTCATGAATTGATCGCCGAGTTCGACAAATTGACCGACGTGCCGGTGCTGTTGAACACCTCTTTTAATAACAATGTAGAGCCAATCGTAAATACGGCCGAGGAGGCAATCGTGTGTTATCTGACGACCGGGCTTAACCACCTGGCGATCGGCAGCTATCTCGCAGGCAGGAAAGATGCGGATCCGCTGCCGCTCGTCTATCGGAAACTAGCCATCCGACTTCCTCGCTCCAGGAGGTTGGTCCAAAGGCAAAGTGAAATAGAGAGAGGGCGGGTGGAAGTCGTTTTCGAACTCGATAGCGCCGCGAGCCGTTACTTTTCTCAGCACACCATCGGAATATCGAAGGACATGTTTAGAATTCTCCAGAAGTCGGACGGAAGACGGACGCTCTCCGACCTGACAGCTCAGGAGGGAATTGTTGACGCCGACAGAATCCAAACTTTAAGTGAGGAGCTCTTTGAGTTGTGGTCGAAGCGGGGAGTCATTCTCAGTCCGATTTGAAGCTGCGAGCGGGATCGTCGGTCGCGCCATCCCTCCAGGTCCGGCCGACTCGGTGAAGACCCGATTCCGAAAGAGTCTCGGCCATTTGTCCAACCAGCTAAAGCGATTGAGACTGCAGGAGATTTTCTGCTTCATTCAAAATGCAAAATTCTGGAAAGGCTTGGGTTGCAAGAAGGGCCTTATCTCGCGCTTTTCCTGAAGGAAGTCAACGATCCGGACCTCGACAAACGGAAATTTCTGTCGCTCCTGCTTCTGGCCTGCTCGCTGTCGAAACATACTCGGCTTATTTTTCCGGTCAGCGGATCAGTCTCGCGTTTTATTGACGAAGTCTTCGACGAGCTATTCAAGAGTCGGCGTCAAATGTTCAAGGATTTTGTCGTGGGAAGCAAAGGGATAGTTTACGCCAAAGATCTGACCGCGGGAGAAACAATCCAGCTCTTGGAATGCGCCGCCTCTGTCATAACCACGGACGAACGAATATCGAAGGCCGCCCGAATTAATAAGCTCTCTTACGCCTACATTTCTCCGCGCGAAAATAGATGGCCTGAAATAACCGTCTCGGACTATGAAAGGGTTGAAGACCGTCATTTTGAACATAGCTTAATAGCCGTGTTAGAAGCGTAGGTGGCTCTCCCTTGACCGCCGATAGCGTTCCGTTCTCTTTTCCCGTCGAAAGAATGGAGGATTCATGCAAGAACGGCCATTATATCTAAGAGCGGACGTCCAAGTGGAGCCGTTGGTCGATCAGTGGTATGCCTGGTCCCACTTGCTGCCCCCGGCCACGACCGCTCGTAATATCGCGGAGCGACACCTGAAGATCATGGATTCCTACATTGCCGCTCCTCAGATCCATGCTAAGGCGGTAACAAATCCCGAGATGCTGGGCGGTCCTTTCATCGACTATGGCGGCAAGCGGGTCGATGAAATCAAGGCCCTGCGCAAACAGACAGCGCAGAAGAGGGCCCGCCTTTTAGAGCTGTCGAAAGCTTTGACGGACCTCGATGTTATTCTGCGCGCCAAGGCCAAAGGTTACAGCCTGCAGCCGCTCTATGAAGGGATCCCGCCGACTTTGAAGGGGTATGTAGAACTCGTCTACGATCTCAACAACCATCCTTCGTTCAAGCTGATCGAACCTTTGTTGTACCGGTCGGAGTACTACGACCGCTCGGCGCAGAGTTTGATGCTGTCTCTCACCACCGGCGACGATCGTCCCTTTTCGCTCAGCACTCCTCGCCTCGAGGATGAGAATCTATTGCACTTGCAGATCCCGTTTGATCACCAATCGATCGATGAGTTGTTTTGTCTGAAGTCCGCCCCCAGGCGCTTCGACGAAATTGCCGAACTGCTGGGCCTTGACGGTAACGGGCGACAACGCGAGCTTCTGCGGTCATTCCTGACCGACGCCCCGCCCCCGAAATATGCGCCTTATGAGGGGCAAGGCGTGCGTTGGCGTTATTTCGGCCACGCCTGTATCTTGATCGAGACCGGCGGAATCAGCATCATGTCTGACCCGGTCCTGAGCTACACTTATCAGAGCGACATTTCGCGGTATACGTACCAAGACCTCCCGGACACCATCGACTATGTCCTCGTTTCTCATAACCACCAGGATCATATTCTCTTCGAGACTCTCCTGCAGATACGCCACAAGGTTAGATGCTTGATCGTGCCCCGGAGCTCCGGGGGGAGCTTGCAAGACCCCTCGCTGGAATTGGCCCTTAAGAATGCCGGGTTCAAAAACGTCATTGCTCTCGATCAATTTGAACGGGTTCCAACGCCCAGCGGCGCGATTATGGGTTTGCCCTTTTTGGGGGAGCACTGCGATTTGAACATCAGCACGAAACTGGCTTACCTGGTGAAAGCCGGCTCGCATTCTCTGTTGTTCGCCGCAGATTCGTGCAACCTCGAGCCCAAATTGTATGAACATCTGCACGGCGAGATTGGGGACGTCGACACCGTCTTTTTGGGAATGGAGTGCGATGGGGCGCCCCTGAGCTGGCTGTACGGCCCTTTGCTGACGCATCGATTAGATCGCGCCATGGACGAATCGCGGCGGCTAACCGGGTCGAACTTCGACCAAGCCAGGGACATTATCGATCGGCTTCGGTGCAAAGAGGCCTATGTCTACGCCATGGGGCAGGAGCCGTGGTTGAACTACGTAATGAGCATTAAGTACACGGACCAATCCAGGCCGATTGTCGAGTCCAACCGCCTGATAGAATACTGCCGCGCGCGGGGCGTCAAGGCCGACCGGTTGTACGGAGAAAAGGAGATCCTTCTCCCATGAATTTACTTTATGAATGGTGCTCAATCGGGTTTGCCGACTCGACCGCGGAGAGCCGTCGGGCCAGGAAAATTTGCCGCCTCTACCGGATCGCTGCAGCCTTTAGGGCTCTTCGTGAAATCGATGCTTGAGGGGCTCTCGTCCGGGGACCTGGTCACGCCCGAGGCCGCTTTGATGCAAGCCGACGGCCTGCCCTCAAGGCCAGTAGTGTGACCCGCTAATTCATCTATCCTGCCTGCACGGTCTCGGAAGTATTTGGGCATTAGGTTAACCGTTCAAGCTAACGGCGTCCAAACTGTCACCGAAGTGGCGTTTTCGAGATTTAACGTCTCGGACATTGGAGGACTAAATGGTGTTAGCCAAGCAAGCGCCCACATCATACGGGCAGCGGCGGTTGTGGTTCATCGACCGCCTGGAAGGAATCAGCGCTGGGTACAACATCTCTCGCGCGTCACGGCTGAAGGGTCGGCTGGACCGCGAGGCCCTCCGTCTGGCGTTCAAAACGATCGTGGAACGGCATGAGAGCTTACGCACACGGTTCGCGGAGGTGGACGGCGAGCCCGTGCAGATAATCGACCCGGTCATACGAACAGAAGTGCAGTTCGAAGATCTGAGCGAACTGGAACAACCAGCGCGGCAGGAGCGGGTGCAAGACGTCATGCGGAGGGAGGCGGCGCGTCCGTTCGTTCTGGAGCATGGCCCCTTGGTGCGAATGAGGCTCCTTCGATTAGGCCCGGAAGATCACGTTCTGTTACGGACCATGCATCACATTGTTTCGGACGCATGGTCGGAAGGGGTTTTCAACCGGGAGTTGAAGACGCTGTACGACGCTTATCAGGAGGGCCGCGGAAATCCGTTGAAGCCGCTTGCGGTTCAGTACAGCGATTTTGCCGTTTGGCAACGGGCCCCGTCTGCGGACGGACAGATGGAGGCAGGGCTGCGGTACTGGATGGAGCAACTGGCGCAAATACCGGATTATCTGGAATTGCCTACCGACAGGCCGCGCCCCGCCAGCCCGACGTATGCGTCTGAAAGATGTGAAGTGATGTTAAGCGGGGAGCTGGTAGCGGCTCTGAAACAGCTGAGCCGGATGCACAAGGCGACTTTATATATGACTCTGCTGGCGGCGCTCGGGAGCTTGCTATCCCGATACAGCGGCCAGGACGATATCGTCGCGGGCTCGCCGATCGCCAACCGATGGGAAACCCGGTTAGAGGGATTGATTGGGTTCTTTGTGAACTTTCTGGCAATGCGGGTGCGGCTGAGCCGGGGGATGACATTTCGCGAGTTGCTGGCGCAAGTTCGGAAGACGGCGCTCGGGGCCTACGAGCACCGGAATGTGCCGTTTGAGCGGGTGGTGGAGGGGCTATCTCCCAGGCGACTTTTGAACCGGACG
>DATEFT010000061.1:0-13358 GCA_035280505.1 Blastocatellia bacterium | reverse complement strand
CGGACCACTTTACCACGCAGGCCGCCGAACATACCATCGCCCTGCATCAACTGCTGCATCATGGTCTTCATCTCGACGTACTGCTTGAGCAGGCGGTTGACATCGTTGATGGTCGTGCCGCTCCCCAGAGCGATCCGTTTGCGGCGCGGGGCGTTGATGATCAGATGATCCTCACGTTCGCCCTGGGTCATCGAATTGATGATGGCCTCCGTGCGCTTCAGTTCCTTCTCCATCTGAGAGGTCATCTCCGGCGTCAGTTTGGGCATGCCCTTGAACATCTCGCCGGGCAACAGACTCATAATGCTCTCGAGGGAGCCGAGCTTCTTCATCTGCCCGAGTTGATCGCGAAAATCCTCGAGGGTGAAGGCATTGCGCTCCATCTTCTCCTGCAGTTCGAGCGCCTTCTCCTCGTCGACCTCGGATTGGACCTTTTCAATCAGCGAGAGGACATCGCCCATCCCCAGAATGCGGGAGACGATGCGCTCCGGATAGAAGGGTTCAATCGCGTCGTACTTTTCGCCGACTCCGACAAATTTGACGGGCTGACCGGTGACCTCTTTGATCGAGAGCGCCGCGCCGCCGCGGGCGTCGCCGTCCATCTTGGTCAGCAGGACGCCGGTGATTCCGATCCGCTCGTGAAATTCCTGCGCGCTCTTGACCGCATCCTGACCGGTCATGGCATCGGCCACGAAGAGGATCTCGGTCGGCTGCATCTCGCGCTTGATCTCCTGCAGCTCTTCCATCAGCGCGTCGTCGATGTGCAGACGGCCCGCCGTGTCGATCATCAAGGTGTCGAATCCGACCTGTTCGCAATGCTTCCGCGCCGCCACGCACAGATCCAGGGGGCGATCGACGCCGCTGCCGTCGAAGACCGGCAGATTGATCGCCTTGCCGATCACGGCCAGTTGATCCCGCGCGGCCGGACGATAGACGTCGACCGAGAGCAGGAGCGGATTCCGGTTCTGATTCTTCTGCAGCCACTTCGAAAGCTTGCCGGTCGTGGTGGTCTTACCCGATCCCTGCAGCCCGACGATCATCACGGCGTTGGGCCGGCGCGAAGTGAAGAGCAATCGGCTGGAGGTGCCGCCCAGCATCTCCACCATCTCGTCGTAGACGACTTTGACGACCTGCTGCCCGGGCGAAAGCTGCTGTAGCACTTCCACTCCGATGGCTTTGCTTTTGACTCGCTCGACGAAATCCTTGACCACTTTGAAATTGACGTCGGCCTCCAGCAGCGCAATGCGAATCTCGCGCATGGCCAGGTCCAAATGCTCCGGCGTCAACCGGCTTTCGCCGCGTAGGTCTTTGAGAACTCTTCTGAGCTTATCTGATAATGCCTCGAACATATGATGATTCCGACAGCTTGATGTCGACAGCTTGGGGCCACTGGCCTGGGAATTGCTGTAGACGCAAAAAGCAAAGGATAAATTTTTCGATATGGGATTGTCAAGGTTGGCGGACGCTGCCGGAAACTCATCTGGTCCCGGCCAGTTCCAGCAAGGCGGCCTCCATGGCGATCTGTCGATTAAGATTGATCCTCAAACCGGCGCGGATCTGATTGAATTTTTCGACCCAGGCCATCAATCGCGGCAGGCCGATCTTGGGCGCCAGTTCGGCCAGCCGATCGGAGACATCCAGATTGACGATCGTTTCGCCGGCTCTCCCGGCCGCCAGGAGAAACAGATCCCGGAGCAGCCAGTTGAGCCAATCGAGCTCTTTTTCAAAATCCTCCCGCTCTTTCTTTCCCAGAAATTCGGCGGCCTTGAGCAGCCGGAAGCGATTGGCGCCGGCCGCCATCAGTTCGAGCATCTCGATCAGAACGCGCCGCTCCTGCCGGTAGACCGAAAGATCGAAGGCGGTCGCCAGGCCGATCCGGCCCTCCGTGATTCGCGCCAGCAGCGCCGTATCGGGCGCCGGGCGCGGGTAGTTGAGAGTCAGATACTTCTCCATCTCGGCCCGAGAGATCGGCGTGAAGTTCAACCTTTGGGCCCGCGACCGAATAGTCAGCAGCAGCGAGTCCGGCCGCGACGTGATCAGGATCAGGGTCGAGGTCGGAGGCGGCTCCTCCAGGGTCTTGAGGAGCGAATTGGCGGCCTCTTCGCGCAGACGATCGGCCTCGTCGATGATGAAGAAGCGTTGCCGCCCCTCACGCGGGCGATAATAGACCTCTTCCGAGAGCGCGCGGGTCTGGGCGATCTTGATCGACTGTCCGTCGGGCTGAATCGTGGTCACATCGCCGTAAACTCCCTCGTCGATCCGGCGGCAGACCGCGCAGGTGTCGCACCCCTCGGCCGCCTCCGGAGCCTGACGACAGTTGGCGGCTTTGGCCAGGGCCAGGGCGAACCGGCGTTTGCCGACCCCTTCCGGACCGGCAAAGATCATGGTCGAGGGAATTCGCCCGCGTTGCAGCAATCGCTGCAGAATCTCCCGGTTGCGCTCGTTGCCGATGAGTTTGCCGAATGACATAAGACCGTCCGCTCAGTACTGTTCGAAACCTCGAAACACGCGGAAGACGCGAAAGGTGTTTGATTTCGCGTCTTCCGCCTATTTCGCGATTTGAATCTCAAATTCCATATAACGTACTTCCCGGATTACTCAGTGCCGCCTACTTCACCGGCGACCTGAGTTCTTCAATCTCCTTAACTACAAATTTAAAGGTCTCCTCGACGGTGCCGCCGGCCGGAATGACGCGGAAGCGCCGCGGTTCGAGTCGGGCCAGTTCCAGGTAAGCCTGCCGAACCCGTTGGTGAAAGTCCAACGGTTCACGGTCGAGACGGTCGCGTTGGGCCTCGCCCTCGGAAGCCGGCGGTGCTCCCGGAACCTCGGCCCGGACTCGCCGCCGTGTCCGCTCGAGAGCCAGTTCGACCTCCAGGTCGAAGAGCAGGGTCAGATCGGGTTTCAGCCCGCACGCCGCCAGCTCATTGAGCCGGTCGACCAGCGAGGGATCGAATCCGCGGGCCGCCCCTTGATAGACGGTCGTGGCATCATAGAATCGATCGCTCAGGACGAGTTGGCCCCGTTCCAGGGCCGGCAGGATCAGCCGGCGGACATGTTGTGCGCGATCCGCACAGTAGAGCAGAAGTTCGGCCAGCGGCTCCACCGATCCCTCGGCGCCGTCCAGCAGCAACGCGCGGATCTTTCGTCCCAGTTCCGTGCCTCCCGGTTCGCGGGTCGCGATGAATTCGATCTCGCGTTCCGCAAAGTACTGCCCCAGCAACCGCAACTGGGTCGTCTTTCCGCATCCGTCGATGCCTTCACAGGTAATCAGCTTGCCGCGCGTCATGTTTAAATAGAACAAGAGCTTCAGCCAGCCGCCTTACATCTAGCTGAAGCTCTCGGAGTTGGTCAACCGGAGTTGGTGCAAGTACCGGTCTAGCTTCCTGATGAAGCAGATGAAGATCCGCTGCTGGCAGGCGAAGCCGATGATGGAGCGGAAGGAGCAGACGACGTAGACGACGGTGGCGACTGCTGCTGATGGTGGTGGCTCTCCGATCGCGAATGATGATAGCTTCCGCGTGGGACGGAAATCGTTGAAATCGCGTGTTTGAAGATCAACTGTTCAAGATTTCCCGATTCGAGCACCAAGGAAAATTTGTCAAAGCTGCGAATTTTGCCCGTGAGTTTGACGCCGCCCATCAAATAGATCGTGACATTGACACGGTCTTTCCGCAGATTATTCAGGAAGCCATCCTGTACGTTTTGGGAGTTTTGTGCATTGTTGTCCATTTCCCGAATCGCCTCTCTGTTAACTTTATTTGTTTGTTTATTATTCTAACGTCATTCAAACGCTCAAAAGCCAAACCAAAAGTCTTGAAACACAATTATAGTAACCGAAACCTTATTCCGTTACCAGTTGAAACAATCGGCGACCTTTAGAAACAGCTTAAATAGCGGCTTTTTTGAGTTGAGGAGTGTCGGGAATCAGCGGGCGCGCGCCATGGGACCTTCGGCGCTCTTGGGTCTGCCAGTCCCGCCGCGACGGATCAGAACGATCTCGGCCATGATGGCCAGGGCGATCTCTTCGGGCGTCTGAGCGCCGATCTCGAGTCCGATCGGCGCGTGGACGCGATGCAACGATTCGGCCGCCACTCCTTCGCGCCGCAGATGTTCGCGAATCGTCGTCGTCCGACGGCGGCTGCCGATCATGCCGATGTAACGGGCCGGTCGATTAATGACTTCACGGAGACAGATCTCATCGTGCCGGTGGCCGCGGGTGACGATCACCAGATGGGTGGCCGGGGTGATCGACAGCGACCGCAAAGCCGTCAGGAAATCGTCCGCGACCAGACGGATCTCCGGATCCGGCAGTCTCTCGCGGGTGACGAACTCGGCGCGGTCGTCGATGACCGTCACCTTAAAATCCAGGAAGCGAGCCGCCCTGGCGACCGCCTGTCCGACGTGCCCTCCCCCGCAGACGACCACCTCGAGCAGCGGCCGAGAGACTTCGAAGAGCAGCCGCGGATGGCGGGCGAGATCTCGATTCAGATCCGAATCGGCTTTGATCGCAGACCTGGTCAGCAGATCGCCCGCCCCGACGACCGCGATCTCCTGCTTCTCATCGGCCATCATCTCGACCGCTCCCCACACTCCGAGGTCATCGAGGGTTCGATGACCGAGGGTCCCGCCGACCGCTCGCCCGCCCTCTTCGACCAACAACCTCGACAGCGCTTCAACCGGATGACCATCCAGTTCGATCAGCGAGACGACGGTCAACGATCGCCCCGCCTCCATCGCGCGCTTGAGTTCCGCTGAAATCTCCGCGGCTGTTAACATAGACATCCTTAAAACCGACTAAGCCCAGACCTCGATCAAAACTTCCATCTCGCCGCCGCAGATCATGCCCTCTTCGTCCGGCGGCACATCCGGAGCGTCGCGCAGGGTGAAACGACAGAGACGGGGCCGACGATCGGCGAGCGCCTCGCGGGCTTCGGCCCAGACATCGGCTTCGACACATCCGCCGCCGACGGTCCCCATCAAACGGCCGTCCTCGAAGATCAAGAGCTTGGCGCCGGTCCGTTGCGGCGTCGAGCCCGAGGCCGTCACGATCGTCGCCACCGCGAGCTTCCGGCCTTCCGCCTGTGCCCGCTGAATCTCGTCGTAAACCTCGCTCTGTTTCAACATACTCACTACTTTGTTAACGAAGCTCTCTGTTTTTTCTTCTATGGCTGCGAAGCCACCGGCTTGATGAAGAATGCGATCTTTCCCGATTGAAAGAAGAAGATGACCTGCATCGAGGCGCTCACGATCTTGCCGTCGAATTGCGCCGGCTCAAACTCCATCTTCTTAACGGCGTCGAGCGCCTGCTGATCGAGACCGGAGCCCAATCCCTTTTCGACCTTGACGTTCCGGACCTGGCCATTGGACTGAAAGAGCGCCCGCACCACCAGTTCGCCGAAGACGCCGTTATTGCGGGCCTTGTCCGTGTACCGAGGCAGAAAGACCTGCAGGATCCGCGGAGGGCGGAATCGGTTGGACGAAACCGCCGCTTCCGCCGACAGGGTCCCCGTCGAGGGTTCGGCGTCGGGCTGATCGGCGAGAGTCGGGCTCAATCCGGCGTTCGAGGAGGCCGGGCTCGCCGCCGGCTTCAACGGCCGGTCCCGAACCACGATCGTCTCGATCACCTCCTGCGGATTGTACTTCCGGCCGGACCGGCGATCCGGGACCACCCCGGAGCCCTGGTTTTGCGGCAGCCGGTTGAAGATGAAGTAGCGCATGCGCCCACGCTCGATCCCGATCAATCGCCACTGCCCGCCCGAGAGAGCCCCGACCCGCAGTCGATTCGGATCCAACCTTTCACCCGCTCCCAGCTCTCCCAGCTCATCATCGGTCAGGATTTGCAATTCCGGGACCACATCGGCTCCGCTCTGCGCGGCCAGCCGCTCGACCTGCCGCCGCATGATGGTCAACCGTTGTTTGGCCCGTTCATAATCGGAATAGCCGATCTCGCGGTTCCGGAGTTGGTATTCAAGCTCATTCAACTCTTCCGCCAGCCCCGTTAAATAGGCGCTGACGACCGGCCCATAGGCCGCGCGCCTCTGCGGCCCGCCGCCCTTGATGACGGCGGGCGCCATCAAACACCACGCGGCAATCGAAATGGTCACTAACACCAGTTTGGACATCAGATTATTCACATGATCTACGGAGGAAGGAGCCCGATTCCTCGCGAATTATCGCGTAGCCTTCGGCGCACGGTCAAGGATGCCTCTCGCGCCTGGCTGCCGACCGGCCGGACGGCTCGGACCGGCAAACGCGAAATAGGCGAAACACACGAAAGTTCTCTCCATGCATTTCGCCTATTTCGCCTCTTCGCGGATTTCGCGGCGGCCGGTCTCAGCGCTGCTGCTCGCGGTACCATTCGACCGTGTGGCGCAGACCTTCATTCAGACCGACGGTCGGATGATAGCCCAACAATTTTTCGGCGCGAGTAATATCGGCGAGCGAATGCCGGATGTCGCCCGTGCGCGAAACCTCATATTTCGGCTTGAGATCCGTGCCGATAACCTTTTGCAGAGCGGCCAGCAACTGGTTGAGCGAGGTCTGCTGCCGGGTCCCGAGGTTGATCACGTGACCGACCGCCTCCGGCGATTCGGCGGCGCGCAGATTGGCATCGACCACATTGGCCACATAGGTGAAATCCCGCGACTGTTCGCCATCGCCGTAGATGACGGGCGTGGCGCCATTCAAGAGCGCGGTGACAAATTTCGAGATCACCCCGGAGTAGGGTGACGAGGGATCCTGGCGCGGCCCGAAGACGTTGAAGTATCTGAGGGCCACGGTCTCCAGGCCATAAACGTATGTGAAGACCTGACAGTAGTATTCGCCGAGCAGCTTGGCCACGGCGTAAGGCGAGAGGGGGCTCGGAAGCTGCTCTTCCTGTTTGGGCCCGGTCCCCTTTTCACCGTAGGCTGAACTCGACGCGGCATAGACTACGCGGCGGACGCCCGCCTCCTTCGCCGCCAGCAGGATGTTGAAAGTTCCATTGGCATTGGCCTCGTGATTGAGCCGGGGATCATCGACGGATCTCGGCACGGACGGGATCGCGGCCTCGTGAAAGATGAGATTGACTCCTTCAACAGCCTTCCGCGCCTGCTCGAAATCGCGCAGATCACCTTCGATAAACTCGATCTGCTGGGCCAGGTGGGCCAGGTTTTCGCGTTTGCCGGTCATCAAATTGTCGAGCACACGGACACGATCGCCGCGGCCGACCAGCGCCTCGACCAGGTGCGAGCCGATAAACCCGGCCCCACCGGTCACTAAATAGAGATCTTTCGTCCCCACGTTATAACGGTTCCTTTCTGCGTTACTGAGTAATTTTGATAAATTCTAGAAATGTCAGGAGACGTTGCTGACACAGCCTCCACCTATGTTTGACGAATTTTTTGGCGACGCCGATCTCACCCTCTCGGCAATTTGGGGAAGACGCCTGAACAGAGAAGGGGCGCGGGAGAGGATGTTCATGGTCAGGCGCAGCCTACCGCAAGCCGGTGCGATAGGCAAGATAAATATTTTTTGACCGCTCCGGCCGGCCCTCATGAAAAAGAGCGGGGAAGGCCGAATGTGCGAGGTGATATGATCGTTTTTGGTTTAGAATTTGCCCGCCACAAAAGACAATTGAGGTCGATTGAAACATGAACAAACCAACTAACTCTTTCCCGAATGTCATGGGACTTTTTCGTCTGGATGGGCGGCGCGCGCTGGTGACCGGCGGCGCCAAGGGACTGGGCCGGGTGATCTCGCAAGCCCTGGCGGAAGCCGGCGCCGAGATCGTCATCGCCGGTCGTAATGCGGCCGATTGCCAGCAGGCGGCGCAGGAGATCAACGCGGCGACCGGACGCCGCGCGATCGGTCTGGCCGCGGACGTCACGCAGACCGATCAACTGCACCGGTTGAAAGACGAGGCCGAGCGCGCCCTGGGCCCGATCGAGATTCTGGTCAACAACGCCGGGATCAACATCCGGGGCACCATCGGCGAGTTGACGGAGGCCGATTTCAATGCGGTCATTAATACCAACCTGACGGCTTCATTCCTCTGCGCCAAGGTCTTCGGTGTGCCGATGTGTGAACGGGGTTGGGGGCGCGTGATCAATCTCGGTTCGATTATGTCGGTGATCGCCCTGCCGGGCCGCACGCCCTACGCCTCGTCCAAGGCCGGAGTCCTGGGGCTGACGCGCGCGCTGGCGCTGGAATGGGCCACCAAAGGCGTGACCGTCAATGCCATCTGCCCGGGCCCGTTCGCCACGGAGATGAACCGTCAACTGCTCAACGATCCGGCCAAGTATCAGGACTTCATCGCCCGCATCCCGATGGGACGCTGGGGCGATCTCCATGAAATTACCGGGGCCGCGGTCTTTCTGGCCTCCGACGCGTCATCCTTCGTCACCGGCAACTCGCTCTTCATCGACGGCGGCTGGACGGCTCAATAGCCCCCGTCTCCCCCGGAGCCTGAGGATTCAACCGGAGATTGACTCGAGGTAGATCATGGATGACATAATCGGTGAACTGCGGGAGAGCTACCGCCAAAAACGATCGAAGATCCGCGCGCGCCTGGCGGAGTTTGCGGAGATCGGCCGGGCCCGCGACGACGCTCGCCTCTTTGAAGAACTGGTCTTCTGTATCTTCACGGCTGGCGCCAGCGCGCGGATGGGTTTAAACTCGGTCGATCGAGTCCGTCCGCACCTCCGAACCGGGGATCATCATCGATTGATGGAGTCGCTGGTCGGGGCGCATCGTTATCCGCGAGCCCGATCAGCATATATCGTTCATACCAGAAATTATCTGAATACCGAGTGTGGCTTGCAGTTGGGTGATAAAATTGCTTCATTTGGCCGAGATGCAGAGGCCAGGCGGGACTTCTTCGCCAGCAATCCGGGGATTAAGGGAATCGGATATAAGGAAGGCAGCCATTACCTGCGCAATATCGGGTATCGTGGTTACGCGATCCTGGATAAACACATCCTGGCGACCCTGCATCAGTGCGGAGTGATCGACTCCCCTGATCCACCGACGACGAAAAAAAAGTATCTCGCTGTTGAAGAGAGCATGAGAAAATTTGCCGCCGATATTAAAATCAACTTTGACGAACTGGATCTCCTGCTCTGGTCGAACAAAACTGGCGAGATTTTAAAATAAACGATCGACGAGGTGTCCAATGAAAACTACACTCCAGCGGTTCATGTTCTGGTTGACTCTGGCTGTGGTCTTCCAGACTCTGACTCCGGCAGCCTGGGCGGAATCGAGAGGCAAAGCTCTCAAACGCGCCGAGAAGGAAGTTCGCCAAGCCAACTTCGAGGAGGCTGAGAAGATCTATCGCCAGTTGCTACAAGAGAATGGTCAGGATAAGGATGCGCGCCTCGGATTGAGCCTGGTCCTGACCAAGCGGGCGAAATACCAGGAATCGTTCGACGAGGCGGCTCAGGTGATCGCCGCCGAGCCCACCAATGCCCGCGCCCACGCCCTGGTGGGAACCGCCCTCCTGCGCTCGGGCGAGTTTCGCAATTCGATCGAGGCGCTCTATACCGCGGTCAAGTTCAATAATCGCGATTCGATCGCGATCTCCGGATTGGCGGAGGTCGAATACTTCGAGAACCGCACGCGAAATGCTTACGATCTGCTCAAACGCGCGATCAACATCGACCCGCTCGAATCCGATTACTACGTCTCGCTGGCCCGAGTCTGCTCCCGCCTGGAGTACTACAAGGAGGCGGCGGACGCTTATCAGCGATTTCTCGAAGTTGCGCCCAAGACCGACGCCGAGCGCCGCGCGCGGATTCGCGGCTTGATCGATTTCTATCGATACCTGGGGACCACCAAGATTCATCGGGTCAGCGGCAAAGACGTCTCCACGACCACCTTCAACCTGGTCAATCACCGTCCGTTCGTCAAGGTCATGATCAACGGCAAAGGGCCGCTCCAGTTCGTCATCGACACCGGCGCCAGTCTGTCGGTGATCTCGGACAAGGCGGCGGAACAGTTGGGGATCAAACCCGTCGCGAGCGGCGGAAATGCCCGCGCCATCGGAGGCAGCGGGACCTTCCCAATCATCTACGGCCTGCTCGAATCGATCACCATCGGCGATGCCAGGATCGAGGCGGTCCCGGTCTACATCCGCACGGTTCATACCACGCAGGATACGCCGGAAGAGGAACGAGCCGACGGTTACATCGGGCTCTCGGTCCTCTCCAACTTTGTGGTCTCGCTCGATTACCAGAACCGGACCCTGACGCTCGATCGGACGCCGCCGCCGCCGGCCGCGACCGCTCCTCGCGACGATCAACCGGCGGGCAAACCGGACGCGGAACCCGCGGCGGTCAGCAAAACGTTGGATGGAATCGAAATTCCGATCCGCAGCACGGCCGGCGGTCTGGCCAGCGCCGAGACCCTGCTGCCGTCGCTGGATCGCCCGCTCAACTTCATCATCGATACCGGAGCGACCGTCAGCGTCATCTCCAAGGCGGTCGTCCAACGCCATCAACTGGAGGGCTTGAAACTGCCGGGGCAGAAGTTTAGGGTGATTGGTGCCGCCGGCATCGAGGAGGGTGCCGAAGCCCTGGGCCTGTCCGCCCTGGCGGTCAGCGGCTTGAAGAAGCAGAATACCCGCGCCCTGGTGCTCGATCTGGATGCGGTCAACGAGACCTCCGGTTTCGAGCAGCATGGAATTCTGGGCGGAGACTATCTGGCTCACTTCCGGGTCGTGCTGGATCTGCGGCGATACCAGTTCCGGCTGACGCCGCAAAGCAAGGCGATCTCCGTCGCTTCCGACAACAAGTGAGCACTTGAAATATTGGAGATTTGGAGATTTGAGATTTTCAGACTGACATGGTCACCAGCATCTACCTTGAAACATCGGTCATTGGCGCGTACCTTGATAAAGGCGAATCGTTCCGCCGAGACTTGACGATCCGCTGGTGGGAGCATGAATTGAAAAACTATCGAGCGTATATTTCGGCGCTGGTCGAACGCGAGTTGGAACGAACGCGCGAGCCTTATCGCAACAGCTATCTGGCTCTGATCAAGAGTCTGCCGCAGGTCGAGATCACGGAAGAAGCGGCCATTCTGGCCGACGGGTACGTGGCGCGCGGCATCTTCCAGCGCAAATATCTGGGCGACGCACTGCATGTCGCCCTCGCCTCGTTTCACAAGATCGATTATGTGGTGACCTGGAACTTCGGCTATCTGGCCAGCGTACACCGGCAGGCGCGAATCAAGCTGTTCAACACGGCCGCCGGGTTCTTCGTGCCCGAGATCGTGACGCCTGAGTTCCTGGTCAGCGAATTGTAATATGTATCAACGACCCAGATTTTTAGAAGAGCTGCACGCGATCCGTGAGGAGATGTCGCGCGAATGCGACTATGATGTCGACCTCTTTGCCGAGATGGTCCGCAGCAATCAACCCCCGACCCACGGACCGGCGCGTAATATTCGCGGGATCCGCCAATACGCTCCTCCGAACACGACTTTCGTCAAAAAGTCTTCTCGGAAGAAGAAAGGATGAGCTTTCCGAAATGGATGAACGAGGGATGAATGATCACAGAGGATGAGGAATGAGGTTGATCCGGATTCAATGAACATTTTTTACCCCTAATCCTTTATCTCTTGTTAGCTATGGCTGAACCATTTTACGCAATCGGATTCAAAGTCACGGATGAAGCCTCGTATCAGGCGCTGGCCGAAGAGGCCCATCAGCGTGGCACTCTCAGTAAGGCCCGGCGTTCGCAAGGCGTGCTGCACGGTTGCTGCTGGAGTCTGGGGGCGGGGCTGGAAGTTTGGACGGTGCTCTACGAATCGAAGGAAGGACTCTTCTACGCCGATTGCCGCCCCGCATTTCGTGCCCAACAAATCTTCAATTTCTATCCCTGGGAGATCGTCGAGTATGAAGAAGAGGGGGAGGCCGTCGCCCGCGGGGTGACGACCGACTCCGAGACCGAGATGATCTTCGAGCTGCAGAACCTGACGGAGGTCAATCCGAACGATTTCCGCGAACATTCCATCACCGCGGCCGTCTCGGGGCTGGCCTATCGCGCCCAGGTCAGCACTCGCCCCAGAACCCCGGCCTTCACGCCGCTCGCGTCGCGCTACCGGCGCCGAAAAGTCGCGGAGAACGATTACGCGGTCTGCGGATCGATCCTCTCCTGGCGCGAGATCAAGAATCAACACACCACCAGCGATCTGATCTGGACCAGTCTGGATCTGGGACGGACCAAGCTCGAAGTGCTCGTCAATCGCGCGGATCTGAAGGGCGAGCTCAAACAGGGCCGCTGGCTCTCCGCCGAAGTCTGGCTGCAAGGCCATATCCTCAACGAGCGAGACCTCAAGGCCCGCTACGAGGGAATCGATCGCGATATTCCGTCCTGCGAATATTGGACCAAGCTCCGCCGCGAGCATTAGCCCGCTCCGGCTTCATTTATCAGTCCCGCTCAAGTCTGGCCTTCTCCGGACGATAAGAATGAAAGCCGTCATAGGATTCGGTTTAAGACAAACTTATCGGCCGGAGAAAGTCGCACCCTCAGACGTCGCGACCAGGTCTGGTGCCCGAGATTTCAGGTCGGCAGCTAAAAATGAAGCTAAAACCAGGGCGCTCGTTGAAACAGAAGTTCCACTTAATGATCTTGCCGTTGACGGTGAGTCTGTTTCTCTTCACCATCATCACCCTCAATCACTTTAACCAGATTCCCGATCACCTGGCCGAGCTCAACTCGAATACCCATCAAGCCATTCTGGCCGAGCACTTCGGACAATCCTTCAACAACATGCTGAAGGCCTACTGGGATCTGATCTATCTCGGCGACGGCGAGCGGGCGCGACAGGTCGGCATCGCCCGCGAGGCCGCCGAATCGGCGCTCGAGCGCTGGATCCTCAAGAACCAGAGGGACCGGCCCTCCGAACTGGCGGACGTCCAGGAGTTGAAACAGAACCTGGCCGACATCAACGCGGTGGGAGATCGGATCGTCAAACTCGCCGAAAAAGGGCGCAAGGAAGAGGCCGCCCACATTCTGGCCGGAGAGATGGAGCCCATCGCCGACGCGCTCACGCTCAAGCTGGACCAGTCGGTCGAGCAGGAGGAGGGGGAGATCAAAAAAGGTGTCTCGGAACTCCTCACCGAGTTGGAGATCGTCGGCCTCCTGGCCTCCAAGGATTTGCAAAACCAGCTTCTCAACATCAACGAGCACCTCTCCAACTCGATCCTGATCGAACGATATGCCCGAGCCGTCAAACAACAACTGAGAGGCTATTGGGACTATGCTTTTCTCGGCCACAGCCAGCGCGAGCAGAAGATCGCGGAACAGCAACAGCGGGCTCAGAAGCTGCTCTCCGACCTGCGCCGATTGATCGAGATCCAAATGGCGACCGAGCCTCTGGAT
>DATEFT010000060.1:0-7510 GCA_035280505.1 Blastocatellia bacterium | reverse complement strand
TGCGTCATGCCGACCCGCAATGCGCGCAATGGGCAGGTCTTCACCTCCCGCGGCCGGCTCAATATCAGAAATGCCAAATATGCGCGCGATGACCGCCCTCTGGACGAAGCCTGCGGGTGCCGGGTCTGCTCCCGGTACGGTCGGGCGTACCTCCGCCACCTGCACAACTGCGGCGAGATCCTCGCGGCGATCCTCTGTTCTTACCATAATTTGGCCTTCTACCTTGACAGCATGAATCGGATCAGGCAAGCTATTAAACTTGGTGAGTTCGCTGAATTTCGCATGGTCTATCTGGATCAACTCCGAGATATCATGAAATAGAAGCGACCAGTCGCGCCTCGCGCCCTCCGCTGCGAAGGAGGCCCCAAGCGCTTTGTCAGTGAAAGAGTCCGCGAGACGACAATCTTTCAGAAAAGGTTGAACCCACCCTGGCAATGTCACAGCAAATCTCATTGTTTCTTTTCCAGGCACAAGGAGGGGGCGCCCTTGGGATGTTGATTCCGATGGCGCTGGTCTTCGTGCTGTTCTATCTCTTGATCGTCGTTCCGCAGCGCAAAAGACAGCGCTCGGTCGACGAGATGATCAACAATCTCAAGCAAGGCGACAAGGTGGTGACCACCGGCGGACTCTACGGCACGATCGTCGGGATCAACGACGACAAGCGCCGGTTGGTCCTCAAGGTTTCGGAGAATCCCGTCGTCAGGGTCGAGATTACACGGAGCTCGGTGAGCGGTCTCCAAGAATCGGCCGAGGAGAAGAAGTAGGTTTCAACGCTGAGTTCGGAGGCGGGCTGCCGACGGCCAGGCTCCGGAGCTCAGCGATCGGGATGTTTTATGAAGAATAAGAATCTTCGCACGCGCACCATTTTTATCGCCCTGATCACCCTGGGGTGTCTGGTCCTGCTGTTCGGACCCTGGCATAAACCCAAGGGTCACAGCTTCGGCGCCGGCGACTTCTACAAACCGTCCAGCCTCCGGCAGAACCTCTCGGAGAACATTCGGCTCGGTCTCGACCTCAAGGGCGGCACCCATCTGGTGATGCAGGTGCAGGCGGAGGATGCGATCAAGGCCATGACCGAGAACAATCGCGCGAAGTCGGCCGACGAGTTGAAGAAGGCCGGGATTCCCTTCAAAGAGGCGAAAATGCCGGCCAACGGAGTGGTTGTGATCGAGACTCCCGATACCGCCAAGCACGCGGAGATTCAGGAGAAACTCCAGTATCTCTTCGGCGGCGGCGTCTGGGAGGCCTCGCCCGGCACCAGCCCGCCCTCCATCACCTACACCATGAAGAGTTCCGCGGCCGACCAGTTCCGCCGCGAAGCGACCCAGCAGGCGAAGGCGATCATCGAGCAGCGGATCGATCAGTTCGGCGTGGCCGAGCCGACCATCCAGATGTCCGGGCGCCCGGAGGACCATCAGATCCTGCTGCAGATGCCCGGCCTCGATAATCCGGAGCGCGTCAAGCAGTTGATCCGGGCCGATGCGAAACTGGAACTGCGGGCCGTCGTCCCGCCGGGCACGCTCTACAAGACCATCGAAGAGGCGACCGCCTCGCTGGGCGGCACCGTCCCGCCGGATCGCGAGATCCTGCCGATCAACGAGAAACGGGCGGCCGGGACCACGCGCGAGGGGTACTACATTCTGGAGAAGACTCCGATCATCACCGGCGCCGACCTTCGCGACGCGCGGGGCGTGCCCTCCCAACAGGGGCCGGGCTACCGCGTGCAGTTCAGCGTCAAACCCGGAGCCGACGAGAAGTTCGGCGACTGGACCGAGAAGAATATCAACAACCTGCTGGCCACCGTGCTCAGCGGCGAGGTCAAGATCGCCGCGACGGTCAACAGCCGCATCAGCGACAGCGGCGAGATCACCGGCAACTTCACCAAGCAGGAGGCCGACGATCTGGGCCTGGTCCTCAGATCCGGCGCGCTGCCGGCGAATGTGGTCTACATCGAGGAGCGGACGGTCGGGCCGTCGCTCGGCGCCGATTCGATTCGCCAGGGCGTCTTCGCCTCGGTCGTCGGGCTGACGCTGGTGGTCCTGTTCATGCTCTTCTACTATCGGTTCTCGGGCGTCAACGCCGTGGTCGCCCTGGTTCTCAACCTGGTCATTCTGCTGGCCGGACTGGCGATGTTCGGCGCGACCCTGACCCTGCCGGGAATTGCGGGCGTGATCCTGACCATCGGTATGGCGGTCGATTCGAACGTCCTGATCTTCGAGCGGATTCGTGAAGAGCTGCGCGCGGGCAAGATCGTGCTCTCGGCGGTCGATACCGGATTCGCCAAGGCGCTGGTGACGATCATCGATACCCACGTCACGACGATCGTCTCGGCGGCGTTTCTCTATTTCTTCGGGACCGGACCCGTCCGGGGGTTTGCCGTGACCTTGACGATCGGTCTGCTGGCCAACCTCTTCACGGCCGTCTTTGTTTCGCGGACCATGTTTATCTGGAGCTTGAATCGCGGTGGGCGACGCGCCGAGACGCTCAGCATCTGATGGCCGGACCGGCGGTCCGCCATCGAGGATGGGAAGGTTATGATCGAGATTTTTAAACACGCGAATTACGATTTTTTCGGGAAGAAGTGGTACTTCATCGGTCTCTCGTGGGGGCTGATTCTGGTGGGCGCTCTTTCGGTCTGCTATCGCGCCTTCGATGGGAAGGACTATACCCACCCGTTCAATATGGGGGTCGACTTTGCGGGCGGAACGCTGGCCACGGTCAGGTTCAAGGAGAAGCCCAATTTCGACCGGTTGCGCCGGGAATTGGAGGCGCAGGGAATCGAGGGGACCAAGATTTCGCTCCAGCCGGTCGGCGACCAGATCGGTCAGGCTCCGAGCAATGAGGTCCTGGTCCGCCTGCCGACCATGCTCAATACGGCGCCGCCGACCGAGGCCAGCGGAGCCACCGGCGACACCGACATCGGCAAACAGAAGATCCTGGCCGCCCTCAAGACCTTCAACGATCCGGCGACCAAGGACAAGATCGATATCAACACCATCGGCAGCGACAACCTGCGGATCCAGCTCAACTCGGTGGCCGGACTCGACTCGCAGCGCGCGGCGGAGGCCGCCCAGCGCATCATCGATTACCGCGAGAAGTCGCGCAAAGGCCTGATCGGCGATCTGAGCGAGGTCAAGAACCTGAGCGGGATCGAGCCGCAGGTCGGTTCGGCCCTCGATCAGCACTTCTTCGCCGGGGCCGCCGCGGTCAAGAGCGCCGAGGCCGTCAGCCCGCAGGTCGGCGACGATCTGCGGAATCGCGCGGTCCTCGTGACCCTCGTCTCCTGCCTCGGGATGCTGGTCTTCGTGGCGTTTCGTTTCAAGTCCTGGGGCTTCGGGATCGGAGCCGTGGTCGCCGTCTTCCACGACGTGCTGGTCACGCTCGGCATCTTCTCGATCATGCAGTGGGAGATCAACCTGACGGTGATCGCCGCGCTCCTGACCCTGGTCGGCTACTCGATGAACGACACCATCGTCATCTTCGACCGCGTCCGCGAGATGATGAGGACCAAGCGGCGCGAGGGGTTGGAGAAACTCTCCAACGATGCCATCAATCAAACCCTCTCGCGAACCATCATCACCTCCGGCCTGACCTTCTTGACGGTCTGCGCCCTCCTGGCCTTCGGCGGCGAGGTGCTCAAGAGCTTCTCCTGGACGCTCTTCATCGGCATCCTGATCGGGACCTACTCTTCGATCTACATCGCCAGTCCCTTCATGCTCTGGTGGGAAGGCTGGCGCGCCCGGGCCCGCGCGGAGACGGTCGGCATCCCGGCCGGCATCGCGAAACAGGCGACCAATAATGAGACGACGAACGTCGGCGTCACTTCTCAGATGCTGGCGGCCGCCGGCGTCTCGACCGCGCCGCGCAAACCGTCGCGCAAAAAGAAGTAGATAGTTGGTTAAATTCGATCCCCCGAAGCCGGCCGCCGCGCTTCGGGGGGTTGCTGGTCCGCTTCCTCCCTCCCGCCTTCAGTCCGAGGCGTCCGACTGTGTAAAACCTCGTACAAACAGTGGATAGGCCCGGAACTGTTTTAACAAAAGTTGTAAAACGTCTTGACTTGAAGTGGAACCAAATAGTAGACTCCAGGCGTTGCTGACCCTTCGAATACAATAAGTGATAGTTTTACATAGGTTTGTCACTGGAACAACGACGCAAGAATGAGGCTTGCGATTCAGTCGGCGGGCGGCTTTGAAGAAGGCGTGGTTCACTCCCAGAGCGACCCTTGTTCAACTCGCTGGTAAGTGAGGCAGACCTGTGTTTGAGCTGCAGGTGCTGAATCGAGCAGCCCGAATTATTGCTAGTTCGTCTCAATCAATATTCATAACCAGATTGCTATGAATCTATAGTTCGCCTTCTTCTGGCTGAGTCGGAATGAAGGTATATTCAAGGGCCGGGGAGTATTCTGGCCATGACCCATCGGTATAGGAGTCTCGAGGAGGGCGAAAAGCCATGTTCGATACTTTGATTGAATCATCCGCGCATGGTAAAGAGAATACACGGACTGGATCGTTCATTCTCGGTACCACTGTGCTCTACGTTGTCTTGATCCTGGTGATCGCGATCGCGACGATCGTCGGCACGAATGTCGGGTTGACGGATGTGCTGGACGTGCAGGCCATGATCGCGCCGCCGCCGCCGCCGCCTGCACCGCCGCCGCCGGCGCCAGCGGCCGCCGTCATCAAACATATTCCGGAAGTCGTGACCTTCACTCCTCCCAAGAAACCACCGGAGAAGATTCCCGATCCCAGCACGGTCAAGGCTAAACCGGTCGTTGCCGCCGTCTCGACCGGCGTGCCCGGCGGAGTTCCGGGCGGTCAGGCCGGAGGCGTAGTGGGTGGAGCCGTGGGCCGCGGTGACGATGCGCCGCCGCCGCCGCCGCCGCCGAAACCGGAAGGGACGCCCATTCCCAGGATCATCAAGGTCTCCGGAGGCGTCGATCAGGGCAACGCGATCAAGAAGGTGCAACCGCAATATCCGCCCATCGCCAAATCCGCGCGCGCTTCAGGGGCCGTACAGATTCAGGTGACGATCTCCGAAGACGGACGCGTGATTGAAGCTTCCGTCGTCAGCGGCCACCCGCTGCTGCGCGACGCCGCCCTGCAGGCGGCCAAACAGTGGATCTTTAAACCGACGGCTTTGTCCGGCGTCCCGGTGAAAGTTCAGGGAATTCTGACCTTCAATTTTACTCTGCAATGATTGGTACTCCCCTCGAAGGTGTTCATACATTGCGCATTAAATAATGTTGAGAGTGAAATCGGAAGTGGATCGTAGATTGAAGCCGCTCGACTCTAGTCGGCGCGGCTTTGGTCTGCATGCAAATCGGATGGAACATTCGCCGCGCGACGGTGTCTATAGCAGGTAATGATTGCGATCTGCTGTATTCGCGCCATCGCAATCACAGGCTATGAGCCGTTGTGGTGGCCTCAACGCAATCTAAATTCAGTAACCACTATTGGAGGATTTTGATATTATGATGATTCTGCTTAGCCAAATCTGGTTAACTGTGTCCCCGGTCTTCGCCATGCTGATGGCCGAGGCGGGGCAGCAAGCGACCTTCGACTTTACGCCGATGGGTGTCTGGCGCAACATGGGCTGGGTGGCGCGCGTAGTCTTAATTATTCTCTTGATTATGTCGATGTGGTCGATCGCGATCATGGTCGAGCGGTTTCTGACCTTCAGTTCGGCCCGGAGCCAGTCACGGGAGTTCGCACCGAAAGTCGCGGCCTCGCTCCGCAATCAGAAGATCGATGAAGCGATCAGCCTCTCCGACAAGTACAAGAAGAGCCATCTGGCCATGGTCGTCAACGCCGGGCTGCAGGAGTTCCGGGCGCATCAGCTCTCGAGCGACATCTCGGGCGAGGTGATCGACGCCTCGAAACGCGCGTTGCAGCGGGCGACGGCGATCAAGATCTCCGAGTTCAAACGGGGCCTCTCGGGTCTGGCGACCATCGGTTCCACGGCGCCCTTCGTCGGGTTGTTCGGGACCGTGTTCGGGATCATCAACGCCTTCGTCGGAATGCGCGAAGCGGAGACCGCGGGAATCTCGGCGGTGGCCGGCGGAATTTCGGAAGCGCTGATCACGACCGCCGTCGGTCTGGCCGTGGCGGTGCCGGCGGTGTGGCTGTTCAACTACTTCGTGAGCAAGGTCGACAACTTCGTGGTCGAGATGGACAACTCCTCGGCCGAGCTGATCGATTTCTTCCTCAAACAACGCGGCAAGAAGTAGGAACGGCCAGGCCAATCGGAACCTCCTTCAGTAGTCCGGTTTCATCCTGATGCTCAAACCCGGGTCACGCCGGATCCGGGTTTGAGCAGCGGGGCCGGAAGCTGAAGTTCGAAGCATCGAGTTGGAAGAATAGAGTTTGAATAATTTGAGGAGGACAAGTTATGGCTGGTGGTGGCGGCGGAGCTGCAGGTGAAAGCGGCGGCGGTTTGAACTCGGATATCAATGTCACCCCCATGGTCGATATCATGTTGGTGCTGTTGATCATCTTCATGGTGGTCACCCCGCTGCTCCAATCCGGTGTGACGGTCTCGTTGCCGAAAGGCAACAATCCCGACCCGGACCCCAATATCGTCAAGGAATCGGCCGTCGTGATCGCAATCCCGACTGATGGCGTCTTCTATGTCGGACGCGACCTGATCGTGGGGACCGACCGTCTGATTCAGACGATCAAGACGCGCATGATGGCCCTCAAGCCGAGCGACCCGCAAGTGGTCTATATCAAGGGCGGAACCAACGTCAGTTACGGCCAGGTGGTGGAGGTCATCAATTCGATCCGCGAAGCCGGATTCGATCAGATCGGCCTGGTCGCCGACAAAAAGAAGGCCGGTGAAGAGTAAGCACCTGCTATGGACTAACTTTGCTGAGAGGCATTGTTGAATAAGGAGATAAGAACATGGCTATGGGTGGTGGGGGAAGCAAGACTGAGGCTTCCCCGTATATCAACGTCACGCCATTGATCGATGTGTTGTTGGTGCTGTTGATCATCTTTATGGTGATCAGTCCGCAGAAACCTCACCGATTTGAAGCCAAGATCCCGGAAAAACCGCCTGAGAACCAGCCGGATGTGCCTCCCGATCCCTTGAGCCTGCTGGTGACCGTTCCATCGACGGGAACTGTCTACAAGCTCAATACCGAAGAGCTGAACGGGACTCAGGCGCTCTATGATCGCCTCTTTGCCGCGATCGACCGGCGACCGACGGATCGCAAGGCCGTCTTCATCAAGGCGCCCCGGACGGTCAATTTCGGCGATGTGGTGAAGGTGATCGACGTGGTCAAACAGGCCGGCGGACAGCCGATCGGGCTCCAGATCGAAGGCCTCGACAACTGACCGGCGAGGGACTGCAACACGGGGTGATTCCGAGTCTCCCCGTCTCACTCTCGATCATCATCTGCCGGGTCGCTCTCGCTGTGCGATCGGGCCGTGGCTCTTAGTCAACCAATTTCCTCAAGGAAGATCATTTAAAGGCAATTATGAGACCCCTCCGTAATTTTACTACTGCAATT
>DATEFT010000059.1:0-3683 GCA_035280505.1 Blastocatellia bacterium | reverse complement strand
GCTTCTTTTTCGACATCAAGAGCTCCTTGTCTGAGAAGTTCGTTACGGTGAAGCGGGATGATGTAACGAGCTTCTCAGATCGGATAGGAGCGGATTTCTCAAAGAGTTTTTGGACGCCGACTGGCCCGGAGGTGTGAAATTGGTTTAATCAGGTCGAATTTCAGGAAATGTACGTTTTTGACGTGATCACTATGTCAACGAGACCCCATCATGGGCTCCCGAAAGAATCGTGATGAAAGCATCGGTCAGTTTCTCGATCGGCGTATGTTTGACCGTCTTCTGCCGAATCCGGACGTGATTGCCGATCACTTCAAATAGTCCCAGCGACCTCAATTTCACTCCCAGGGCTGCCAGGGTCGCTCGCGGTGTGAAAATCTTCGACTGAGGATTAGAATTAGTTTTGGGCACCATAAATCCTCCTTTTTTACCCAACTCATAATTTGGTCAAGAAAGAATTTCTCTTTATGTTAGTATGACTTACAAGAGATGGCGCCCTCTACTTTGGACGAGATCCAGGAAAAACATAATATTCGTTATCGGACTCAACGTGTATTATATCAGTTCAGGAGCGTGGAAGATTGCGGATCAAATTGATACTCTTAGTGCTGAGTGGCAAATGGTGGCAAGACCCTGTGCAACTGGCCCATTATTGCATTCGAGCCCCCCTTTTGAACGGTTACGCAATTAGAATCCAGGTTTAGATTGTACAGATGGCACGCCAGGAGCCGGGATTCGGCCTTATGCGCGATAGGACGAAATCCGGGGATAATAAGTGCGTCATCAGTCCGCAGCGGGACGAGCGGAGGAAGAAAGATAAGAGTAAGAGTCGCTCTTATTTCATCCGTGAGAGGATCAAGACTCCCTGCCATGAGCCGTTACTGTGCGTCTTCCCTTCTATGAACCGACCGTCTTCTGAAAAGGAGACTCGATATTTTTCCAGACTGATAATGCCATGAGGGTCATCCTCTTGATATCCCTCGAAGACCAGCAGACGTTTGATCGGATCGTAGACCCCTCGAATATATTCCGTACCGGCCTTACCGACGGTGGTCAGGTTACGGTATGTATCTGCAGATTTACGCTGAACCCAGACGATCGAGCCCGTAAAGGTATTGTCGGTGGTACCCGGTTCAAAATTCGCGGTGGCATCCTGCTTGTTCTCTCCGAAGGTCCAGGCCCCCGTCCAGAGCCCGAGGAACGGTAGAGTCTGGGCCTGGGTGGTCTGGGCATTGACGGGAGCTTTGGCCGGGTCTTTAGACAGCTTGTTGATCCGATTCCGTACCAACGCGGCGAAGCGGCCTTGCGGGTACTGCCGCAGGTATTCCTGGTATTCGGCCAGATCGTTGCTGCGATCCGCGCTCTGCCACAACGCCAATTCGATCGCCGCCGAATCAACGCCCGAAACCGGCCGGGGCGATGGCATTGAGAGGGGCCGCCCCGGCAAGGCAAAGACGATGTCGCCAAGATTGAGTCGCGCGTCTTTGATCTTGCCGTAGCGTGGTGTCTGCGCGTCTCGTGAATCGGTCGCCACGCGTCCGGCCAGATAGGTTCCCAACTCTTCGCCCGTGATGAATCCATCTCCGTTCAGATCGCCCTCACGTTGCTCGAAGGCCCGCACGAAATAGAGCCGGAAGAGACTGTCATCCGGCACGGTCTGATTTTTGGTTCCGGCGGTGATGAACATCCGCACCGGTGAGGCGGTCTTGCTCTCAATCTCCGGTGGAACGTAACGTCCGCCGCGCGATTCGAAGATCGAGCCCGAAAAACAACTGTCGAAGATAAAAAGAGCATGCTTGGAACTAATGTTCAGGGCTTTGGCTTCGATATCATCCATGCTCAGAGCGCGGCGCTTGAACAACTGCGGATTGCGTTGCGGCAACGGTGCATCCGCCGGGACGATGTATCCACGCTCCCTCCCGTCGGCCAGCGCCTCGGTATGTCCATGTCCCGCGAAATAGACCAACAGCCGGTTGCGTTCCTGCAGCCCGTGCTCACTGATAAATGCGCTCAAGCCATCGTTGAGTTGCGCGGCGGTCGGACTGAGTAGAGTCGTCACCTGAAAACCCTGTTTTCGCAGCAAGTCGCTGATGGCCCCGACATCCTTCTCCGCGCCCGGCAGTTCGGGCCATCCTTCGGTGTAATTCCGAACACCGATCACCAACGCGTGGCTCTCTTCATAGAGATCGAGCTCCTGCCCGGTCTCTGTTTTGATGCGGACGCCCTGCCCGCGTTGCGACTGGGCCATCGAAGGTAACGGTAGACCACAAAAGCTGCCGATCAACAAGGCTATCAATATTAATCTCATGTTCATTCTTATCTATAGTCTTTTCTATAATGGCTTTATCAGAGCGTTCTCACACAGAGGCGCCTTGCACCTCTCCAGTCACGAACATTTCAGGCACTGGCCCTATGATGGCCGGGTCTCGCATTTAGTTCCAGCGATTGCAAATTAATTCGACGGTTTCAGGAATATCAGGGCATAACAAAATCCGGGGAGAGGTATGGAAGATCCTCCGCTCTTTGTTGCCTGAACAACTTGAACAAGGAATTGATTCTGCGCGGTTGTGCGATCGCTTGAAAGTCTTTTGTGGCGTCCGATACAATCTTAATCATGATCACGTTTGCACAAAGAGCAGCGCGCCTGCCGAGGCTTGGTGTCGGACTATCGGGCGAGTTCAAGATGGCCGCCAAGGACATCGACGCTTGCTGGATGAAGGAGCACTATCCTGAGCTCATACATTTCTACGAGTACGGCTCCGACCTGGAACGCGGCCTGAATGAAGGCGTCCGCCGGTGGGCGGCGGCAGGCTTGCCAGTGACGTATCATTTCCTGGACATCAACCTCGAGGAACAGATCGACCTGGACCGTTTCTGGCTGACACAAACCAAAGAGCTGGCCACAGAGATCAAGGCCGCGTGGCTCTGCGGGGATGCGGGCCGTTGGCATTTCGGCCTGCGCGAGCGCGGGCACGGGCTGCTCATGCCCCCGATCCTTTGCCGGGAGTCGGTACTCGAAATGGCGGAGAGCATCGTTCAGATCGAGGCCGAGACGGGGATGACCTGCCTCCCCGAGAATCCGCCCGCGATCATCTACCTGGGCGACCTGCATCTCCTCGACTATTTTGCCCAGGTCGCCGATCGGGCCGACTGCGGCCTGCTGCTCGACTGCGCGCACCTCGCGATCTTCCAACAAATTCGCAACCTTCCTCCGCTCACAGCGCTCGACAACTATCCCCTCGAACGCGTCGTCGAGATGCACGTCGCAGGCGGGACTTACGCCGAGATTGATGGCTATCCTTATATCGATGACAGCCACTCACCAGTCCCCCTCCCGGCGACCTGGGAGATTCTCGAATATGTAATCCCCAGGGCCAAGAACCTGAAGGCCATCGTTTTCGAGTGCGAGCACAACGCGCCGGAGGAATGTCTCGACGTCTTCGAACGGCTCAATTCGCTCTTCCCCGCCGAGGCTAAACTGAAGAAAGAAGAGACGGCCTGATGAGCCACCACACCCTACAGAAGCTGCTGGTGCGGATGATCTTCGACGAGGACTTCGTCTCGGAAGTCTACGCCAATTCCGAGAGGGCGCTGGCCGAGCTTGAACTGACGGAGGCCGAACGCGGGCAGTTGCTCGCCATCGACCGCAGGGCCTGGCGGCACGACCCCCTCAGAAAGAGAAGGAC
>DATEFT010000058.1:0-16818 GCA_035280505.1 Blastocatellia bacterium | reverse complement strand
AAATCCCTTCGTGTTTTGGCCCGGTCCGCGTCTTTCGTCGGTGCTCTCCGCCGAGCTATTGCCGGGCGGTTTCGGCCGCCGGCGGCTTCGGTTTCCGCGGCAGCCTCTCATCCCGCATGGCAGCCTGGTAGACGAAAGCCGCCATGATCACGGAGGCCTGTTTCATATCGTCGGCCTGCAGGCGGTCGTACAGATCCATATTCGAATGGTGGGTGCGAGTGTCGTATTCGACCGGATCCTGAATGAACTGGAAGCCCGGCAGCCCCACCCGATCGAACGAGAGATGATCGGTGCCGCCGGTCGTATGAATCGTCAGGGTCGCCGCTCCCAGGTCGCGGAACGGGGCCAACCAGGCGCGAAAGATCGAGCGGACGGCGTCGTTGCCCTGCAGATAGACGCCCCGGATCTTGCCCGTGCCGTTGTCGAGATTGAAATAGGCCGAGAGGTTGTCGTAATCGGCCTTGGTCACCAGATTCCCAACGGGCGGCACCGGCCCTCCGCCCGGCCCGGCCGGCGGCGCCCCCGGCGGAACCTGATTCTCCGCAAAGTGCTGCGTGACATAAGCGCGGGACCCCAACAGCCCCTGCTCCTCTCCGGTCCAGAGGGCGATCCGGATGGTCCGGCGCGGTTTGACCCCCAGAGCCTTCAGAATCCGCACGGCTTCCATGGCGACGCTGATGCCCGCGGCATTGTCGGTCGCGCCGGTGCCCGCGTGCCAGGAGTCCAGATGTCCGCCCAGCATGACGAGTTCATTTTTCTTGTCGCCGCCGGGAATTTCGGCCACCGTGTTGTATCCCATCAGGTCCTGATCGTGGAATTTCGCCGAGACGTTCAACTCCATCTTGACCGGAATCCCTTTTTGGAGGATGCGCGCCATCCGGCCGTAGTGCTCGGCGGCGACCACCACCGACGGCAGAACCTCGGGCGCATTCGGTTCGCGTGGCCCGCCGCTTTGCACAAAGACGGTTCCGCCGTCCCCCGCCCGGCTCAGCCGCAGCAGAGCCCGGACGCCCTCTTCCTTGAAGAAGGCATTGAGTTTAGAGAGGATCTGGGCCCGCTCACGCAGAGTCCGGACCGCATCCGGCGGATATTGGCGACCCGCCCGCTCCTCGTCCGTGGCGAATCTGAGCAGATCCTCATCGCTCAACCGCTCGCCGGGAGCCTTGAACCAGGCTTTGACCTCCCGCGGCGGCCCGACCATGACGAATTTGCCCCGAAGTTTCCCTTTGTAGTTCGCGAAATCGGCCTCGGACTTGACGTCGACCAGCACGACCTCACTCGTGACCGGGCCGTTCGTCCCGGGCGTCCAGGCTTCCGGATAGGCGATGATGGGGAAGGGGGTCGGCTCGATCACCTGAGCCGAGACCTTGTCGAACGACCAACCCCGTCCGAACGGCCCCCAGGCTTCGAGGCGGGCATTCTCCAGCCCCCACTCGGTGAGCCGCTTCTTAGTCCATTCATTGGCCGCCTTGAGCCCGGGCGAGCCGGTCAGGCGTGCCCCGATGACATCGGTCACCCAACTGAGCGTATCCATCACCTGCGACCGCTCCAGGCCTTCATCTCGAATCTTCTTGATCATCTCCAGATCGACTTTCTCCACCGGGCCGACTTGCCCGACCGCAGTCAGGCACAAAATCAGGACCGCAGCCACGGGGGCGATCCCCCTCTTAAAACGGCGATTCTTCATTTGGTTCTCCTTCGGAACAGTTTCTGTTTTCAGTCTTTGGTTTTCAGTCTTCGATTAGGACACACTCACCTTTACCGCTAAAAGACGCTAAATCGACCGTTTTTGCGTGTTCTGCAGTCTGGAGATGGCTCGCTCGAGTAACTGCTTTCAGTTTTCGGTTGGTGCCGCCTGAAAACTGAAAACTGAAGACTGAAAACTGTGAAATTCGACAACGGGTTGCACGAGCTTCTACGTCAAGGTATTTTGAACGGTTGCGATAAAATTGGAATAATGGTTTACACTCAATGACTTGCGGTAAAATCTAGGCGGTGCTAAAAATAATCGGAAGATCCCTGCTTAATCGTGTTTGAAAACCGAGACCTGAAGCGTTCAACATAATGGAGGTATCTTTTTTGAAACGCTACTCAACCCTGATCACGGTGACATTGTTGGCTCTGATTTGTGTACTACCGGTCTCAATCACAGCACAGAAGAGCGCATCGAAGAGTGCGCAGAGAAAACCGACGAAACGACGGGCCACGCCGACGCCGACGCCCACCCCAATGGTCGATATGCATCCGGAGGCCGCCAAGGTCGCCGTCCAGGTCAAGAACATCACGCTCTTTCTCTACACTTACGGCAAGGTCGTGAATGGAATGCAACTGGCTGAAGACCAGGCCAAGGGCGGTTCGATTCCGCCGGCCGTGGTCGCCAAGAACAAGGCCAGTAAAGATGCGCTGGTCAACAACATCCGATCGCTGCGGGCGGGCTTAAGCACGCTGCTGAAGGAGTTTCAGTCGAATTCGCGCTATCAGGTGCAATATCTGAAGCTCTCCTACGCGACGGAGACGGTGGCCAACGCGGAGCAGCTCGCCTCGACCGGCCGTTTCGACGATGCCGGCAGGATGCTGGTGACGACCGTCGAACGGCTCACCGACACCATGATGTCGATGCGGTTGCAATAGGCGGTCCTGAAATCAAGGTGTTCCCCCGGTCATCATCAACCCAATCTCTGCCTGATCGATCCGTTGCGGATCGACTTCGCCAGCGAGCCGTCCCTGATACATGACCAACACCCGGTCCGAGAGTGAGAGGACCTCTTCAAGTTCAGCCGAGACCAGTAGAATCGCCGCGCCGGCGTCGCGGAGTTCGACCAGTTTGCGGTGAATGAACTCGATGGCGCCGATGTCGACCCCGCGGGTCGGCTGGGAGACGAGCAACAACTTCGGATTGAGGTCGAACTCCCGGCCGATGATCAACTTCTGTTGATTGCCGCCCGAGAGGACCCGGGCCGGAAGCTCGGCTCGCGGTGGACGCACGTCGAAATCACGAATCAATCGCTCGGCCTTCTCCCTGACCGCCTGCTCGTCGATCATGCCCCAGCGGCCCCATCCGGAGGAGACGGCCGGCCGGCGGTAGTGTGTGCCGAGGATGACGTTATCGGCCAGGCTGAATTCGAGCAACAGGCCTCGCGCCTGACGATCCTCGGGGATGTGGGCGATTCCGAATTCCTTCATCTCGCGGGCGGAGCGTCCGCGCAGGTTCCGTCCATCCAGCTCGAAGCCGCCCTGGCCGGCGCGCCGGAGGCCGGCCAGCACCTCGATCAAGTCGGTCTGCCCGTTGCCTTCGACCCCGGCGATTCCGACGATCTCACCCGAGCGGACCTCGAAGGAGACGCCGTTGAGCTTCGATCCGGAGTGCAGATTGTCGACTTTGAGCCGCACTTCGCCGGGCTGCGCCGGCCGCTTCTCGACCCGCAGGATCACCTCGCGCCCCACCATCAGCCGCGCCAGTTCCTCGCAACTGGTCTCCCGGGTCGGTGTGCTGCCGATCACCCGCCCGTCGCGCATGACCGTCACCTGATCGGAGAGCGACAGAACCTCATTGAGTTTATGGGTGATGATGATGATCGTTTTGCCCTGCTCCCTCATGGCGCGAAGAATCCGGAAGAACTCTTCGACCTCCTGGGGCGTCAGGACCGCCGTCGGTTCATCCAGGATCAGAATTCGAGCCCCCCGGTAGAGCGCCTTCAGAACCTCGACTCGCTGCTGCTGGCCGACCGAGAGGCCGGCAATCGGCGCCTGCGGATCGACGTCGAACCCGAACTCTTCCGACAGCCGGAGCACCTCGCGGGCCGCCCGTTTAAAATCGATCCGGACGGCATTTCCCGGCTCCGCCCCCAGCACGATGTTCTCGAGCACGGTCATCGGCGCCGCCAGCATGAAGTGCTGATGCACCATCCCCAGGCCCAGGGCAATGGCATCGTGCGGCGAGCGAATCGTGCGTCTCTCGCCGTCGATGAAGATCTCGCCCTCGTCGGCCGTGTAGAAACCGTAGAGAATCTTCATGATCGTCGACTTGCCCGCGCCGTTCTCGCCGACGATGGCGTGGATGGTCTGAGCCGGAATCGACAGATCGATCCCCTGATTGGCCGTCACCGCGCCGAAGCGCTTGGTGATGCCCCGCATCTCGATGATCTTGGTCTGGGTCATATCGGTGTTGTAAATCGCGGTACCGATCCAACGCGCGTCTGATTTTATTGAGCCATGGCGTCGGTCACTCGAATCTTGCCGGCGATGATGTCGCGTTTGGCCTGCTCGACCTTCTCGATCACATCGGCCGGGATCAGCGACTTATTGAATTCGTCGAGCGCATATCCGATCCCGTCGTTCTCCAGGCCGTAGACGTGGAGGCCGCCCTGGAAACGGCCCGCGACCTCCTCTTTGACGATGCTGTAGACGGCGTTATCGATCCGTTTGAGCATGCTGGTCAGGATGTATCCGGGTTTGATCCAGTTCTGATTGGCGTCCACTCCGATCGCGAACTTGCGATAGGACTCCGCCGCGTCGAAGACGCCCAGCCCGGAATTGCCGGCGGCCTGAAAGATCACGTCCGCGCCCTGCTCGTACTGCGAGTTGGCCAGTTCCCGCCCCTTGCTCGGATTGTTCCAGGCGGCGTCGGTGATGCCGACGTAATTCTTCAGGATCCGGATCTCGGGATTGACGTAACGGGCGCCCTCTTCGTAGCCCGTCGCGAATTTGTGGATCAGCGGAATGTCCATCCCGCCGACGAAGCCGATGGCGCCGGTCCGACTCTTGTAAGCCGCGATCATGCCGACCAGGAACGAGCCTTCATGCTCCTTGAACAGGAGGCTCGCGACATTCGGCAGCTTGGCGACCGAATCGATCAGCACGAAATGGAGCTGCGGGTAGTCGGCCGCGACCTGTTCGATGATCGGCCCCTGGGCGAAGCCCACCCCCGTAATCAGGTTATAACCGTACTGCGCAAAGGCCCGGAGCGCCGGCTCGATCGAGGTCGGATCGCCCGGCTCGACGTCGCGCAGCACGATCGGCAGATCCTTCTTGGCGCGCAGGACGCCGACGTTGGCCGCCGCATTGAATGAACGATCGTCTTTACCGCCGATATCGAAGACGATTCCGACCTTGGTCCGGCGGTCGTCGGCCTCGACCGCGTAGTCTCGCGTCGCGCAACCGTTCAGCCACCAGAGCGCGAAGAACAGGAGTCCCCAACATGTTCTCTTCATGAGCCCTCACTCTGCTGATCAGACTACCGCTTTGATCAGCGGTTCGACCGGTCGCGCCGCCTCCTCGATTCGATAAGCGTCGCAGACCCGGGTGATCATCTCTTCGAGTTTCGATTCGTCCTGATAATAGGCCGTGACCAGCGGATCGCCGGCCTCCACGCGGTCGCCGAGTTTGGCGTGGATCCGCAGGCCCACTCCGTGATCGATCGAATCCTCCAGCCTCCGGCGCCCGCCGCCCCAGTCCATGACGATCCGGCCGATCTCGTTGGTCTGGATCCTGGTGACGTAGCCCGCTCGCTCCGAGGTGATGACCTGTTCCCGGCTGGCCCTCGGCAAGAGCCGCGGGTTGTCGAGCACGCCGGAGTCTCCGCCTTGCGCCTCGATCACGGCGCGAAACCGTTCCAGGGCCCGGCCCGAGCTGATCGCCTCGCGCGCTTTGAGCAGGGCGCTCGCCCGATCCGGCTCCACCCCGCCGACCATCAACATGCGGGCCGTCAGTTCCAGACAGAGTTCGGCAAAATCGCCGTCCAGATCGCCGCGCAGACACTCGATCGCCTCGACCGTCTCGACCGCGTTGCCGACCCAGCGGCCCAACGGCTGGTTCATATCGGTGATCAGGGCGACCACCTGTTTGCCCAGCCGGCGGCCGACCGCGGTCATCATCTCGGCCAGTTTCAGCGCGTCGTCGTATCCGGGCATGAACGCGCCGTTGCCGGTCTTGACGTCGAGCACGAGGCCGTCGATCCCCTCGGCCAGTTTCTTCGACATGATCGACGCGCACATATACGGGCGGAACGGCACGGTCGCCGTCAGATCGCGCAGCGCATAGAGTTTGCGATCGGCCGGCGCGATCTCCGGCGTCTGGCCGATCAGGGCCAGGCCGCAACGTTCGAGCACGGCGCGGAACTCGTCCAGCGAAAGATTGGTTCGGAAACCCGGAATCGATTCCAGTTTATCGAGAGTGCCGCCCGTGTGCGCCAGGGCCCGCCCCGAGATCATCGGGGCCGCGATGCCGCAGGCGGCGGCGGCGGGAGCGATCACCAGCGAGGTCTTATCGCCGACCCCGCCGGTCGAATGTTTGTCCACTTTCGGCTCTGGGATCTGGTCGTGTCTGAGGACCGCCCCGGAATAGAGCATCTCTTCGACCAGGGCCTCGGTCTCAGCTTCGGTCAGGCCGTTCAGGAATCCGGCCATCAACCAGGCTGCCATCTGGTAGTCAGGGATTTCGTCGCGGGTGTAGCCGCGAATCAGGTAGCCGATCTCATGGCGGCGAAGTTCGCCTCCATCGCGCTTCTTTTCAATCAGGTCTTGTGGTCGCATAACAGGCCGCGGGAGGGCCATCAAATCCTGGCGATCAGCGCCATCGCCTGCGCCGCAATGGCCTCACCTCGGCCGACGGCATCCAACCCTTCGTTCGTTTTGGCTTTGATGTTGAGTTGTGAGAGGTCGATCTTCAGGGCCTCCGCCAGTTTCGCTCTCATGCCGGGGATCTGGGGCATGAGTTTCGGGCGCTCGGCCAGGATGGTCGCGTCGATGTTGGCGATTCGATAACCCTCCGCCCTCACCAAACCGCTCACGCTGCGCAGCATCTCCAGGCTGTCGGCCCCGCTCCATCTCGGATCTTGGTCGGAAAAGTGCCGGCCGATATCTCCCAGACCGGCCGCCCCCAACAACGCGTCGATAATAGCATGGGTCAGGCTGTCGCCGTCCGAATGGCCCAGCAGGCCGCGCTCGAACGGAATCTCGATCCCGCCCAGGATCAGTTTGCGGTCCTCCACCAGGCGGTGGATGTCGTGGCCGATCCCGGCTCGAATCTCCGCCGGCCCGGGGCCGGCCGGGGTCTGGCGATCTCCGGTCTTCAACGGCTTTTTGAACTCCTGTCGCTCAAGGATCCTCTCCGCCAACGCCAGATCTTCCGGCGTCGTGATCTTCACGTTGTCCCGGGTGCCCTCGACGATGGCGACCGGCTCCCCGAGCCGCTCCACCAGCAGAGAGTCGTCCGTCAGCAGGGCCGGCGGCAATCCGGCCGCGCGCGCCTCCTGGTTCGCTCGCCGCAACAGCTCGTATCGAAAGGCCTGGGGCGTTTGAGCGAGGTAGATCCGGCGGCGGTCGAGGGTCTGCCGAATGATCCCCTGCTCCGCCTCCTTGATGGTATCGGTGGCCGGCAGGGCCAGGATCGCGGCCCCCGTCTCGCGCGCCCGCGCCAGGACGGCCGAAATCTGTTCGGGCGTCACCAGCGGCCGAACCGCGTCATGCACGGCGACCAGTTCCGGCTGCCAGGCGGCGGCCGCTTCGAGCGCCTTCAAGACCGATTCGCTGCGCTCGGCCCCGCCTTCGACCAGGCGGAGCTCCTGCTCCCGGCCGAGACCGTAGGCCGACAGCATCTGCCCGAACGATTCGAATTCGGACTGCCGCAACGCGACGATGGTCAGGTCGATCTCCCGGCAGGCGGCAAATTTTCGCAGCGTGTGAACGATGATGGGCGCCCCGGCGATCTCCACGAATTGTTTGGGCGTTGGTTTGCCGAATCGCGTCCCGCTGCCGGCGGCTGGAATGATAGCAATATTCATAGTTCAGTTCACAGTCAACCGCGCACCGTCAGCAGTCGAGCGCTCGGCTGTCGACTGCGGGACGGTGCGCGGCAAATTGCGAACTTTCATTCGATTGCTGATGAAGACGGTGCAGGAATCTGTGTGGGGCGCGACGTCCGGTCACGGACCTCGCGTTGCTCTCGGACTTCGGTCCTCGTCTCTTCCACCCGCCCAAAGATCATCTTGCCCGCAGTCGTTTGCAAGACGCTCGTCACCACCATATCCACGTTCTTGCCGATCAGGCGCCGGGCATTATCGACCACCACCATGGTGCCGTCGTCGAGATAGGCGACGCCCTGGTTGTACTCTTTGCCCTCTTTGAGGATGAAGACCTTCATGACCTCGCCCGGCAGCACCACCGGTTTGAGCGCGTTCGCCAGTTCGTTGATGTTGAGAACCTCGACGCCGCGCAGGTGCGCCACCTTGTTGAGATTGAAGTCATTGGTCACGATCGGGGCATTCAATTGCTTGCCCAGCTCGATCAACTTCAGATCCACTTCGCGGACCTGAGGGAAATCGGCCTCGTAGATTTGGACTTCGAGCGCATTATTCTTCTGGATCCGCTGCAGGATGTCCAGCCCGCGCCGCCCGCGGTTGCGTTTGGCGGAGTCCGACGAGTCGGCGATCTGCTGCAGCTCGCGCAGCACGAATTGCGGAATCAGAATCGTCCCGCCGAGGAAACCCGCCTCGGCGATATCCGCCACCCGACCGTCGATGATCACGCTGGTGTCGAGAATTCGATATCCCAACTTGGTGGTCCGATCAGTGAGAATGCCGCCCAGCGCGGAGAGATCCAGGTAGTCGCCTTTCGCCGCCCCCACCAACAACCCGACATAGGCCATGAAGAGAGTCAGGGTCAGAGTCAGGAACGATTTGACCGGCTGGTCCCAGGGTTGCGCCGTGATCAGGAAGCCCATCAGCGTCGAGCCGATAATTCCCAGAATCGACCCGGCCGCCGCTCCCAACAGCGCCTTGAGCGAAGCACGGCGAATCCGCAGCTCAAACAAGATGATGCCGCACGCCAGAATCACTCCGGCCACGGCTGAGAGCAACCGCGAGCCACCCGGCAGATGCAAGGTTTCGCCGACCCATCCCGGAATCGGCTGAATCAGGTAGCCCGCAGCGGCGAAGGTTAAGGTAAAAACTGTACGTATTAGGATAATGTTCGCCTGCATAACACAGATGTTCCTTTGCTGATGACAAACGACGACTTCGTACCAGGTATGAATATTATGTAAGAGAGCCCCTTATTACCGGTCGATTATTGAAAAGAAAACCCTGACGCCTCGGATTGTAGCACGGGTAACTTCTAACGTCACGTAAACCACGTAAGCTGCTGAAGATTGCGTCTCGCCGACCGCTCCTATTTGATGGAGGAAGTTGAAATAACGAACCAAAATCGAAGCGGAAGAATGAAGGTCGAGGTCCGGACTAACCAAAAATAACCGAAAATTCCGAGAATCTCGGCGTTCTGATGATCGTCCGGCTCCGTCGGTCTTCAACTCCGGGTCTTCCGCCGATCCATCTGCCAATCGGGAGGTCAGTGCTCAACAACTACCCCAGCGTTTAGCATTTCATCCCTTGGGGGCATAATACCCGCGGCGCGCACGCGCCCCATAACCTGGCCTTTTAACTCTCACTGATAGCTTTCGGAACGAACCATCGCGCTTGTCGTTAGTCGAAAAAAACCCCAGCGTATATTGAGTACGAAGCTGCTCCGCCAGGTCGTTGAAGGCCGCATCGAGTTCTTTGATCGATTGGTCGTCGGTCTCTCCGCCCTGGGTGCCTGGGGTGGCGATGGGTCGAAAAATAAGTCCTCCGGTCTCTGAAGTCATCGTCTCCAGCGCCCGTTCGCCGGCCAGATCCCGCAGATTCTCCGACAAGTTCCGATTGCCGGTGAAGACGGCGAAGATCACGACGTCCGACCGTTGGGCGGCGGTTAAAGCCTCCAATAAGCTGCGCTGGCTGGTCGTATCGCCGCCATCGGAGACAATCACGATCACCCGCCGCCCCTGAGTGGGCTGCAGGTATTCAGAAGCCCGAAAGACTCCATCATAGACCGAGGTCGCGCCCTGCGCCCGGAGCTGTTTCATGGCATTGACCAGCACCGGAACCTGCCCCGTGAACTCCTGCAGGATGGCGACGTCGGTGGAGACCGCAAACAGCGCGGCTCGATCCTGTGGGCGCATGACGCGCTCGAAGAATTTGGCGGCGGCTCGCCGCTCGAAATTGAGTTTTTGCGAGACGCTCAAGCTCGAATCGAACAGCAGGACCAGTTGCAACGGCTGTTCGGCCTCTCGCGTGAAATTGGCGATCTCCTGCGGAACTCCATCCTCCAGGACCTCGAAGTCCTCGCGTCTCAGATCCAGCGGGATGTTCGGAGAGGTCCGCGAGATGCTCGTCACGACCGTCACCAGATCGCTGTTGATCCGAATGGCGTCGGGATCGCCGCCCGAGGGCGACGGTTGCTCCGGGACCCGCAAGGGCGGCGGCGCGGGCAGCCGCGATTTGTCGGGCCTCTTTTTGTCCGGCAATGACCCCCGGCCACTCTGACCGAGTACTTGACCTGGAAGTGCGAAGATCATCCAACCGCCGGCGATGGCCAGCACCACCGGAATGACGAATCGCACGCTGAAGATCCGGGGGAGTTCCATAGCGAGTCTTAAACTACCCTTTCCCTTGATCAAACTGACTGGGCCGTCTGGGCCTGGCCGATCGGCGTGGCCTCTGAGACCCGGGCCAGCCAGTCATTAAATGCTTTCAATCCGATCTCAACCTGGAGCCGATGACGATCGGCCTTCCGCCTGACCGCGGCCCTCTGCCGTGGCTCCAGCGGCGGCAGGAGAGCAAACGTCGTGTTGGCCGGTTGAAACCTCTGCGGATCCTGATGCGCCAGATAGTAGATCAACGATCCGGTCGCCGACTCTCTCGGCGGCGCCACCGCTTCCAGGCCCAACGCCAACCGGGCCGCATTCATCCCGGCCACCATCCCGGTGGCCATGGCCTCCGTGTATCCCTCGATCCCTGAAATCTGGCCCGCAAAGAGCACGCCCGGGTGCTTTCGCATCTGCAAAGTCTCACCGAGCACCTTAGGAGAACAAATATAGGTATTACGGTGCATCTGGCCAAAACGGATTAGTTCAGCATCTTCTAACCCGGGGATCAACCGCAAGAGCCGTTTCTGTTCACCATATTTAATATGGCACTGAAAACCGACGATATTGTAAGCATCGGCCATCAGATTTTCGAGTCGCAACTGGACACAGGCGTACGGAGCGCGCCCGATCCGCGGGTCCACCAATCCGACGGGCTTCATGGGTCCGAACCGCAGGGTATCGCGACCGCGCCGCGCCAGTTCCTCGATCGGCAGACAACCTTCAAAATACTTCTCTTCGTCCTCCATCCCCTCATGGGGTTTGACGCATTCGGCGGCCACGAGCGCCTCGTAAAAACGGTCGTACTCTTCCTGCGTCATCGGGCAGTTGACGTAATCGTCCCCGCCCTTGCCGTACCGCGCCGCCCGAAAGGCGATCTCGAAATTGATGGTCTCGCCGTCCACAATCGGCGAGAGCGCGTCGAAGAAGTAGAGATCATGCTCCCCGGTCAACCCGGCGATGGCCCGGGTCAGACCCGGCGAGGCGAGCGGCCCGGCCGCCACGATCGTCAGTTCTTCCGGGTCGATGGTCGTGATCTCTTCACGGCGAATCTCGATCAGCGGATGGTTCGAGAGTCGTTCCGTCACCAGCGCCGAAAACCGCTCTCGATCCACGGCCAACGCGCCGCCGGCCGGCACCGCCGCCTGACGAGCCATCTCGATCAGCAGGGATCCGCCGGCCCGCAGTTCGTCTTTTAAGAGGCGCGGCGCCGACGGGCTCTCATCGGACTTGAGCGAATTGCTGCAGACCAGTTCCGCCAGGTTACCGGTGCGGTGAGCTCCGGTCGCGCGCTCGGGGCGCATCTCATAGAGCTCGACTTTGACACCGCGCCGTGCCACCTGCCACGCAGACTCTGATCCGGCTAAACCTCCGCCGATTATTTTAACCGTCTTTAATTTGTTCATCGTCATTGACCGGCGAGATGATAGCAGATGCGCGTCCAAAGACACGAAAGATTCTGATCATTCGGCCGACAAAGTTTTCCAGATCCTTAATTGATTGAAAGCCGATCCGGACACTTTTGATGATTGAGGTTTGGTCATTGGCTGAAAGTTAGTGTAAGCTTTGAATCTATCAAACCTTATTGGGCAAACCCTTTGGGCAAACCCTTTGAGCCTTTAGGATGGTTATGATCGAGCAAAAGGAAACTTCAACTCCAACTCCCACTCCGGCCGGGACTCCGGCGGGAACGCCGGCCGCGCTGCGGCCCACCTTCGGACCGCCGAAATCGACCGTCCGCGAGTACTTCGAACAGGGCATCATCACGGTGATTATGGCGCTGTTCCTGATGACCTTCATCGCGCAGGCGGTTGCGGTGCCGACCGGTTCCATGCAGAACACCATCAACATCGGCGATCATCTCTTCGTCAACAAGTTCGTCTTCGGCCAGCCCACTCCGTTCCTCGGACGGCTGTTGCCGACCCGCCCCATCGAGAGGGGCGATATCATCGTCTTCAAATTGCCGAATGATGAAAAGGTCAACTACGTCAAGCGCGTGATCGGTCTGCCCGGCGAGATGGTCCAGGTGCGGGGCCGGCATGTCTTCGTCAACGGAAAAGAGCTGGCCGAACAGCGCGTCTTCGTCAAGCTGACGGATCATCGCAATGACTCGGCGCTCCCGGTCGCCCGAACCGAGCCGAGACCCGAAGACGCCAAGTACACCGTCTACTATGACGCCGACCAGCCCGAAGACGAAGACGGAATCGAATACACCCACGGCATGGAGTATGCCGTCAAAGAACCCTTCCGGGTCCCGGAGAATAAATACTTCGTCATGGGCGACAGTCGCGACAACAGCCTCGACAGCCGCTATTGGGGCCCGGTCCCGCGCGAGCATATCTTCGCCCGCGCCCTCTACGTGCACTGGTCGTACAATCCCAACGATACTGAATCGGCGGGCTCCGGAAATCGCCTGATCGACATGCTCAAGCGAGCCAAATGGGGCCGCATCGGCAAAGCCGTAAAATAATAAAGTCTAGAAAAGTCTAGAAAAGTCTAGGGAAGTCAAAACCGGTCCCGGTTCAGACTTCCCTGGGTTTCTCCAGACTTTCCTAGACTTCTCTAGACTTCTCTAGACTTCTTCAATCCAGAAGGAGTCTGACTTCCAGTTTCTCTGCCACCCGGACGGCGCGGGCGAACCGCACATACTGCGCATAGGTTGAACTGAGCCGATACAGACGAAGGCGCTCATCTTCGGTCAGATCCTCCAGCAGGGTGGCCTCCAGAAAGACCGCGTAATCGGGCAGGGCGATCACCGGAAGTTCGCGTTGATAACCGGAGGCGCCGCCGTCGGAAGCCGTGAATCCGGCCAGCAGGTCGAAGACGTTGTCGGTCGTCAAGCGGGCCGCCCGGCGCGCCAACGAGACCGGAACCCGTTGCTCGAAGAATCGGAGCCCTTCGGCCGTCGTCACCCGCCGCAACTGTTTACTCCCCTCGCCGTCGAACGGGGATTCGGAATCGACCAGGATCTTCAACAGGTGCGGCCACCGGTCCGGATCCAGAGTATCGAAGAGCACCTGCAGCCGGTCGGCCAGAAACCGCTCGAAGCGGGCCTGGATCGGATAGTGGATCCGGCCCAGACAGGCGATCGATTCCGAGAGACCCGGCTGGTTCAACAGCTCGTCTTCGAGCCCCGACTCCGGATTGACGTGGGCCAGGCACTTGGTTCGACAGTAGACGGCGATCTGCTCGACCTTCTCCAGGTCGTCGGCGAAGCGAGTGGTAAATTGGACGCTCTCCTCGGACGGCGAGCGGGCCCCCTCGATGGTCTCGTTGACCATCCGCGAAATCAGGGAACCGATCCGGGCGAGCCCCCGAAGCGTAGCTTCTCCATACTGACGGCGCATTTCGCACGGATATTCAATGGCGTATTCAAGAGACATAAGTCCTCATGCCCTAGCGGCAAAATCTATATAATTCCTCATCTATTTTAACACCGGAAGAGATTAAAATTTGATCCATTTTGATTCCCTGATCGGGGTTATGTAAAATCATTCCCATCGCAGGAGCTGAACCTATGAAACGTAGAGAAGCAACTACCTTGATCTCGGTGGCGGCGATGGCCGTGGTGATCTTCTCCGCTTTGAGCTCGACTGTCTGCGCTCAGGACAAACCGGAGAACAACCAGCAGGATTCCACCCTCACCATCGGCACCACACTGATCACCGTGCCGGTGATCGTAACCGACCGCTATGGGCGCTTCATCACCGGGCTGGGCCGCAGCGATTTCAGCGTGCGAGAAGACGGGGTCGTGCAAAAGATCGAGCGGTTCTCTTCGACCGAGGCCCCGTTCAACGTGGCCCTCCTGATCGACACCAGCCGCAGCACGCAGAACAAACTCGCGGCGATCCGGAAAGCCGCTCTCGCTTTCATCAAACAGCTCCAACCAAGCGATCGCGTCATGATCGTCACCTTCGACGAACAGGTTCGCTTCATCAGCGATTTCACCAACAACACCGCCGAACTTCAACGGGCCATCAAATCGGTTAAAAGCAGCTACCTGACCAGCCTCTATGACGCCATCTCGCTGACCATAACCCAGAAGATGGAGAAGATCCAAGGGCGCAAAGCGATTGTAATTCTAAGCGATGGAGTCGATACGGCCAGCCGGCAGGCGACCTATCAGAGCGCCCTCAATCTGGTGGCGAGCAGCGGGATCATCAGCTATGCCATTCAATACGAGACCCGCAACGACGGCGGGTCGCTGAAGGGAGTGATCCTCCCGAACAGCCAGGGCAGTTCCCTGATGCCGCGCTTCAGCAGCGGAGCCTTCGGATGGATGGCCCAGGAGCCGCAGTCCAGAACCGGCTCCGACCGCGGCCAGAAAGAAGAAAGCCGGCCGATCATCAATATTCCGCGCCCGACCATCTCGGTCCGGGAGCCCGAAAAGAGTTCCCAACCCGATGCCACCGGTTCCGGCTCCTCCGCGCCCTCCGTCGGCGTCAGGCCCCAGGCGGCCCAGCCGGTGCGCGATCGATATCTGGTCGCGGCCGATTTCCTGCGATCGTTGGCGGCGCAGACCGGCGCCCGCTACATTCGCGCGGAGAACATCGAGAATACCTCGTTCGCCTTTCAACTGATCGCCGTGGAATTGCGCAATCAGTATACCCTGACCTACATCTCCACCAACGAACAGCGCGACGGCACCTACCGTTCAATCGCGGTCACGGTCAACCAGGGAGAACCGGTCGTGCGGGCCCGCCTCGGATACCGGGCGCTCAAACCGGGCTCGGATTCGAAGCCTGACGGCGAAAAGTAAATTTCATGAAGTTTTGATCGGAGACCGCCAAGCGGTTGAGCATCCGAATCGATCGTGGAGTTCGGTGTGGGTCTCAATTTGTCGGCTGCGGATCAGAAAAAAATCCCACGATGCTAGTCATCGCATCGTGGGAATCAAGCAGGAGAAGGAGGGAGGTAAACGTTGGAAATCGAAAGGAGCCAGCAAATGACAAGAAAGCTATAATTGCTATCCTCCCTACTTGCGTACCTGTTACGTAAATTCCGGTCTATTGCGTGAATTCCAGTAAATTTGGCGATCGCAGAACGCGACCGGCACTGAATCTTAAAATTGCTTTGGTCTCTGGCCGCCAGTGAGGAACACCAGAAAATTCTACGACCGAATCCCGGCAGCCACTGCGCAGTATATTCAGTAACCCATACTGAGTCAAGAATCCTTTAACTTTTATTCATTGACTTTTGCGTTTTCTCGACCCGGGGTCGAGGACGAGGTTGGAGCCGCGGACCGTCGGCGAAGCGCGGTGTCAAGTCACATTTTTTGTGCTAAGCTAGGCGGGATCAATCCCTAGTATAGAAACAACTTTAATCCAGACCAAACACAGGGAGGTCAATGTGAATATCAGAAAGCCTATTTTCAATTCTCTGATCTGTCTCATGGTAGTTTTCATGATCGGAGCCGCGGTCCGGGCCGATACCATCAGGCTCAAAGACGGTAGTGTCCTCAAGGGAAAGGTCGTGGCCTATACGCAGGGCAAATTCACGATCGTCGTCTATATTGGCGGGACTTCTTCGCAACACGTGATTGGAATCGACGAGATAGACAGCGTAGAGTTCAGTTCATCTTCTTCTGATGTCACGTCTTCGACACGCGCTGAGAATCCGGGCCGGGGCTCGGGTTCCGAAGGCACCGTAGCCCGCACCCCGACTGCGTTGCCGATCGATCCCCCACAGGGAGCTTCAGAATCGGCCAATGCCTCCGCCAATGACCTGCCGCCTGCCGACGCCGAGCCCACGGGCAAGGGCGGGAGCGGAGCCGTCATTGCGGAGAAGACCGTCAGCGTGGCCGCCGCCGCCGATTGGACCAGCACCGAGATTCGCGTGCAGCGCGGCCAACGGATCGTCATCAACGCCAACGGAGAGGTCGATCTCGGCAACAACCGCCGCTCGGGCCCGGATGGCTTGAATGCGTCGGACAATCGTAAACTGATTCCCAATCGTCCCACCGGAGCCTTGATCGCCGTCGTCAGCGATGACAATGACGATTTTGTCTTCGTCGGCCGTTCGGGCGAATTCACTTCTCCGCACAACGGAATCCTGTTCCTGAGCGTCAATGAAGGAAACCTCAAAGACAACAACGGCGCCTTCGTGGCCAAGGTCAAGGTGCTCAGCAATAAATAAATAGGTCGAGAGAAGTCTGGAAAAGTCGAGAGAGGTCTGGAAAAGTCAAAACCGGTCCCGATCCCGACTTTTCCAGACCTCTCTCGATTTTTCCGGACTTCCCCAGACTGCTCCAGGCTTTTCTTTATGACTCCACACAAGATCGCCGCGCTGGTCAACCTGCTGGGCTTTATCACGGGGACCGCACTCTACGCGATGCTGTTGGCCATGGTCTTGCGCGCGGTCGAT
>DATEFT010000057.1:0-10212 GCA_035280505.1 Blastocatellia bacterium | reverse complement strand
CCAGGCCCAGATCGTGGTCTCCGACACCGGGCGCGGCATCAGCGCCGAGTTCCTGCCCTATGTCTTCGACCGGTTCCGTCAGGCCGATCACTCCTTCTCTCGTCAGCAGGGAGGCCTGGGACTGGGGCTGGCGATCGTCCGGCACCTGGTGGAACTTCACGGCGGAACGGTTTCGGTGGACAGCGCCGGACTCGGCCTGGGTGCGACCTTCAAGCTCAGCTTTCCACTCGTCGGCCTCTCGGGTTCCCGCAACTTGTTGCCGGACGGTCTGGTCTCCTATCATCAAATTGAGGTGGGGAGCGAATTGCCGCCGGCCCAGCCCGACCTGCTGGCGGGCGTGAAGGTGCTGGTCGTGGACGACGAACCCGACACGCTCAAGTTATGCCAGGTCTTGTTGGAGCGGGCCGGGGCTGAACTGCGCACCGCGAATTCGGCCGCCGCCGCGCTCGACCTGCTGCGGGACTGGCGTCCGGACGTGCTGGTCGCCGACATCGGCATGCCCGATCAGGACGGATACGACTTGATCCGCCAGATCCGCGCGCGAGAATGGTCGGGTGATCGCCGCCTCCCGGCCATCGCCTTGACCGCCTATACCAAGTCGGATGACCGCCTCCGCGCCCTCACCGCCGGGTATCAGATGCATGTGCCCAAACCGATCGAACCCGAAGAGCTGACGACGGTCATCGCCAGCGTCTGCGGGCGCATCGGAGGTGGGAAAGAGTCCGGTTCATGATTTAACGGACAAACCGCGTCTTTCGAGCTAATTGCCGAGCGGTTTGAGCTCGGTGTTGAGCGGGCTGGCCGGGATCTGAAAGCTCTCGAAGGGATCGGGATGCTTCGGATCGAAGGCGGGTCCCTCTCCCGTCAGGTGCTTGACGAGACCCAGCCGGTTGAGCTTGATTCCCTCGACGATACATTTCGCCAGTTCATAGCTGCCATAGTTGCTGTGATGCGTTCCGTCGCCGCTCTTGAAGAGCAGGCCCGACTGCTCCGGCCCCAGCGCTTCGTAGAGCGCCTTGCTCATCGGGTTGAGATCGATCAGCGGGACGCGCTCCTCCTTCGCGACCTGCCGCACGGCCTCCGGATAATCGCCCAGGGTGCTGTAGACTTTTCCATCCGGCCCGAAGTTCCGGCGATTCATGGAGGTCACGAGCACCGGAATTCCGCCGCGCCGCCGCGCCTCGGCGACAAAATTCCGAAGATCGTTTTGGTAGGTGGTGAAGGCTCCGACTCCCTCGCCCTTCTCCTTCTGGTCGTTGTGCCCGTACTGGATGAACAGGTAGTCGCCGGGCTTCATGAGGCTCAGCACCTTCTTCAGCCGTTGCGCGCCGAGTGAGCTGCGCAGCGACTCGCCCGATTCCGCGTGGTTGGCGACGGCCACTCCCGATTTGAAGAAGCGCGGCAGCATTTGGCCCCAACTGTTGTATGGTTCGCGGGGCTGGTCGCAGACGGTCGAATCTCCGAGCAGATAGACTGTCGGAAGATCCTCCACCCGTCGGATCTCGATGGCGCAGACGGTCGGGTGAGAGCCGTTGAATTCCAGCGTCAGCTTTTCGTCCCAGGCCCAGATCTCGGTCGTCCGCTCACGTTCTTTCAACCTCACCTCGCCGCCGCCGGCGATCTGCGGGCGGCGCACATTGACCGTGATGGTGCGGGTCTCGAATCGACCCCGGGCGGTGCGAACGCTCTCCAGCATCAGCCGCCGCAACTCGGCTTTGACGGTGGTCGCCGTCTCGCCCTCCGAATCGCCGAAGGTGATCGTCACCCGGTAATTGCCTTCGGGCACGGCCATCGAAAAGAAGAAGGGCTGGTCGCCGGTGACGAAATCGCCCCGGATCGCATCCTTGCCGCCGCGGTCCACACCCTTGACGGCGGCGCCCGGCTCGAACCCGTATCCGAGTTCGCGGGTATAAACGGTCTCCGGCAAGACCTGCGTGTAGCCGGGGGCGACTCGACCCGGCCCGAAGTCGTATTTGAAAGGGGCTCCGCTCGATTGCGCCCGGGCCATCCCGGCCGCGATCAGCGAGATCAGGAGCGCCCGCCGACAATTCAACAATATGTTCATGGGGATCTATATTTTCAACCGCGAAAGACGCGAAAGACGCCGATTTTAGCGTCTTCCGCGTCTTTCGCGGTTCTCTTCATCTTCGGCCGGTGACCACGAACTGCAACTCGGTCGGTCCGACCACGAAGAATCCGCGATAACCGTTCAGACCCGTGTAGATCAAGTCCACGACTCTGAGGTTCGTCGATTGGTAGGTGGCCAGGGTGTAGGCCGTTCCGATTGCGAGCGGTCCGGACGCCGAGAGCGCCAGGTAGAACGGGCCGCTGCCGCTCCTGGTCAATGCTCCCGTCAGCGCCAATCGGTTTCCGGACGCCAGGTCGAACGCCAGTTGCCCGCTCACGTTCCAATTCAGCGAGGAGGCCGTCAGCGTCGAGCCCGGAACGGTTCCGCCGGGCCTGATCCGGCCGCCTCTGTTCAGTACCAGGTCGCGCTCGACCGTCCCACCGCCGGCCAGGACCCCGCCCGTATTGATCGTCAACGATTCTCCGGAGGGCACGCCGCCGTCGATCAGGAGGAGGCCGGCATTGACCGTCACCGGACCCGTGAAGGTGTTGGTTCCCCGGAGCGTCAAACTCCCGCTTCCGGTCTTGGTGAATCCGCCCTGGCCCGAGAGCGAACCATTCAGAGCGATCTGACGCGGCGAGCCGGAGGCATTCGCGGCCCTGATGGTCAGGCCATTTCCCGCCGGGAGCCCCAGGTTCACGTCGGACGACCAGGAGTCGGCCGCTCCCAGGGTTCCGTTCACCAGGTTGATGTTGGCGGCGAAACCGCCGGTTCCATTCTTGACGATCCCGCCGGAGCCCAGATAGAGCGCGCCGCCGTCGAGCGTGAGATTGGCGGCGCCCGCGGTTACGGTCGCGTCATAACCGAGCGTGATCCGTCCCACGGTGCTGACCCCGCCCAGAAAGTTGCCGTGCGCGACATTGTTGGGATTGGTGCCGGGGTTGCGCGCCAGGACGATGCCGTACTGCGTGTCGGCCACCGCGAGCGTGCCTCCAGTGACGCGGAAGGCCCCGCCGCGCCCGCCGGTCACCTGATAGCCGACGGTCAGCGGCCTGGTTATCGTGAGGGATCCATCTTCGACCGACATGACTCCCCACGAATTGACGGTGCCCAGGTTGATCGCGCCGGTCGTCGTCGCTCCGCCCTGAATCAGGAGCCCGCTTCCGTAATTGATCGTGGCATCGCTGGTGCGCGGAAAGTTGATGTCGCCGATGTTGACGGTTCCGCCCCGCACGCGAAAGATCGCGTCGCGAGTGTTGATGCAGGTCAGTCCGCCGTCGAAGCGCGCGGTCCCCGAATCGATGGTGATGGTGCTGTTGCGCGGCGTCAACGTGGTCAACCCGCTGGCCGTGAAGGTTCCTCCGGCCACGTTCAACTCCGAGATATTGCCCGCGACCGTGAGGGTCGTCGCCGCCACGCTGCCGCCGGGACCGATCCGCAGCGTGCCCCGCCCGACGGTGAGCGGGCCTTCAATCCGGTTGGGGCGCGACAGGACCAGCGGACCCGCTCCGGCTTTGGTCAGTCCGCCGCTGGCGGCCACGATCGCGTTGATGGTGGCGGTCGCCGATCCGCCGAGCGGATTGACCGTGATCGTCGGGCCTCCAGTGCTGGCCGTTCCGGTGGAGAGGGTCACGGTATTGGCGGGAGAGCCGCCGTCGTCGAGACTCCACTTGGCGACGGTGGCCGGGTCGGTATCTCCGAAGACCAGATGCCCGACCAGCCGGGGCAGGTTGAGCATGACGTTGACATCTTCCGTGATGTCGAGCGAGGCGAAATCGGCGGTGGCCGAGACGCCGTCGGCGATAGCCTGTTCCTCCCAGTTGAGGCTGTCGTTCCAGATTCCGCCGGTCTCCGCCTGGATCCAGACGCTGCTGCCCGCCGCGCGGACGGTGTAGGTCTGGCCCGCCGCAAAGCCGCCGGCGATGGTGTTTCCCGCCAGGTCGAAGATTCCGGTGCCGCTCCCTTTCAGGTCGAGCCGGGCCGTGCCTTCGCCCTGCAGGCCGGTCACCACCAGATCGAAGCTCCGGTTGTCTCTGGGGACCAGGTTCGAGAGCGCGGCGGCCGTCGCGCCCGTCGTGGTCAGCGTGAAATCGTTCAGATCGACGCCGCTCACCGGTTCGTTGAAGCTCACCCGGAAGGTCACCTCGGAGTCGACCGTGGCCGCGCTCAGCGGGTTCTGGCGCGAGACCGACTCGATCGACGGGACGGCCGTATCGATGGTGACCAGGAGGGGCGCGGCCGCCGGGCTGCTGTTGCCGGCGGTATTGGTCGCCGTCGCGGTGAAACTATAGCGGCCGGACGGCAGCGCCGTCGCCGAATAATCGAAGCTCCAGTTTCCATTGCCCGCGGCCTGCGTTTGGCCGAGGGCTCCGGCGCCGGCCAGACTGACGGTGACCAGGGCGTCCGGCGGCGCGGTGCCGTTCAGGACCAGGGTCGAATCGTTTGTGAGCCGGTCGGACGCGGAGACCCCGGAGTCTTCGCTGACCGAGGCGATCACCGGGGCCGGAATGCTGGTGTCCACGGCATAGAGCGTCGAGTTCGGTCCCAGGTTGCCGGCCTTATCGGTGGCCGCGGCCGTCAATGAATGCACGCCCGGCGCCAGCGGAGATCCGTTGTAGACGACGCTCCACAGCCCGTTGGCATCCGCCATCCCCAGGCCCAGGTTGCCGCCGCCCGCCAGCGTCACTTCAACCCGGCTGCCGGGTTCGCTGCTGCCGTTGATGACCAGGTTGGCGTCCAGCATGACGCTCGTGATGATCGGCGCGGCCGGCGCGGTCCGATCGACGGTCACCAGAAAGGCCGGGGTCGGCAGGGCGGGCCGGCCCAGGCGGTCGTCGGCCGTCACGATGAATGGATGCAGCCCTTCGGCCAGCGGCGTCCCGCTGTAGTCGAATGACCAGTGTCCGCCGGCATCGGTGGTGGCGATGCCGATCGTGCCCAGGCCCACCCGCGTCACCGTCACCACTTTGCCGGCGCTGGCCGTCCCGCTCAGCGCCAGCGTCTGATCGGAGGTGATGGCGTCGGCGGCGGAGAGTCCCGTATCGTCCGTGATCCCGGTGATTGCGGCGTCCTGGAGTCCGCCGGGCGCGAGGCTGTTGAGATAGTCTTCGAGGTTCGGATAACCGTTGCCGTCCTGATCGCCGTTGTGATCCGGGGTCTTGGGATCCAGGCCGACGGCGGTCTCCCAGGAGTCGGGCATCCCGTCGCGATCCGTGTCGATCGGCGCGGGCCCGCCGGCGACGGTGCCGGTGCCGTTGATCGGAGCCGCCATCTCATCGCTGATCAACTGTCCGAGCTGGCCGAGCGAGTTGACCTCCTGGATCAGCCGACGGTCGACCGAGTCGCGAACGTGCGAGGCTCCGGCGTTCGCCACGACATAGGCGAAGGCCTCAGTGGCGCCCATCGCTTGTTGCGCGGGGTAGGGGAACGGCGCGCTCTGCCAATCGACGGTGGTGTACTCCGATTGCGGCACGACCGCTCCATCCAGCAGGCCGTTGCGATTGGCGTCGTAGTAGTTGTTCCGGGCGTAGATATGGAAGTTCAGGTTCCCGCGCGTGAACGGCTGGATTCCGGTGCTGGGGCCGGAGACGAAATAGTTCTCGATCACGTTGGCGTACGATTGGCCCGCCGAATCGCCCAGGATGTAGCCGCCGCCGGTGCCCCAGTTGTAGATGACGTTGTTGACGTACTCATTGACTCCCTTGACCTTCGCGTTGCGGGTCTGGTTGTCGATGTAGAGGCAGCGGATCAGGCTGACGCCGCCGTCGGTCTGGATCAGTCCGCCCGCCGAATGCGGCTGCAGTCCCTGGCCGATGATCGAGTCCTGGATCGTGACGTTGCTGATGGTGCCCGAGACCGAGAAGGTCTCGTCACGCCCCCAGGTGACGGAGAGGTGATCGAAGATCATGGTGTCGCCCTGGGCGATCGAGACGGCATCGACGCCGCTGGTCCCGACCACGCCCATGCGGACCCGCAGGTAGCGCGTGATGGTGTTGTTGGCATTCGAGAAGGTTAGCCCGTTGCCGTAGATCGTGATCCCCTCGCCGGGGGCCGTCTGGCCGGCAATGGTCAGGTTCGGCGCCACCTGGATCCGGCTGTTGATGCGGATCACGCCGCCCACGGTGAAGACCACATACCGGTTGGGTTGGCTGACCGCGTCGCGAAAAGATCCGGGGCCGCTGTCGTTGAGATTGGTGACCTGGTAGACGCTGCCGCCGCGCCCCCCTCTGGCGTTCCCGCCGAATCCGGTCGCGCCCGGAAAGGCCGGAAGATTCGGCGGCGCCGATTGAAGCGCCCGCGCCGTGGTCACGAGGGCTCCGCCCGCGACCGCCGTCAGCAACGCGAGCGTCAAGAGACCGATCAGGTAGTATGGTTTCATAATCAGGTAGCCTGGAGACTTAGTTTGCAGACTCTTTGCTTAACCGCGAAACACGCGAAATACGCGGAACCGGCGAGGCTTCGCGTATTTCGCGTATTTCGCGGTTTGAAAATTGAACGCGAAATGTCTTATCGGTGTTCAGCCGTCTTCAGATACATGCAGAGCGGGCAGCTCTTTAACGCCTTGAGCCCCTCGATCACCGAAGCGGCATTGAGTTCGGCGCCGGCCACGGTCGTGTGCGTATGGTCTTCGCCGAAATATAACGTTTTGACCTTCTCGGGCCCGGCCTCTTCATAGTGCCGGGCGACGATCTCGTTGAGGTCGATGAACGCGGCGCCCTCGGCCTGCGCCGCCTGCGCCGCCCATTGACCGTAATCGTGGGCGGCCCTCACGACCCGCCGATCTTCCCCCCAGATATTCCGGGGCACCGGCGAGAGGACGATCGGGGTGGCGCCCCTGGCCTTGGCCTCGGAGATAAATCTCCGCAGATACCAGCCGTAGGTGTGGACCACTTCCTTCTTGCCGGTCGCGACGATCACGACCTCCTGGGACTCGTCGCCGATCCCCTTGAGCGAGGCGCGGGCCCGCCCCTCGGTCAGGGAGCCGCCGTCGTTGTGGCCGAACTGCATGAGGACCAGGTCTCCGGGTTTGAGCGCTTCCAGCACCTGATTCCAGAGCCCCTCGGTCAGATAGGTCCGGCTGCTGCGGCCGCCGCGGGCCCGGTTCTCGACCCGGAGTTTCGCCGCATCGAAATAGGCCGCGATCGGGTCGCCCCAGCCCAGCAACCCCGGGTTGTGGTTGTTGACGGTAGAGTCGCCGATGATGAAGAGCGTCGGCGTCCGTTGCGCGGCCGCTCCGGGGATGGCCAGCAGTAAGGCGGCCATCCAGAGCCAACCGCTCGATTTAGAACGTGAACTTGATTCCGAACTGAACATAACGTGGCATCCCCAGTTCTCGCAGCGAGCCGAAACTGTTTCCGTAAGCCTGCCGCAGCCGGTAGAGTTTGAACCCGTTCAGCGAGGTGATGTCGTAGGCGTTCATGTTGCTGGAGGCAAAACCGCCCGGCAACTTGACCTGGAAGAAGTTGGCCGGCAGGGCCGCCGATTGGCCGGCTGCCGGCTCGCCCGGCACGGGCAACCGATAAGCGTTGACCATCGCTCGGACCTGCGTGAGTTTGGCGAACCCTTCCGGCGTCGAGGCCAGCGGCTGTCCGTTGAATCTCGCCCACACGTCGTACTCGTTCATGGTGATCGGTTGTTGCCGGCCGTTCTCGTTCGCGTACTCCACCGGCAGGCCCATGAAGTCGTTGGCGCTGTTGAGCGTGCCGGAAGCGATGGCGAAATTGGGGTGGTTGAAAGCGTTCAGCATATCGACCCGGAACTGCAGCTTGCGTTTGCCGTCGGCGCCGAGCGGGAAGTCCTTCTGGATACTCACGTCGAAGTAGCGCTGCCGGGGACCGCGAATATCCAGCGTGCGCGGCGCATTGCCGAGCGTGCCCTTGGCCGGACGTTGAAAGGCCGCCGGGTTGACGTAGGGTTCGCAGGGGGTGCCGTCGGGTCGGGCCCCGGTTCGGCAATCGGGGGTCCAGCGCGGATTCTTGAGCGGCACGCCGGGGACCAGGTCGGGCCTCACGGTATGGGTCAGGTCCGCGCTCAACCGGTTCGTGTCCGAGAGGACCGGGATGAAGGGAAATCCGCTGCGCACCCGGAAGGCGCTCGTGAATTTCCATCCGCCGAGCAGGGTCTGGACCGGTTTCCACGAATTCGAGAGGAACCGGCGGCCCTGCCCGAACGGCAGGTCATAGATCGCGGTCACGTTGAAGGCATGTTTGATATCGAAGGCCGAGATGGCCCGGTCGGCAGACCGCGGAGCGCCGAAGGTCAGGCTGCCGCCCTGGATCACGCCGTTCGCCAGCACGTTCTTGTCCGGGCTGGCGTCTGACGCATCGTCGATCGATTTGCCGAAGGTGTAGTTGCTCGCCAGAAAGAAACCCGAGGTCACGCGGCGCTGCAAACTGACGTAGGTCGCGTGCCGGATGCTGTTGCCGGAAGAGTTGTAATAACCGTAGAGGTGGTTGAAGCCCGGATATTGTGTTCCCAGGGCGCCCAACTGGACGGAGATCGCATTACCGCTGAGGTCCCGGCGTCCGAGCGGATCGCGGATGATGGTATCGGAATTCTGCGCGAGGGCGGCCGACTCCAGTCCCTCGACGAAGCCGAAGTCTCGCGGATTGAGGTTGACCAGCGGCAGGAAGAGATGGGTTCCCTTGCTGCCCACGTAAGAGACCTCGACGACCGTGTTCCTGAAGATCTCCTGGGTCAGGGTCAGGTTCCAGTTCTGCACATAGGGAATCCTGGTCCGGCCGGCGATGGCGAAGCCCGGAATGGCGAGGCTGTCGAGATAGACCAGGCCGTCCGCCGGAATCCTGAGCGCGGAGTCGGGAGTCAGCGACGAATTGAGATACGGCACGTTGCTCGACAGGCGGACCGCATAGGTCGGGTCGATCGCCCCGGTCGATCCGAAGTTGTTGGTCGCCGTCAATCCCAGGGTCGAGGCCGCCGTCGTGGCGCCGAAGTCCGGGTTCGGCAGGCGGTTGTTGCCCGTCAGCGGCGCGTGCGAGAGGCCGTAGCCTCCGCGAATGACCAGGTCCCGATTGCCCATCCAGCGCGGTCTCAGGTTCCAGGCGAATCCGAAGCGCGGCTCGAAATCGGTATACTCGATCGGGAAGAGATATTTGGAACGGCCGCCGCGCCCGGCATAGGCGAAGGGCGGCACCAGGGCGCTGGTGAAGGTCTGTCCATTGACGGTGACCGGCGCCGGAAACTGGAACTCGCGCGAGAGGTCGGGTTCGAAGACGCCCTGCAGGTTGTGCTTTTCGGTGCGCGGCAACTGCAGCGAATAACGAAGCCCCAGGTTGAGGGTCAGGTTCGGCCTCACCTTCCAATCGTTCTGCGCGAAGGCGGCCCCGCTGTTCCATCGGTAATAGTAGGGGATCAGCACCGGGCGGAGATCGACGCTGTTGGGGACTCCCATCAGGTAGCTGGCCCAGACGTTCCCGCCGTTGGCCAGCCCCGTCCCGCGGTTGTTGCTGGTGTTGAGCACGCGGAAGTTCCAGCGGCCCCCCGAGGCGGCGAAGAAGGGAATGACGTTGAGCCGCGCGTGCGTGACGTCCAGCCCGAATTTCCAGCTCATGTTGCCCCGATTCCAGTAGGCGATGTCGGAGATATTGTAACGCTCCTCCACGTTGAAGTTGTTGGTCGAGCCCGACGACCCGATCGACGCGAAGGCGTTGACGCCGTCGGCGCTGACGTTGAAGAGCGGCAGGCCGCCCTCGGTCAGGCTGGGCAGTCCCAGTTCGGTCGACAGGTTGCGCCCGCCCTTGATCGAGAACTCGGGCGAGAAGTCTTCGCTGAACTTGCCGCGCGTGTAGTTGACCCGCACTTCGTTGGTGAAGGTCGGCGAGAAGATGTGGGTGTCGGTGATGACGACCTGGCGCGAGGTGCTGTAGGTGCCGCTGTTGCCGTTGACCTCGCTGCCGAAGCCCTTGACCCCGACCGCCGGAACCTGCGTGAACCGTCCGCTCAGGCGATTGTTGTTGGAGACCTGATGGTCCATTCGCAATTGGTATCGGGTCTCGTCCTGCCCGACGAAGCGATTGACGACGTAGTTGGCCAGTTGACCGCCGCCGTTGATGAAATAGTTTCCGGCCTGGGGCACGAACTCGAGGGCCTTGAGCGCGGTCGGATCGAGCATGCTCTGCGGAATC
>DATEFT010000056.1:0-4630 GCA_035280505.1 Blastocatellia bacterium | reverse complement strand
CTGTTGCCGAACGCCGCCAAGCCTCTCGCCCTGGCCTTCCGGGCCTACCTGTACGAGGGGACGATCGAACCGGAGACCAAGATGGCGATGGGGCTGAGAATCGCGCAGATCTACGGGAGCGCCTATCCGGCCACTCACCTGCAACGGCTGCTGCGAGCCAGCGACCGGGGGCAGAAGCTGCTCGGAGCGCTGCAGGTGAACGACCTGACCTCGCTGTCGAACGGTGAACAGTCGGCGCTGCGTTACGCCGAGCTGTTGACCCGCGACGTTCACGGCGTCAACGACCAGGAGTTTCGCCAGACCCGCGCCATCTTCAATGATTCGCAGGTCGTCGAGCTGACGATGACGACCGCTTTCTTCAACTACTTCCTGCGGTTCTGCGAGGGGGCCAATCTGCCGGTGGAGAAATGGGCGCTGGCGGAGCCGGTGGCCCGCCTCTCCGCGACGAAATACGAAGCGCCGGCGGCCCGGGTCGCCCTGGTCTCCGACGAACAGATGAACGCGGCGGCCGAGGTGCTCGCCAACGCCAAGGAGCAGGCCAAAAGTCCGAACGGGCTGGGGCTCGGGATCGCCAATTCGCAACGAGCCTTTCTGCTGGTCCCGGGAATCACGCGCGCCTGGCGCGGGTACACCGGCATCTCACGCGATTACAACAGCGTCAATCGTGAGATCAAACTTCACGTCTCCTTCGCCATCTCGATGGCCAACGGCTGCCGGTACTGCACGCTCCACCAGGTCCTGGGACTGCGCCGCCTGGGAGTGGATCCGGCCAAGCTCATGTCGATGGCCAAGGATGATTCCGCGCTCACGCCTCGCGAATTGATCGCCGTCGCCTTCGCCCGCAAGATCACGCGGGATCCGGCGAAGCTGACCGCCGACGATTATCGATCCCTGCAGAACGAGTTCAAGGAGCAGGGCGCCCTCGAAGTCCTGCTGCAGACCTGCAATTTCGCCTATATGAATCGGTTTACGGATGGATTGCGGTTGCCCTCGGAAGACGAAGCGATCAAGGTCTATCAAGAGACCTATCAGCGCGGATTTGAGCAGGTGCGCAAGCCCGCGATCGAGGCGGACTCGAAGAGGTTTTAAACCGCGAAACACGCGGAATACGCGAAATCGAGCCGTTTTCGCGTATTTCGCGTATTCCGCGGTTAAGCAGCGTTATCCGATGATGGTCAGCATGTTGAGGACGTGAAGTCCGAGGCGCGGATCACCGTCGACCTCGACCTGCTCGCTGGCCGCCTCCCGGTCGATCCCCTTCGTGAACAGCCGCCAGGCGATCTCCTGGGGAATGGTGGTCGACGCCACGCGCTCGCCGAGCGGGTGAGCCGTCAGTCTCCACTTCTCTTCATCCCGAAAGAGATACCACATGCCTCCGCACTCGCCCGAGACCTTGAACTGCGCCATGACTCCCGGCGGACTCTCCACCTCTCGATAATGGAATGGCAGCGCCCGCATGAAAGTGTCGAGGACCGGGGAGTAGAATTCGCGCGTCACGATCCCCGGTTTGCAGACGGCCATCCGGATCTGTTGCTGATGATGCCACCGCTCGGTGAATTCGCGAGCGGTGTCGAACCAGTTCTCCGACTCCGATTCCCCGGCCCAACTGACCGAGAACTGGGCGCGGCCGAAAGGGTCGATCGATTGGAAATATTCGCCGCACTCTCGCGACGCCACCTCCATCAACGAGACCAGAACCCTCGGGCTGAGCCGCCGGTAGAGCGTCACGCCCTCGTGGTTCAGCCGGTTCACGAAGGCCACCAGATCGGCGTTGGAGGCGATGTTCGGCGTCTCGGCCAGATAGCCGTCTCTGACCATCGAGAGCCGGCGCAGTTGGGTATCGAGCAGATGGGCGACGACGTCGTGAACCTTCCATTTCGGCGCGATCGTCTGCCGCTCCCAATCGGCGCGGCTCAGCGAACGCAGGAGTTCGATCAACGCCCGTTCCAGTTTCGGATAGAGATGTGCGGTGAAGATTGCTCCCAGGGATTCCATGCCCCTAGTATAACGACAATCGGCCAGGATGAAAGGCGATCAAATCATAAAGCGGCCGATTTGTCTGAAGCGGGAAGCGATCATTTCGAGGCCGGGATCGGCGGCCCCGCCCTGCCCCGGCGATTCGGCGAACCATTGCAGCGTCTCCCGCAGCCGCACGACCTCGCCCACCACGATGATGGCCGGCGGTTTGAGCTGCACCCGATCCAGGAGCCCGGCGACTCCGCCGAGCGTGGTCACGTGTGTGGCCTGATACTCATAGGTCCCCGACTGAATCACGGCCAGCGGGGTCTCGGCGGGCCGGCCATGCTGAATCAGCTTCTCGGCGATCGTTCTTAAAGCGCCGACGCCCATAAAGATCACCAGCGTGTCGAAGCCCTCCGCGATCGCCGGCCAGTTGATCGATGAGAACGATTTGGCCGGGTCTTCGTGACCGGTGATGAAAGCGACGGAGCTGCTCAAGCCGCGATGCGTCACCGGAATGCCGGCATAGGCGGCGGCGGCGGTGCCGGACGAGACGCCCGGCACCACCTGCCACTCGATTCCCGCACTGGCCAGGGCTTGAGCCTCCTCGCCGCCGCGCCCGAAAATGAACGGATCTCCGCCCTTGAGCCTGACGACGACCTGATGCTCGGTCGCCTTCGTCACCAGTAAGGCGTTGATCGTCTCCTGGCGCATGGCACATCGGCCCCGCTCTTTGCCGGCATAGATCAGCTCCGCGCCGGGGGCGGCATAGGCCAGGATCTCCGGATTGACGAGATGATCGTAGATCACACAACCGGCGGCCGCGATCAGATAACAAGCCTTGACCGTCAACAGATCAGGATCGCCGGGTCCGGCACCCACCAGATAGACTTTTCCCAATACCATAATTCTTGTTAAAACTTCTGCACCAGTTCGAAATAGACGAAGCGCGCGGCGGGATTAGGTCCGCCCGTCGGATAGATCGCCGATTGCACGCCGCCGCCACGAACGCCCGCAAAGTAGGCGCTGAAGGTCGTCCGCGCCGAGAGATTGATGTCCGCGCTCATGTCGAAGAGCCAACCCAGATTCCGGCGGCCGTTGCTCGGGCGGCCGACGTAACCGAAATTGCCCTTTTCAAAAGCGCCTCCGCCGACGTACCAGAGATCTCTGGAGTTCGTCAGACGCAGGTAGTGCGCGTCGAACCGAAGATTGACTTTGGCCTGAGGTTTGAGGCGAATCTGGCCGAAGGCATCTTCGTTGTTCATGAGATTGAAGAACGGCATGCGCGCATAGATGCGCGGCGTCGGCAAGACCTGAAAGAAGGTGCGATGTGTGCCGTCGGTGGGATCGCCGTCGCCCGTGCCGCGGAAATATCCGGCCCGCACCCAGGGTTTGATCTTGCTGACGAACCTGGCGCCGATCGCGTATCCGGCCTCGGCCGCCACCGCTCCCGCCCGATGATTGAGCCGGCCCCAGTCGCCGAACTGCCCGGCGCCCCACAGCAGCAGGTCCACCTTCCCTGCTTCGGACTGCCCCTGGCCCACCGGATAGACGCCGATGTAATGCCCGCCGACCGTGGTCAGGCGAATGTGATCGAGATCGGCGGTCCGCAGAGCCGCCGTCCGATTGTCCGCCTTCAAGGTCCGGCGGCCGTCGTGATAGTGCAGGACGAAGGCCCGCGCCTCGCTCTCGCTCCGCTTGAGTTTGAACGGTTTGGTGAAGGCGCCGTAATAGAAGTCGACATCCAGTTCCCGATTGGCGTTGAGCTTGAAGACGCCCTCGGTCGGGCGCGCGCCGACGAACGTCAAATTGCCGGACTTGAAATTGCGCGCGTACTGCAGGCCGTCGAAACTGCGCCCGATGTGCGTAAACCCGAAGGTCCCGATCAACCGCTGGGAGATGTGGTCGCGTTTGATGGTGGCCAGGTTCGGATCGGCGGGCGTCAGTTCGGAGCCCTCGTTGAATTCGAACCGGCCGAGTTTGAGGCTGCTCCCGGCATCTCCGAAGAGGCCTTTAAAGCGGACGAAGCCCTGTTTGAGACTGAGGCTGGCATCCTGCCGCCCGCTCGCCGCGAAGTACGACGAACCATGCCCCAGTTGCCCCTGCGGCGCGGGAGCGATCGAATGCTGCGGCAGGTTGAAGAGGACCGGCGCGGCCCCTTCGACCTGCCATTCCAGCTTCTCTTTCTGTTGGCTGAAACCGAATCTCAAGACTGCGGCGCCGAAAGTATAAGAGCTATCGCCGAGCGCCGCCGGAGTCTCGAACCAATCGATACTCTCCAATCGCAATCGCAGGCTGCCGGAGAAGACGACGCTGCCGATCTTGAGGGCCGGGGGCGTGGGGACCGGCGCCGGTCTCGCCGCCACGGCCCTGGCCGCCGGTTCCTGAGTGGCGGCGGACGGTCGAGCGGCCTCCGTGTCGGCCGGTTTCTGATCGCGAGCCGGGGCCGGGGTCTGAGCCCGGGCTCCGCCGGCCATGGCGATCAAGACGAACATGAAGAGTGTTGGGACGGGTTTCATCAAAGGGTCTCCTGAAGAATCAATTTTTAGTTATCTATTTTCCGTTAAAACTCGAGTCAGTACCTCAAGCGGTAGCGGGCGGATCGCCTCCGATCAGGGAGGATCCGCTCGCTGCCGCTCGCGGTACCGATTCAGACAAAGCCTGAAGAGGT
>DATEFT010000055.1:0-8812 GCA_035280505.1 Blastocatellia bacterium | reverse complement strand
CGCGTTTTGAGTCTTAAAAGTCGAGTTCGAGGTGTTTTTCGTCAGCCAGCACTTCGATCTGATCTCCGGTTCTGATGGAGCCGCCTTTGACGATCCGGGCCAATTGTCCGCATTGTCCGTAGAGCCGTTTGGGCAGCCGGTGATCGATCCTGGTGATCGACCGGCAGGGCTTACGCTCCTCGACGATCTCGATCACGGTCTCTCCCACTCGAAGCTGGGTGCCGGGCTTTAGTGAATTCAGGGCGATATTTTCGGTCAGCAGATTGGTGCTCAGCTCAGGGGCCGAGACGTTGAACCCTTCGGCTTGCAGGTCACGCAAGACCTCGGTCGAGAAGAGACTGACTTGACGATCGGGATCGCGTCCGGCGTGGGTGTCGCCGTCCAGGCCGTAGTTGGGGACCAGCTCGGCCGATTCGACCGCGATCTTCCCGGCGCCCTTCAGCCGGCCCACGTAAACGCCAATCACTTGTCCAACCTCGGATTGATACATCGCCTGGTCAACGAAATCGGTTGAAAATTCAATAGGCTGCTGTTTCAGTGATCGCCTTCAAGACGTCTTCGACCTGCGGCAAGATCGCATCTTCGACTTCCGGCGTGTAGGAGACGAAGCAGTCCAGCGCGCCGACTCGCTTGACCGGCGCATCCAGATGATCGAAGAGGTCGCTGGCGATCCGCGCCGCGATCTCCGCGCCGTATCCCCACGAGATGAAGTCTTCATAGGCCACGATCACCCGATTGGTCTTCTTGACGCTCTCTTCGATCGCCTGCCAGTCGTAAGGATTTAATGATCGCAGGTCGATCACTTCCACCTCGATTCCACGCTCCGCCGCCTGTTTGGCGGCGACCAGCGATCGCTGGACGAGCGCTCCGTAGGTGATGATCGTCAGATCCTGACCCTGGCGGGCGACCCGCGCTTTGCCGAAGGGGATCATAAAATCCGCGCCCGGATAGCGGCTTTTGTTGTAGGTCTGACGATAGAGGTGTTTGTGTTCGATAAAGAGGACCGGATCGTCGCACCGGATCGCGGTTCTCAACAACCCGTTGGCATCGAGGGCCGTGGACGGCATGACCACGCGCCAGCCGGGAATCGACGTGAAGGTCGAGACCCCGGATTGACTATGATAGATGGCGCCGCCCCTCAAGTATCCGCCGGCGGGGACTCGCACGACCATCGGGCATTTCCAGGTGTTGTTCGAGCGCCAGCGTAAGATCGGCACCTCGTCACGGAGTTGCATAAAGGCCGGCCAGATGTAATCGAAGAATTGGATCTCGGCCACCGGCTTCAAACCGCGGGTCGAGAGACCCATGGCGCGCCCGATGATGCTGGCCTCCGCCAGCGGCGTATTGTAGACGCGATCGCTGCCGAATCGCCGCTGCAGGTTGGCCGTCACCTTGAAGACTCCGCCTTTCCCTTTGACGCGGTTGAGATATTCGGCGCGGCTCGCATCGGCCACGTCTTCGCCGAGCACGACGATTCGCGGATTCCGCTCCATCTCTTCGTGCAGGCAGCGGTTGATCAGGTCCACCATCGTGCCCTCGTTGCCGCTGAGGCTGACCTGGTCTTCAGTATCGAACTGGTCCGAGGTCGGATCGACGTCCGGGGAGTAGATATAGAGGGTGGCCGAATCCTTCGTCGGCTGCGGAACGGTCATGGCCTGGTCGGCCAATTGATTGATCTCCTGATCGATCTCGTCCTTCAGTTTTTGCAGCTCGGCCGGGGTCAGGATCTGCTCTTTGATCAGATGGTCGCCAAGTTTCTTGATCGGATCGCGGGCCGCGTCGCGGGCGCGCTCTTCCGCCGGCCGATAGAGCGTCTCGTCGTCCGATTGCGAGTGGGAGTAAGGTCTGATGACATGCGCGTGGATCAGCGCCGGTCCGCGGCGTTCGCGACAGTATTCGAACGCGCGTTTGATCGTTCGATAGCTCTCGAAGAGGTCCGTGCCGTCACACTCTTCGACATAGAGACTGGGGAATCCCCTGACCAGTTGGGAGATACTCCCTCCGGCGGTCTGGACCTCGACCGGAACCGAGATTGCATATCCATTGTCCTCGATCAGATAGAGGAGCGGGAGTTTGAGATTGCAAGCGGTGTTGAGAGATTCCCAGAATTCACCTTCACTGGTCGTGCCATCGCCGGCGGAGACATAAGTGACTTCGTCTTCTTTAAATTGAGAAGTGCGGTCAACAATCTCTTTGATCAAGGAATATCGATATCCTGCTTCGGCGGCTCCGAGGGCCTGGAGAAATTGTGTTCCGGTGCATGATGAACGTGAGACCAGGTGCAACTTCGAACTGCTCCAATGGGAAGGCATCTGACGGGAACCCGAGTTCGGATCGTCTTTGGCGGCGACGGCGCCGAGCAACTGTTCGTAGGGCGTTTGGCCCAACTGCAGGGCCAGCGCTCGATCCCGATAGTAGGCGTAAAACCAATCATAACCCGGGCGCAAAACCATTCCGGCTGCGACCACCACTGCTTCGTGGCCGGCACCGCTGATCTGAAAATAGACGCGGTTCTGCCGTTTAAGCATCAATTCCTTGTCGTCGAGCCGGCGTGAAGTGTACATCGTGCGATACGCGCTAACTAAGGTCGATGGGGCAAACGCGGGGCGGCGTTCAATCATAAGTTCAGTTACCATGAGTCGCGTGTCTCCTTAACTGGCATTGACGGGCCACTCTCCTGAAACCCGTATTTTAAGAAGGGAGGAAGGCAAAATAATCAATTCCATCATCTCTAATCAAAGTAAGAAGGGTGGATGCTTCAGTCTATCACAACTTGCGGCGCATTGTGCAAGGGGTCATTTGTATGAGAACATCTGGGACTTGGTAAGACAACTTCATTATCAATAATGAGTTGCGGTAATCATGAAGGGGGAAACCATGAGGCTGAGCGAAGATCAGGTCAGCGGGCGTGTGTCGAGTCTGGACCATTGGCGCCGCGAGGGTGATTGGCTGGTCCGCGACTTTCAGCTCGAAAACTTTAAACAGGCCATGGAGTTCGTCAATCGGGTCGCCGAGGCCGCCGAGGCCCTGGATCACCATCCCGATATTCTGATCCATGGGTGGAACCGGGTTCGTCTCAGCGTCATGACCCACAGCGTCGGCAGTTTGACGGAGAAAGATTTCCAATTGGCGGAACAGATCAATGGATTGGGATTGGTTTGACAAAATGCAGCGCACCGTTAACGCGCTCAATGTCTTGAGCGCCATGATCACCCCGGCCGTTTTGATCTCGGCCTGCGGGACCCTGGTCTTCTCGACTTCGAACCGGCTGGCTCGGATTGTCGATCGGGTCCGAGAGCTGATCGCCAAGATGGAGCAGCTCTCCGCCGCCGAGGAGGTCGATTTTCCCGAAGAGCGGCGGCATGAGATCGAGCGGCAACTGGAGATTCAGGTGCGGCGCAGCCGCTATATTCAGCGCGCCCTGACCAGTTTTTATGTCTCGCTCGGGATGTTCGTCGGAACCACGGTCGCGATCGGCATCGTCTCGCTTTTACGGACCTCGATGTGGCTGCCGAACGTGCTCGGGATCGTCGGCACGCTGGTCCTCTTTTACGGGTGCATGATGCTGATCGTCGAAACGAGGATGGCACTGCAGGCCATCAACATGGAGATGGCGTTCACTCTCATGCTCTCGGGGCGCTATCATCCGAGACCGGCAGCGGCCCCTCGCGAGGCGGCCCAGACCCCGGAAGTTCCGGCCTCCGCGCCGCCCCCGGCATCCCCGGAAGTCCCCGCTATAGATGAAGTTCCCGCCCGATCCAAGATGAAACGGTTCCCGCTGGGCTGACTCGCGGTTGGAAAATCTTCAGCACCTCTGCTATCTTATTCTGTTCGCTGAACGGCTTCGTCATTTTTCTTGATATGAAAGGTAAGTCATGGAAGTCATTACCCCCGTCGAAGAGACGGCGGCGCAAGTGTCGAGAGCGGCAGCCCGGCCCTTGGCGTCAGAATCTAAGTTAGGGGAGAGGCTGGCCGCCTATTTAGCTCTCACAAAACCGCGGATTACAGTACTGGTCGTCTTCTCGTCATTGGCCGGGTTTGCGCTCGGCTCTGCATCGCCGATCAACTGGCACTCTCTCTTTCACGTGGCGCTCGGGATCGCCCTGCTCTCCAGCGGGATCAGCACGCTCAATCAATACTGGGAGCGCGGTCTGGACGCCTTGATGATTCGAACGAAGGCGCGCCCCCTGCCGGCCGGCAAATTGGCTCCGGCTCAGGCGCTCTGGTTCGGGGTAGCCCTCTCGGTCGCGGCGGAGTTCTATCTGGCGCGCTTCGTCAATCCGTTGACGGCAGTTTGCGGATTGCTCGCTCTGGCCAGTTACCTCTTTCTCTACACTCCACTGAAGACCCGCTCTCGATGGTGCACGCTGATCGGAGCTTTTCCGGGCGCCTTGCCTCCCTTACTGGGCTGGGCCGCGGCTCGGAACGAGATCGGAATTGAAGCGCTGGTCCTGTTCGCGATCCTCTTCTTCTGGCAGTTCCCGCACTTTCACGCCATCGCCGTCCTCTACCGGGACGATTACGATCGGGCCGGGATTCGCATGCTGCCCGTCGTCGAGCCGGACGGCAGGTCCACCGCGCGGCAGATCATCGGTTGCACGCTGGCCCTGGTCTTGATCAGCCTGCTCCCGACCTATCTCAACCTTGCGGGCTGGTGGTACTTTGCCGGAGCGATCGGGCTGGGCGCGTCCTTCTTCTATTCCAGCCTCTTCGCGGCCAGGAATTTAACGCGCGAGCGATCGAGCATTCTGCTTCGAGCCTCGGTGCTCTATCTGCCTCTGTTGTTGGGATTGATGGTCTTGAATCGTTAAGCCCGCAGATCGCGCGCAATTATCGGCTCAGTCATTGGCGGCCCGTTCCAGACGGTCCATGAGGGCCAATCCCAGGCCGTCTTCGCTGACGGTCTGGCAGTAGATCGTGTTGACCGAGACCTCATCGCAATCGCGGAAGAACTGAAAGACCGAGCGCGCGTACTCCGCCACATTTCGGCAGATCAGGATCTTTCTGAATGAGCTGGCATGCGGCGGCGCTTCCAATCCGATAAAGGCGGCGTCGTCCGCGGCGATCGTGTATTGCGGGTAGTTAATGATGATGACTTTGGCCCGCGGCGAGTAATGGCGATACTTCTGGCCCGGGCTTTTAGGCGAGATCAGGACTCGGCGGTCCGCCAGTTTCATCTCCGGGACCACTTCACGTAGTTGTTCGAAGGTCACCGCGCCGGCCCGCAGGATGACCGGAACCCGCCCCGTGCAATCAACCACCGTCGACTCCAATCCGATCTGGGTCTGGTCGGCCTTCAGAATGCAGCCGATGCGGTTTTCGAGATCTCCCCGGACCGCCTGCCAGGTGGTTGGACTGGGCCGCCCCGAGAGGTTGGCCGAGGGCGCCACCACCGGCATTCCACAGGCGCGAAGAAATTGCTGGGCGATCGGATGGCGAGGCATTCGCACGCCGATCGTGTTCAGACCTCCGGTCGCAATCAACGGGACTTTTTCGCTCTTCGTCAGGACCAGCGTCAGCGGGCCGGGAAAGAGGCGCCGGATCAATCGTTGGGCGATCGGCGGTGTGGTGTTGGTGATGTATTCCAGTTGTGAGATATCGCAAATGTGGGCGATCAAAGGATTATCGGCCGGCCGATTTTTGGCGGCAAAGATTTTCCGAATCGCTTCTTCGTTGAACACATTTGCGCCGAGGCCATAGACAGTCTCAGTCGGAAAGGCAACGACTTCGCCATGCAAGATAAAGCGAGCTGCGATCGTTGGGGACTGTGTGACCTTGGTTTTCACAATGATCTCATGCTTGACTACCAGTCATGTTACGAAGTTCCGGGCGGGTAAGTTTAGACCGTTTTCGCATAAACCAAAACCGCTCAGACGGGCGATCTGCCATTTTAGGTTCAGTTTTCTTCGATTTTTTCAGCTTTTCCGCAGTGCGCTCAATAACGCATGGCCTCGACCGCCGCATCGGACCAGGCCTCGAGCGGAGCGTAATCGTCCGTCAGGATTACGCTGTTCTCGCGGGGCAGCTTAATCGGCGAAGAGAGTACGGCTTCGATATAGTTCAAACGCCGGATCTCTTCGTAAACTTTCATTGTAAATGGGGCCGGAGACTCCGGGAGCTTGCCGGTCACCAGAAAGAGAGTCGAGACGAACTGGGCCGGTCGTCCGGCCAGCGCCCAGTTGGGAGCGAAGACGTTGGTCGGACCGAAGACCTCTTCCATCGTGACGACCATTGAGGAGACGATTCGGGACTCGGGCCCGGAGATCCCGCCGACGACATTGGCCAGGACCAGGCCGTCCGGCGCCAGACGATCGCGCAAGCTCTGAAAGGCCTCGCGCGTCAGCAAGTGAAAGGGCGGCGTGTCTCCGCTGAAGGCGTCGAGCACGATCACGTCGTAATGTTCCCGTAGTTTTAAGGTCTCGGTTCGCGCGTCCCCGATGATCACCTTGACGGATGAGGGAAGGCCGAAATATTCCCGGGCCACCTTCTCCGACATGGGATCGATCTCGATGACCGTGACCTGAACTCCGGCTTCGGCCATGGCTCGGGCGAAGACCCCCGCTCCCAGCCCCCAGATCAGGATCGATTTGGGGATTCCCTTCACGGTCGTCAACCGCTCCAGACCGTAAGCATATTTGGCATAAGAGACGTCGCCGATCAGGGAGCCCTGTTGGACGCCGTTCAGAAAGAGATACCGCACGCCGCGGTGATCGCTCACCACCAGGTCGCCGTAAGCCGAAGGGATGCGCGCCGTCACCGGAAAGGATTCGTTTTTATACATGACCTCGCGGTCCCCTTCCTCACCCACCACCTTGGTGGTGACGACGGCCAGACTCAAGCCCAGGAAGAGCAGCAGGGCCGCCTGTCGCTTGGCGCGGATCAGCAGATAACTCAGGGGAATGAGAGCGAGCGCGACGGCCGTCGAGATCAGCGCGATGTGAACCGTCATGTTCGGAATCAACAGCAGCGAGACCGAGAGGCTGCCCGCGACCGAACCGACGGTCGAGAGCGCGTACAGGTTGCCGACGCTGGTTCCCAGTTGCTGCTCGTCGGCGGCGGCCCGAACCGCCATCGGAGAGATCATCCCCAGCAGAAAGAGGGTCGGCAGAAAGAGCAGCGTCGCGGCGATGAAGGTGCCGCTGACCATGCCGGCTTCATAGGCCAGGCGCAGCACGCCCTTGGTGATCAGGTCGGAGATAAGCAGCGTTCCGGCCGCACTTCCCATCACGACCATGAGCCCGCCCAGTCCGGGCCGGCGATCAGCGACTCGTCCGCCGACCGCATATCCGACCGCCAGGGCCGCCAGGGTCACCGTGATCAGCGCGCTCCAGACGTGGAGCGTGGTGCCGAAGCTCGGCGCCAGAATTCGCGAGCCTAAAATTTCAACGACCATGACCGACGCGCCGCCGGTCAGGACGGTCGCGCGCAACAGCCATTTATAAATGCCCGATAACGCCGGGTTCTCTTGAGGTGGGGAAGCGCTTTTGTGAACCGGAACCGGTTTGGTTTGTTTAAGTGGTTTCACTTTGAGACTGGACTGCACAAAAATATTCCTCTACCAATGAACACCTTCAATGTTAAAGCTGGATCTGAGCGCCTCACCGCCAATACAGAACTATGGAGCCATCAAGGCATCGAAATCGGATCTGATCGCTGTTGTTGCGAGCCATTTCGGTAAGAAGTCGCTTCGGACAGCCGCCTTCAATGCGGGGGTAAGGATAAGTCAAAACGCCACAATTTACCATCCGCAATTTTAATCCAGGTTTTTAATAAATCTCTTGCCGAGAGCCAGCCGTGCGGCTCGAGCTCCATAAGAAAGCCGTAACAACGAGCCGGCAAAGAGAGGGAACAGCGGAAGCAAAATTTCCGTTATTTGGTTAGTATTAGTCCTTTGAGATCCTGCCCCCGATTTCTGAATGTGGTAATCTTTGCCGCATCTATGTTGAATACAGAAAAGTCACAACTTGATGTACTGGCCATCGCCGCCCATCCGGATGATGCCGAGTTAGCGGTTGGGGGCACGCTCGTTAAGCTGGGTGCCATGGGATACAAGACGGGCATCCTGGATCTGACTCGTGGTGAAGCCGGGACTCGTGGAACGCCGGAGATGCGAATCATGGAGTCCACCCGGGCCGCGCTCATCCTCGGGCTGTCGGTGCGGGAGAATTTGGATCTGGGCGATTCGCGCCTGTGGGTTAACGAGGAGTCGCGGGTGAAACTGGTGAGGGCCATCCGGCGGTTGAAGCCGCGGGTCATCTTCACTCATTATTGGGAAGATCCACATCCCGATCATGCGCATGGATCCCAACTGGTTCGGGAAGCCTTGCATCTGGCGGGATTGGTGAAATATGACGCGGAAGCCGGAATGGAGCGCTGGCGGCCGTCTTGCGCGGCCCACTTCTACTTTCCACGCTATGTCGCCCCGAGCTTCGTGGTCGATATCAGTGAAGAGTTCGGGCGCAAAATGGAATCGATCCGAGCCCATGCCTCCCAATTTTTCAATCAGAACAGCCGGGAGCTCCAGACCCGGATCAGCTCGGACAAGTTTATGCGTGAGATCGAGTCGCGGGATCGTTACTTCGGAATGCTGATCAGCGCCGATTATGGCGAGGCTTTCTTTGTCCGGGAGGCGCTCAACGTGGTCGACCCACTGGCGCTGCTGACCCGGCCCATGAATTTCTACTCCTGAATGAATATAGGTATTACGGTCTTTCCAACCTACGGCGGCAGTGGAATTGTCGGTTCGGAGTTGGGGCGAGAGTTGTCGGAACGCGGGCATACGGTCCATTTCATCAGTTACGCCCTGCCTACC
>DATEFT010000054.1:0-28376 GCA_035280505.1 Blastocatellia bacterium | reverse complement strand
GGTCGCGCAGCGGACACATGAGATCGGTGTGCGCCTGGCCCTCGGCGCACAACCGCGAGACATCCTCTCCATGGTCGTCCGTCACGGCATGACGCTGACGCTCGTCGGCATCGCCCTCGGGTTGGCGGCCTCCTTCGCGCTCACCTGGCTGATGTCGAGCCTCCTCTACGAGGTGAGCGCGAAGGACCCCGTCATCTACGTCGGCATCTCGGCGCTGCTCGCCGGGGTCGCCTTCGCCGCCTGCTACTTCCCGGCGCGGCGCGCCACGAAGGTCAGTCCGCTGATCGCCCTCAGATACGAATGAGGCCCGTCTGGCAGCACTCCCACATAGAGGCTGGGTATTGTGGAGCAACGGAACGGAAAACCATGTGATTCGTCAAAACCTCGTCACAGAAGCGAGTAGGAACCAGGCCCAAGGCCTTAGATCCGTACCAGATGTCCATGGCCGGTAAGAGTTTTGAGATTAATATCGGCGATGCATCGGACCTTGACATAGTCCAGTGTCAAATCTCCTTCCAAATGAACGGTGCCGGATTGATCCTCAAAATCAGCCTGGCCCAAATCCAGAGTCTCCCGATCGAGCCTCACGCCGAGCTCTGTGCCCCCCTTGGTGCCGGTAAATTTGAGATGGACATACCCCATCTCAATCCGGTCTTTGAGAGCTTTGGCCGTCTTTTCCGGCCGCAAACTGGCCTCGACCGGATGAGTCCCTTCACAAAGGTTATCGACCAGGCTCTGCTCGCGAGGCCGGTTCGGGTCGGGAGGAGGAGGCGGCGGCGACGGATTTTTCGCCATCTCTTCCATCTTCTTCCGCAGGCTCAACGGCCGCATGTCGGTCCAGACCTCTTTGATATAGTCCAGACACTCGGGCTTGAGGCCGCTCTTCCCTACCTCATTCCATCCGAGAGGCATCTCCTTATAGTCAGGCCAGATGGAATATTGCTCTTCGTGGTTAACGACCACTTTGTAGATCGTGGTATCTTCTCGATCTGGATCGTACAAGCTCATCAGGGTCTCCTTTGGCATCAAGACTATTTGATAGCGGACGTTACAAGCCGAAATTCACGCTTCCGCCCACCGCGATCTCATCACACGGACGAATCGGCGCCTGTCTCAGGCAGGCCTGAACTTGTTCCTGGCAAGTGAAGTATTCTATTCCCCACTAATCCACAGTGACAAGCATGACTTTGGGTCGCGGAGCGTCGTTAGCCCCGCGACCTTGAAAATGATTACCATCTCGACCGTGGCCCCGAGCCGTAGGCTGGCGACGCATCCACCAGCTAATGACGTTTGCCGTTACGATTTAGCAGGAGCATCGAAGTCCGTGCTCACCGAGACGGAGCGCCATTTCGTCAGCTCTGAAACCACGAAAGCGTTCTTGGCTTCGATGGCCGCGACCGTGTCGCTGCCGAACGGCATGCGGAGAGGAGCTTCGGAATTTCCGGCGAGATCGACAATTGCCGCCGCCAGTTTGGCCGGATCGCCCGGTTGATTATGATTCACGCTCTTCGCTTTCTCGCGGGTCGCGCCGGCCGTCTCCGTGTAGTCGTCGATCCTGATCGGGCTCACCATCAGGGATTGGGAATCGAGAAAGTCGGTGCGGAAATAGCCCGGCTCAACGATTGTGACTTTGATCCCGAGCGGGTTCAATTCATCCGCCAGCGCCTCGCTCAATCCTTCGACCGCAAACTTCGTCGAGCAGTAGACGCCGAAACCGGCACCGGAGCGATAGCCGCCGACCGATGACATATTAAGAATATGGCCGGACCGCTGCCGGCGCATCTGCGGCAGGACGGCTCTGGTGACGTTCAGCAATCCGAACACATTGGCGCGATACAGCCGTTCCACCTCCTCGCCGGTGGCCTCCTCGACTGCGCCCAACAGCCCAAAACCGGCGTTATTCACCAGGACATCGATTCGGCCGAATCGCTCGACTGCCGAAGCCGCCGCTTCATGGGCTTGCGGCTCGTTCGTAACGTCGAGCGGCAGGGCCAGCAGGTTCGGATGACTGCCGAGGGCGTCAACGATTGTCTGTGGATTGCGGGCTGTCGCCACGACGTAATCGCCGACTTCCAAAGCCCGCTTTGCGATGAGTGCGCCAAATCCCCGCGAGGCGCCAGTAATCAACCAGGTCTTCATCTCAGTTCTCCTCTTCACTTGCTGTTTGCGCCGAACCGTTTCGGCGTTCAACGATGGTCAGAGGATACTCCGAAAGCCAGCGGGCCGCCGTTCACGGATTGCGGAGATTATCGCAAAATTGCGATGATCATAAAAAGTTGAGGACCGAGGCGGAAAAATCGCGGTGCGAATTGGGGCCGAATCTACGATGTGGCTGGGGAAATGGAGGTTATAGACTGCGGCGAAAATCGGTCGGCGTTACTCCCACGACCTTCCGGAACGCCGCCGCGAACGCGGAAGGGGTTCCATAGCCGACCGACAACCCAACTTCCGTAATGCTTAAGAGGCGGTCTTCCAGCAACTTTTTGGCGGAGCCGATTCTTTGCAGAACCAGCCATTCGTGCGGCGTCTTGCCGGTCGCCTGACGGAAAGCAGTGCAGAAATGAAACCGGCTGAGATTAAGGATTCCGGCCAGTTCATTCAGGCTGAGCTCTTCACCGATGTGTTCGATCATGTATTCGGTGACTCGCTTGACCTGCCATGGAGCAAGACCGCGCTTGACCTCAGGATCCGGCCGCGCTCCGATCGCCGAATGCCCCCGGATCAGTTGAGTACAAAGCAGGTCGATCGCCTGCTCAACGAAGAGCCGTGAGGACGCGTCACCTATCGCGGCTTCGCGGCTGAGCAATTCCATGATGCGCGCCGCAACCGGATCGTCGAAGGCGACCCGGTCGAGCAGTTCGATTCGTTGCCCTTTGGCGAGAGCATCGGCGATCGGTTGGAGTCGAGACGCCGGTAAGTAGATATGCGACACCTCGATCGAGCCCGCGACATCCCACCGGCCGTCAGAGCCTTCCGGAATAATCGTGATTGAGCCGGGACGAGTACGCGACGCGATTCGTCTTCCATCGCTTTGCAACTTGATCTCTCGTTCCTCACCGTAGTACGTCATAATGACGTGATCGGCCATGGGTGGAAGAGAATCGTGAACGGCGCCATGGCTCCAGCGTTGAGTGAGTCGTGTACCGCTTCCCAGCGCCCCTTCGATGAGAACCGGCGGATTGTCGATGATTAGACCAATCTCCTCGCCTGGGGTTCGGACTCCACCGGCGCGTTCATCTCGGGTCGGATCAGATGTTCGAGGTTGTTCCATGTAACCTGGGTTCCATTAACCTATTTCTCCTTCTCGACGTTTTTCCAGACAATGGTCACGCGATAATCCCAACGCCCATTTCCGATCGCTTAATATCAACTATCAACTAATTAACCACAAGATGAAGATCGCTTTTATGACCTCAAATAAGTGAACTCGCTACCACCAGAGACGCACACTGACCTGCACGGTGCGCGGGAAATTAGCCTGTGAAGTGATCTTACCGAAGTTCGCGTTGCCGAAGGCGGTGTTGGTCAACCGAAAGACCGGAGTGTTGAACGCGTTAATGGCTTCCAATCGAAACTGTGCCTTTAACCGTTGAAAAATCCGGGTATTCTTCAGCAGTCCGAGGTCCCAGGTCTGTTGCGGCGCGGGCGTCCGCACACCGAGGGTGCGAGGCGCATTGCCGAAGATCCCGGTCGCCGCCGCGGTGAAGGCTGCCGGACTCAGATACCCGTCGATCCGATCCTGGGTCGAGCCGGAGGTGGCGGCAGACACGCCCGCGACGAGGTTCGGCCGTTGCAGGCGGCTGTAGGCCAGGGTGTTGTTGGTGGCCTGCGTGACGGCGACGGGAAAACCCGATTGATAAGTGCCGATGGCATTGATCTGCCAGCCGCCGATCACGCGGTCGAGCCGTCTCTTGCCCTTGCCGAAGGGCAGATCGTAGCTGCCGCTGACGATGAAGCGATGCGGGGTATCGAAGCTCGAGAGGCCATATTCGCCCGCCAGGTTGTACGTATTGAGCGGCCCGACCACGGCGGTCCCATAAAAATTGGCCTGCCCGACCACGTTATCGAGCAACTTGCTGAAAGTGTACGAGGTCAGAAAACCGACGCCTTTGCGCAGCCGCTTCTGCGCCTTGATGGTCAGCGAGTTGTAGAACGACTTGCCGCCGCCCGCCCCGTGCACCAGGATGTCCGCGAATTGCGGGAAAGGGCGCAACAGTTGGCGGCGTTCGACAGTGGCCGTATTGCTCAGAGCGCCTGCCCCGGCCACTCCGTAGAACGGATTGGCGACGCGCTCGGTCAATTGCGCCGCCGTGTACCGGCTGAGCGTCTGCGGCGTCAATTGATTCAGATTGATCGTCGAATCATTGATACTGCCCAGGTTCAACTGCGTGCCGCGGCTGCCGACATAGCTGAGGGTCAACGCCACTCCAGCCGGCAACTCACGCTGCAGGTCGAATGAGTACTGCTGGACGTATGGTGCGCCGCGCTTGGGGTCGACATAATCGACCGCGGTGCCGACGTTGGTCAGCAGCCCGAGCGAACTGCCCGTCGGTTGGATCAATCCGTTCGGAAAGGGGTTCGAGAGCGGCTGCCCAGATGCGACAGTCGAGACGGCGGAGAATCCGATCGCGCCGACGCCGCCGATGGTGAAGGTGAAGACCTGCGGCGCCCAGAAGATGCCGTATCCTCCGCGAATCGTCGTCCGGTCGTTGAGCGCATAGGCGAAACCCAGACGCGGCCCGAATTTGGTCTTCCAGGGGCGCGAGAGTTGCGTGGGCGCTCCGTTGACGCCGGCATAGACCAGACCGCCTCTCAAGTCGAGCCCCGGAACCGCAAGCGGGCTGACGGCGTTGCGATCGAAGCCGACGGTGATCTGATGGTCCCGTTCCTGCAAACCCCGCTCGTATTCGTAACGCAGCCCGGCGTTGATCGTGAGCCTGGAGGTGATGCGAAAATCGTCCTGCAGATAGCCGCCCCAGTAATTAACGTAAGCCGACAACGGTCCGGCGATCTGCGCCGTGTTGTTCTGTGTGAAGTTCAGCCGCCCCAACAGCATGTTGGCGATCGCATTGCCGGTCACGGCCGCATCGAAATAGAACTCGCCGCTCGCCTGCCCGATCTGCGTGAAGTCCGTGGCCAGTCGCCGGTAATCGCCGCCGATCTTCAGACTGTGTCTCCTCACCAGTTTGGAGAGGCTCGCCTGAAGGTTATGCGAGTAATAACGCCGCACCGCCGGGGGTTCGGAACCGAGCGCGGGTTGCGTCGTCGGTCCATAGGCATTTCCGGCGATATTGATTCGGGGAAACTTTTGAAAAACGAGGTCGTCGACGAAGCCCCGGTCGAAGCCGAGACTCGCGACGTCGAAGCCCGCGCTGCTGGTCGCCACACTGTCGTTGAAGGTGTTGTATCCGTAACGCAAGCTGAGGAGCGTCGTGGGTCCCAGGGTAATGATGTTGTTCCAGGCCAGCACATGGACGTTGCGATAGAGCAGACTGCCGCCGGAATTGGCGAGATTCCCGTAGTAATCGGCCACCGGTTCGCGGCTGCCGTAATGCGCGTAAAAGGCGCTGACTTTGTAGTTCCTGGTGACCTCGTGATCGAACTTGAACGTTCGCTGATCGGCGCGGTCGCTCAAGGTCGAAGTGGCGACATAGCGGCTCTGCCCAGCTCTCGGTAACGGGAAATACTGCACCAGGCTGGCGCCGACCGGATCGAGCCGATTGCCCGGAATAATATTGGCCGGAAAAGGCTGCCCGGTCGTCGGATCGATGATCGTAACGCCACTCTGCGAAAAATCCCCCGTTCGCTCACGCGCGGTCGGCACGGTGATGGTGTCGCTCAGAAAGGTTTGCTGGCGGTATCCCTCGAACGCCGTCCAGAAGAAGGTGCGATCCCGACCATAGTAAAGCCCTGGAATGCTGACCGGTCCGCCCAGGCTGCCGCCATAAAGTTTGTATGAAGCATCGGGCTTCTCGACACCGTTACGATTATTGAAGAAGTTGTTGGCTCCGAGCGCGGAGGGGCGCGTAAAACCGAACAGGCTACCGTGCAGGTCGTTGCTCCCCGAACGCGCCAGGGTATTGAAGAAACCTCCTCCGGTGCGCCCGGCCTCGGCATCATAAGTATTGACCTGAACCTTGACCTCCTGGACGGCTTCGAGCGTTGGAATGATGACCGCCCGATTGATCAGATCCGTGATCGGCACGCCGTCGATGATGTAGTTGTTGCCGCGCACCGGACCGCCCGCCAGCGAAATCTGCGAGGATCCGCTCTGGTCCTGCTGCCGGTTGAAGGTCGGATTTCCAGCCGGAATCACGTTCGGCGTGATGGCCGAGAGGATGAAGGGATTGCGTCCGGCATTGGGTAGATCGTCGAGCACCTGTTTGCTCAGGACCGTCCCGGTCGACGGATTGGAAGTTTCAAGCGTCGGGGTCTCGCCGGTGACGACCACGGTCTCCGTCACATCGCCGATGTTCAGCGTCAGATCCAAAGCCACCTGCTGCTGGGTTTCGACCACCACGCCCGAGCGGTCGGTCTTTTTGAACCCGGAAAGTGTTGCGGAGATTTTATAGCGGCCGGGATCGACTCTTTCGAAGACGTATTCGCCTGATTCGTTGGTGACGGTGGCACGGCTGACATTGGTCTGCTCATTGATCAGGGTCAGCGTCGCCGCCGCCAGGGCTTTTCCGGCGCCGTCATGCACCGCGCCGCGCAAGCTGCCCTGATACGACTGAGCGGAGAGCTGCCAGGTGAAAAGCAACCATAGACCGCAGACCTGAAACAGAGTTTTTATCCACCAGTTGCAGCTTTGTTTAATCAATGTAATTTTTGACAACATCCGGGTGCTCCTTTCATTTTCCGATGAGTGGGAGTGAAAAATGGCCGCGCTCAGGCTTCCGGGCTTGCGCGGCCTCTCTTCGCGCCGGATGAGAGGTCACCGCTCAGGCTCCAGTCGTAACCGGCGGTGAGGTTGAACGGCGCCCCAGTGTTGAACGAAAGGATCGAATTGAGTTGCCGGCCCTCGGTCAGCCGGCGAAATAACCATCTGTTCATTGATTCGGGTTCTCCTGTTGAGTGAGTTTGGGCAACGACCACCGGTCGCTGATAGTTGTGCCGACAGCCCGCCCTCCATACTCGAGATTCCCAGCAAAACCAACCTCGGGTAGAGTCGGACTGTCGGCGCAGCCATCAATTGTTGGCGGCCAGTAGCCGATGGCGACGCTCAATCCCAAGCCGATCAGTGATGGACTTCAAAAAAGCGCGGTGGATCCTGGGAACCCACCGCACAAAAAGTAGAAGGCAGAGTGACCACAGAAATTACTCTCGTTCCTTGAGCGGACCTCTTCGGCGGGTCTGGCTCATGCTCCCTCCGCTAATAAGGCCGCTGAAAACACGGAACCCGCCGTTTCGCCTGAAAGCTGACAGCGGGTTCCGGTCTCGTCATCGTCTGGCAATCGACCGTCATCTCCTCCGCACGGGCTCCAGGCCCCGCCTGTTCCAACACAACGTACACGTGCAACAACACAGGCAGTTGGCCGGGCTCGGCGCGGAGAAAGCGTTGAATAGAAAAGCCTCCAGTCTCTCGGCCCCCCTGGTTCCGATGGTCTTAAGCAGATTTCCGATTCGATGGTTCAGAAATTTAACCATAGCGCGACTCCCAACTTTTACGATCCCCGCCATCCTGCACGTCTTGACTCACGGACGGCGGGGTCGTTCGTCAACACTTTCTATTGATGCGAGCTAAAGTCTTAGATCGGGATAGGTCTGCCGTTCGAGCAACGTCTTGGCCCAGCCGCCGGATGGCTGCGGCAAACGCACGACGTGACTTCCGGCGCCGAAGCGCTTCCCGTCCGCCTCGATCGGCTCCGTCGCTTTTTCGATCTCGACCAAACCGAACCGCAGGATCCCGAGCAGCCGCGCGGTGGCTTGCGGATCCTTCTCGGCCCATTCCTGATCTTCCTCCGTGTTGTAGACTACTTTTTCTTCGTCAGCCATCACTCGCTCCTTGGTTAGTGTGTCGCCATCATCTTTGGTTGATCAGGCAAGCCTTCTGCATTTGGCGACATTTGGCGCGGAATCGAACTGCGGCGCAGGCGGTGAATCTCATCCGGAGTTCCGCCACCCGCGCCTTTTACCCCCAACATCGTCCGGTCAGCGACTCTTCAGCGCCGATCGCCTTTGGCGGCGGGAGCGGAATTACCGGCCACTTCTTCCGCCAACAACCGCTCGATCGTCGCGGTGAACTCCTCCTTCAGTTGACGATGGAATTCGCCGCTGGCGGGAGCCGCAAACCCGGCATGAATGCTCTTGACGCGCCCGTCACGGCCGATAAAGAAGGTCGCCGGCCAGGTGTTGAGATTGACCGCCTGCGGCACCTTCTCCCACATCTCGACCGGCGCTCCCGCGATCAGGTAGGAGTATTCGATCCCATACTTTTGGATGAAGGCGCGGGCGCGGGCAAGTTCGTCCTGCTGTTCCGGCTCCTCGAAATCGAGCGCCACGACCTCGAGCCCTTTGCTGCGGTATTTGCCGTAGAGTTGGACCAGATATTGCGCTTCGTCGTGGCAGTTCGGGCACCAGGTGCCGGTCACGACGGCAATCACGACCTTGCCCCTGAACTTGTCATCGGTGTTCGAAACAAGTTTGCCGTTGAGATCCGGAAAGGCAAATTTAAATGGTTCGTTGGGGTCTTTGATCGTGGTATGGGCGGTGAAATTAGCAGGCTCCGGCAGCCCCTTGGCACGGGCCTCTTTCGGCCGATAAGCGGTTAGCCGGCCTTTGTTTGTATAAGCGCCGTTGGGCAGAATTTCGAGTGTTCCCTCTGTGGTCGGCGTGACCTCCAAGACGAGCGGGCGCGACCCATCGAAGTGGCTCAACACGAATTTGCCGTCCCGGTAGGTTCCAGTGAGCGCCCCGGTGTCACCATCAACGCGGAGGATCGCCGCCGAAACTTCCGCGCCCGATTGCCGGACGACGAATCGCCATGCCCTCTCGCCTTTCGGGCTTTCGTAAGGGATCTCCCACAAACCGTCAATCGACGGCACATTGGCCGAAGAAAGATTTGCTGGAACATATCGTTTCGCCTGGAACGGGTAGCTGGCGATATAGCGCTCCCGCTCGAAGCGTCCCTGAATCCGGCCTTCGAGCTGCCCCTCCTTGAGGGTAGCCACGATCTTCGTCAGGTAATGATCGAAGCTCAACGTCACTGTACCGTTCTCGACCCTGGTGCTGGTCGTGGTCTGCTGCTGATCACCGTTGTAAAGCGTCCCCTTGAGGTTGGCTCCCTGACCCGAAAGGTCGAGCCGAAAGGGAATCACGGTGCCGTTGAGCGTAAAGCTGGCCTCCCAGCGCCCCTCCAACGAATCCCCACCTGCAGCGAATCCAATAGAAACAGCCAGGGCAGAAATGGCTAAGGCAGAAACAGCCGGGGCGATAATGGAGACCGATAGGTTTGCCAGATATTTAGAGAATATTTTCATGCGTCCTTCCTTTCTTCTCTGGGATCAGACTTCCGAGATTTGACTGACATCCGGGCACACTTCTCCCGACTCAGGCGAGATAGATCACCCGAGCTGAAAAGCACGCCGAAATCGTTGTTTTTAATTGATTGATCTTCCGGGTCCATTCCGACCCGAATTTTTCTCTCCTTGATGAATCTGCCGATCGTACTGATTCCACTCCTTCGGCAGACCCGGTTTCGTCTCCAGCAGGATCTCGAGGATCGCGCGCCGATCTTCAGTGGTTAATCGAGTGAATACAGAGCTCTGGTCGCGGCCGGTCAACACTTCCAGCAATCGGCGGTAGAGATAGGTCTTGGCCGGCTCAGGCAAGGCATCGAAGGCCTCCGAGTAGACGAGATAGCTGCATGGATATTTGAAGATCCTGGTCCGCAGATCGAAATCGCGCAGCGAACGTCCGCGAGAATCGCGAGGACCGCGCGCCGCAAACTCCTCCGTAAACGCACTGCTTCCCGTAACCCGGTCCTCCAGCGGCACCTCATCAACGAAGAGCAGATAACGCAACAATTCTTCGGCGGGGCCTTCATACTGCCGGCGGGCAGCGTCTGAGAGCGCGCCTGGAGAGAGCGCGGCGGCCGCATGGAGCGCCAGCCTCGTCCGATAGTTGGTCAGAGTTATCAGGTTGTGCATCTGAGTCTGATGCGCCAGCACGAGATGCGCCACGATATCGCTGTGGCTCGTCAAGTAGGGTGAAGTGTCGAACCGTTTTGAGAGATCGAGGACGTTCGCCCCGGCCGCCCTGTCCAGCTGTTCCGGGTGCTCGCGGTCACGAACTACGACATTTCCCATATGAGTCTGTCGGCCGTGCGTACCGGTGACATACCACCCTCCCCACCGCTCTTTGAAAGGGCTCTCATGCCCGGTGATGAATGATTCCGTTTGCGTCGCCTGCGTCCCCGAGGGATTAGGGAAGACCGAGCGGAGCAACGCGCCCGGCACCCCTCGCGTCGATGAGGCGACGTGACACTGCGTACAATCGAGTTCCGCCCGCTGAAATGACGGCCGCTCAGGCCGCAGTTGGCCGGGTTTCGGATCGTCGACAATGTAGAAGATCGCGCCCTGCTGCGGGTCAAAGGAGATGACCTCCAGCGCCTTGCCGTCGCGGACCCAGCCGACGTAGACGTCGTCATTGAAATAGAGCGCCCGCGGCGTCTGCGGTGAAATCTTCCGGTACTGGAAACTCGTCTTGGAGAAGACCAGCGTTTGTGAGTCGATCGGGACCGTCAGCTCTTCAAGGACCGACTTTAGATAACCATGCACCGGTTCGTACTTTAAAGTCACCGTTCCATGCTCGATTCGTTTCTGAAGCCTGGCCACCGGATCATTCAAGATGGCGGAACGATAATTGATCGGCGCCTCATCGTACGGCACGAATCCCTGGTTTCGCACCGCGACCTGTCCGTTCGCCGGCCAATTCCCTTCCAGGGCCAGCCAACCGAGCGCCACCAGGCTAATCACCATCACGAGTTTTGAGATCAACGGTTGAGACGTCATAAACAAGCTATCTCCCGAGTATCGAGTCCAAGGCTCCAATCCCGCCCCCCCTCCGCCTGTCCCTTTCCGCTATTGTTACGAGCAGGCGTCAGGTTAGAGTTGGATCACCCGGTGGCCACCTCCGCATGGCGTCATCACTGGCCCGCCCACCGGCATTGCGGATCACGTGCGCATCGCCTTCCGCCAGACCGGCGTATCGAGCCGGATCGAGGCGCGCATCCATGCAGGTCAGAATGGCAAAGCGGCGCCCCGGAGGCAGCGGCAATCGGCCTTTGTCACCAAAATTGGCGGCATATTCGGAATTGGCCGCAATCACGTCGTCCAGCACGTTGCGCATGGTCCTATTTCCCTCCTTAGCAGATAGGCGAACATTCAATTGTCCCTCAAAACAAAAGTCTTTGAATAACCGGATTGTTTCAGGGAATAAATACTTGTTTGGGAGAGATTTCCTGGCTAACCACAGGCTAGTGGCTAGCCTGCATACACAGACAGGCCAGGGATGTGGGCGTCGGATTCCAATGGCCCCGGGGGCCATCGGCCGGAGCGGCCTGTCGGCCAGCTCGGTTCGCTGGCCAGCTCGAGCGCTCCAATTCGTATTCACTTGGGCCGGATACGTTCATCGGTAATCTCGAATTTCATAAACTCCTAGTATGTTGCTAGGGATTAATACATAACTATTGATACTCAGTCAAGCCTATAAGGGCCAATCAAGGCCCAACGAAGCGAAAATGATATATAACTACTAGTATTTTATCGTATTTTCGTTGAGAGGAAAGACCGCCTCCAGGCCTCGATTTATCTCGAACGAGAGCTTAAGACTGGAGACCGGATAATGCAGATCGATCGAATGAATCAAGAAAGCGTAAAATCGCCCCCATTTAAGGGTCTGTCGGCAAGGCCCATGATTAAGTCACCACAACAGAATTGCGAGGAGTACCATTGTTCAAGCCATGCGTTGTGCTTCGATCCGTAAGAGACCGATAAAACGAAATGATCAGGCGTCCCCACTTGATAATTGCCGAACAAGATCGGCCTTCAGATCAAAGGCTTCCGATGCCGGGATCGTCGCGCGGTGACTGCTGATGACAGAACCCTCTGTAGTCCATAAGGACGGATAAAAAGAGAAGCATCGATCACCTGGAAGAGACGCCACATCAGCTTCCCACGATGGCCAGCGCAAGTCTTCATAAAAATCATTGATTCGTTCAGAGAGGCATAATCGCAGGAACTCTGTGTATCCCATCTCCAGATCGAGCCAATCAAGGTCGTCCGGAGCCCAATAGCAGACCGGCCCGCGATCAGAATCGCGGGCGCCGTCATTCATAGCGAAGAACCCTCCGGCAGCGTCATCGGCGATGAGGTATAGGCCCTGGCTTCGGCCAGCATTCCATTGGTCGATTCGCCTGGGTAGTCGCGGATGCCCGGAGCCAATCAAGCGGAGCCACCCGTTCTGAACAACGACTCCTCCCGTCTCATACGCGACCGCGCCCAGAGGAGAGCTCGTCGTGACTTGAAGACTGAGCAAAACCTCATCGCGGTCCGGAGAGGGTGGTAGGAGGTCGCAGGGAACTTCCGCAGAATCGACCCACTCCCTGATCATCTGAATCGCCGGTTCCCTTTCGTTGATCAACTCGTGAAGCGTTCGCATAACAGATTGATGAACCTGATTAGATTGATTTGCCGCCGATTTGATGAATCAAGCAATACTCGCATAAAACACCGGGATTATCCGGATGGCGATAGTGATCCGAAGAACTCCCTGAGGTCCTGCGCCAGCAGGGCCGGTTGTTCCAGGGCGGCGAAATGGCCGCCCTTGGGCATCTTCGACCAACGCCGCACGTCAATGACCCGTTCAACCCAACTCCTTGGCGGCATTGGAATCTCCTTCGGGAAGACTGCGAGAGCGCCGGGCACCCGCACCCGCTCACCCGGCGCGAAGCGCAGCGGACGCCGCCGGCTCTCCCAATAGAGGCGCATCGACGAGCCGATGGTCTGCGTGAACCAGTAGATTGAGATATTGGTGAGCAGCTCGTCTTTGGTGAAGACCCGTTCGATCTCACCTTCACAATCACTCCAGGCCCGGAACTTTTCAAGGATCCAGCTCGCGAGCCCGACCGGCGAATCGTTGAGCGCATAAGCCAGACTCTGTGGTTTCGTTGCATGGAGGCGGCCATAAGCGCCCTCCGTTTCAACCCAATCGGCCCGCGCCGCCAGAAAGGCGCGCTCTTCCGCCGTGAGGTCGTGCCCGGAAGGGTCAGATGGAGGCTGGAATGAGCCGGGAATGTAGTTCAGGTGCAGACCCTGAACCCTTGCGGGGAAAAGAAAGCCGAGCGCGATGGCGACGCTGGCGCCCCAGTCTCCGCCCTGCGCGGCAAAATGCTCGTAGCCGAGTCCTGCCATGAGTTCAGCCCAAAGCTCCGCGATGACGAAGGGATTGGCGCCCATTCTGCGTGGCGGAGGAGAGAAACCGTAACCTGGTAACGAGGGGACGACCACATCAAAAGCAACTTCGCCCTGACCGCCATGCGCTTCAGGATCGGTCAACAACGGAATCAGCTTGAGCATTTCGGCAAAGCTCCCCGGCCAGCCATGCGTAATGATCAACGGAATGCCATTCCCGGACCTGGCACGCTCGTGTACAAAATGAATCTGTTGATCGCCGATGGTGGCACGAAAATGTGCCAGATGATTCAATGCCGATTCCTGAGCCCGCCAGTCGAAACCCATTTGCCAGTAATTAATGAGGTCTTGGAGGTAGCCGCGATCAGTTCCCTGCTCCCACTCGACCCCCTCGAGTTGATCGGGCCAGCGGGTCCGTGAGAGCCGAGCATTTAGATCCGCCAACGCCGCGTCAGACACCGAGATGGTGAAAGGCTCTGCGTGCATGCACGAATTCCTCCTTGATGATTACGTTGAAACCGGTCTCAATGCCGACGTTTGATGACACGTCCGTTTTCCCTGCCGCCGGCAGTGATCAGCGCGATCCTTGAATCGTCTTTAACCTTGATCTCTTCCTCAAAGATCGAGAAGACGATGCTCACTCCGATCCACATCGGGGTAGGCTGACCGTCAACTTCGCCGGGTTCAAACTCGATCTCTCGCGCGACTCTCAACGCGGCTTCGTCCAGCCCAAAACCGAGTCCCTGGACGACGAATGCATGCGGAATGGTGCCGTCGGTAGCGAAGAGGGCTTCAACCCTGACTGCTCCCTCCACTCGATAACGGCGGGCTTGTTCCGTATAGATCGGAACAGACATTCGCTTGATTTTTGGCTTGGTGATCGGTTTCCGAACCGAAGATTCGGGCTTGGCCTGAGCCAAAACCCGGATCCCCTGCAAACGTTCTTCAAGAACTGATGTCTCCATCTCGTCATCAATCTGAGCCAGATAGCGGGTCAGCGATTTTTCGGCTTCCGCGTATTCTCCTTCCATCAGATAGGAATCACTTAAAGCTTTCTGGGCCGGGGCAAATCCCGGATTCAGTTCAGCAGCTCTCTTCTCTTCGCGGACAGCGGCGGCGGCATCGCCTTGACGAAGTTTAACCAGGCCCAGAAAGTAGTGGAGTTCATAATCGGGTCGTTTGGAGCGCGCAATTGCCTGGTCGAGCCTACGGCCGGCCAGTTTCAATTGGTTCATCTCGTAGTAGGCTTTGCCCAATAGTTTTTGAACTCTGGCAGTCTCCCATCTGACGGGATCGATGGCATTGAGAGTGGCCACCGCTTCCTGATACCGTCCGACGTCTATCAATAAACGTCCGAGCAGATACTGAGCTTTGAAGAAGACCTCCTGAAGGCTGAGGGCCGTATAGAGTTCTTCGATCGCCTGATCCGAATGGCCGGCCCGATAGAGTTTGCGCCCCAGTTCATAATGCTGGCGGGCGAGCGCCGTCTTGTCTTGTGGGAAGACCGCCGATGAGGCAACGACCAAGACCAGGAAGAGCCAAAATGAGTTGTAATAGACCTTCATACACATCGCCTTGATAAGTACGAGATCCGCGGTCCAAGGTGATCTATGCCAACTATCAATGAGGGTCACAAAATTTTCGCCAGGCGGCGCACGATAAGAGTCAAATAATTTTTATTCTTCGCCGGTAATACTGTCCACAACCCGCCTTGTCGGATTATTATGGATCATCATTTGTTATGATGATAATGAAGGTCTTTTATCGATACTCGCCGGCGATTTGCTCAAGCTTGCCTTTATGAATGGCCGGAGGTGTTTATTCCATCATCAAAACCACTGACTTGCCATTCAGAAAAGACCCGAGTATTTGAAGCCCCATTTTGTTGTGGTTGATGCGTAAGGACTTAATGCACAGGGTCAGCTTCCTTCGTAAAATTATCAGCCTGATGATTGGGGTGCTCATCGTCGCGCCCTGGCTGACCTCGGTCTCTGCCGGCGGTCTGAAATTCCCTCAACCTCCCGTCTCGAACCGCAAGGCCCTATTCGGTGGCCAGCAATTATTTGCTGATTTTGACGGAGACAAATCGATTGACGAGGCCGACCTTTCCGAGACAGGTCGATATAAGGATATCGAGATCTACCTGGGCGGATTCCGAGAGGAATCCATTACCTTCGATTCCGGGAGATCTGAACCGGGCAGATTGGTCTCCGGCGACATCGACCATGACCACGATCAGGACCTGGTTTGGTATTCACAGACCGATTCCAGGTCGGTGTTCTTCTGTCTCAATAACGGGAGAGGAATCTTCGGACCTGCGACGCGCTATCAACCGTCCGCTCATCAGGCCGATCTCGATCTAAATCCGCGGCTCGACCGAGAGACCGAATCCCAGATCTTCGGTCATCCGCCGGGAGGCGGGACGGACTGTGCATTGCGTGCGGATGATCCACCAGCCGTGGAAACAGCAGCCGGGCGTGAGACAACTACATCATCTTTCCACAATTCACGCGAAGAGATTCCCAGCGTCCGATCGATCTATCTTAATACCGTCTTCGAACGCGGCCCTCCAGCCGCCTCCCTGAATTCCGGTCTCATCCGATAGTCTGAGAGATAACAGTCATTCCGAGAAGATGGGCAGATGCAGCGTTCTGCCGGGTCCGGTCTATCCGGAGCCGCCCGCTCATCTCGATGATCCTCCGACTTCGGCACCAGGCCCGTGGCTGCAACGCACCCATCAGATTGCAGCGTCCGCTTCGGGTGACCACCGAGGCGATCAAGATAGACCCTGGTGGCGGCGACAGGCTGAGATAAGCTCGCAATGTCTAGCATAAAGGAACCCCCTAATGACGCCCAATAAAATTAAAGCCCAAAAACCTGACGATGCCGATCATGGTTCACGACCTGGCGGACCACAGGCTGGTTCTCCCAAACGCATCCGGATTGCGACGCCTTTTGGATTCGGTCTCCTGGTCCTGGCCGGAGTCCTCTGCGTCGGAATCGGTCTACTGACTACGGTCGCCTGCTCACAGCGAACCGCCACAACCTCGGCGCCGTCGCCGTCGCCGGTGCTCCGAACCGGCGTCACCCTTCAGGATTTCGAGAAGCTGCAAACCGGGATGAGCTATCAGGAAGTCACGGAGATTCTCGGCTCCCCAAGTAAAGAGATCAGAAGGAGTGAAACGACTGCCTATACCACCGTCACATATCTCTGGGGAGGCGACCAGGCCGGCAGTGTAAAAGTGGTCTTTCAGGACGATAAACTGATCGAGAAGTCACAATACGGGCTGTAATGAGATCTCGAACGGCCGCGCGGGCTCCTCGGATGCGAACGCATCACGAGGAGCCCGCAAAACTCGGACCACACGTTGTCCTTGCTGGATCTCAATGTCTGCTAGCATGGAGCCTGGAACTTAAAACGACTCGTCACGGAGAGCTAAACCATTCGCCGCCCCGATTGAGGCCTCCCCGGCTTTCGCTGATCGAAGTTCTCTCTGCACGACACAGTAAGCAAGAACCTGCACTCAGATTATATGTCGCAAGATCAAGCATCACAGCAGAATCCAATTAGCCGCCTCCCCCTAATAGCCGTCTCCATCGGCGGTCTGCTCGAACTGGTACAAGCGTATCACAGCGCTCTGCTTCAAGCGCGCGAACGCTCGTACGTGCCGGACGAGTACGCCGTGAGCTGCCTGTTAGAGGTTTTTACCAAACAGTCGGCGGACCTCCAACGCTACAAAGAGCAACTGTCTGAGTGGAAACAGACGGAGTTAAATCCGATCGAACGAGAGGAAGCGGAGAGGGTTGGTGAACAACTGATCAAGCTACGGGAGGCGATCGTCAAGATGCTGGCCGTAATTGATGATCTGAAGAGCGGCCTGGACGAAAGCGGATAGGTAGAGAGAGAGATCTCGGATCGACACTCGACGTGCATAAGAATCACAACTCCACGGGTCCACCTCCGCGCCCGATTCCCGTAAAGGGATCAGACACCGTTGCTAACCAAGCCCCTCTTTCTGAAATCGATCAGAATTCCGGCTGAAGTGAAATCCGCTCCCTGATAGCCAATGCTTCATTAACTTTCCCTATGATTGGCGTCGGGGCAAAATTTATGATAATGATGATGACAATGATTATTATCATTATTCCCGCGGATAGAATGGATCTCGGGAGCCGCTGACTTAAGGCCTTCGAAAACCTGACTTTAGCGGATCGCGCGCGGAATAAGCGAGAAAGTGGAAACGAAAGATTAGGACTGCTGGAAATGCTGCCAGACGCCCGGCGGTTGGTCTTCGGTAAAAATCATGAACAACTTCGAGAAATTAGATGAGCTGAGATACAACCTCATCGGGATCATCAAATACCGAGGAGGACGGTGATGAAAAATGCGGATGGAGTCGATGGCGGTTCGTCAGTCCAGAACAGAAAGAGTCTGGCGGAGGTCGTCTATGGCACAGAGTTTCAGATCGTCCAATTAGATGGTCCTGAACAAGGTTGTTACAGGCTACTCGAACTGGGGTTCACGCCTGGGGCCGAGGTGATGGTCGTGCAAGCTCTTCCGTTTGGCGGACCACTGGTCGTGGTGTTGAGAGGAACCAGGTTTGCGCTTCGGAAGAAGGAGGCGGAATGGATCATTGTGAGGTAAAGCCGGAAACGCGAGGTGTCAAAACCTGGGACTTGACTGTCTGCCTGGCGGGAATGCCCAATTGCGGCAAGACGACGTTGATGAACGCCCTGACGGGCGGGAAGTATCGGACTGGTAACTACCCGGGAGTAACCGTCGACATCTTAAAGGGGTGGAGTCTGTCGAAGTTCGGCGAACCCATCCTGATGGTGGACCTGCCCGGCGTACACGCGACCGTCGCCTGTTCTCCGGAAGAAGAGCTGGCCACCACCGTCATCCGGGGGGATCATCCTACGGTGCAGGGAGAAGTCTTCGTGGTGGTGGTGGATGCCACCCAGCTCGAACGCCATCTGCGATTCGCGGCGTTCGTGGCGCAGCAGCCGCGCCCGGTGGTGATCGCGCTGACGATGGTAGATCTCTTATCCAGGTTGGGACAGTCGATCGACAGGCAGAGATTGGAGTCCGCTCTGGGCGTCAGAGTGATCGCGGTGGATGGGCGCACCGGTCAGGGTGGCCAAGAATTGCTCGAGGCCGTGCGAACCGCGGCTGAGCAAGAGCCCAGGCCGAGCCCGCTCTCGCAGTTGCCAAGCGATTTGACGGAGTCGTATCGGGAGGTGGGACAGCTCCTCAAAAACAGCCGCGCGTTGACGTCGAGCAAGCCACAATCCCGCGCGAGTGACCCCGTCACCGAGCGGATTGACCGCCTGGTCTTAAATAAATACTTGGGCTTCCTGATCTTTTTCGCCGTCCTGACGAGTCTCTTCGCCGCCATCTTCTGGGCGGCGCAACCGTTCATGGATGGAATCGACTGGGCCTTCACCGCCCTCGGCGATCAGACCAAGCGTCTGCCGCTGAACTCGCTGGTGACTCAGTTCCTCTCCGACGGCTTGATTGCCGGGGTCGGCACGGTCGTGATCTTCTTTCCACAGGTTCTGATCCTCTTCTTTCTGATGACGCTGCTCGAGGATTCCGGCTATCTCGCCCGCGGCGCAGCCCTGGTGGATCGTCCTTTGCGGCGGATCGGCCTGCATGGACGATCGTTCGTGCCGATGCTCTCCGGCTTCGCCTGTGCGATTCCGGCCACGCTGGCGGCGAGGGCGGTGCCGGCCAAGCGCGAGCGGCTACTGACCATCGGGATCTTGCCGCTGATGAGCTGCAGCGCGCGAATTCCGGTCTACGCGATGCTCCTGGGCGCGCTCCTGCCGCGAGATGCAGCGTGGCGAAAAGGGCTGCTCTTCGCGGCAATCTATATCGGCAGTCTCCTGGCCGGCTCGCTCGTCGCCGGCCTGATCGGGCGTCTGCTCCCACCGCCGAAATCCGAGCTCTCGATGTTAGCAATGGAGTTGCCGCTCTACCGATGGCCGCAACCCAAATCCGTGGCCAAAGTGACCTGGGTACGGGCCTCGGCCTACCTGAAACGGGCCGGCGGAATGATCCTGATTATCTCGCTGTTTCTCTGGGTCCTGACCAATTTCGGTTTCGGATCGAAACAACCGGTGGTCCAGGGAGCGCCGCCGTCGTCGTTCATCTCGCCCAGCGACATGAACCATTCATTCGCCGCTCAATTGGGCCAACTGATTGAACCGGCGCTCCGGCCGATGGGCGTGGACTGGCGTGTCGGCGTGGGATTGATCGCCGCCTTCGCCGCCCGCGAAGTGTTCGTCAGCTCTTTAGCCATCGTCTTCCAGGTAGACGGGGACGAGGACCAACAGCAGGAAGGCATCTTGAAAGCGATGAGGACGGCCGAGATCGAAGGCACCGGCCGGCCGGTCTTTACGACCGCCAGCATCAGCGGGTTGATCGTCTTCTTTCTCTTTTCGCTCCAATGCCTATCGACCGTGGCCGTGGTGCGGAGGGAGACGAGATCCTGGACGGTCGCCGTCACCCAACTCCTCGGTTATACCGGGCTCAGCTATATTCTGGCCGTCGCCACCGTGCAAGGCCTGCATCTATGGGGGATCCCATAGCCTGACCCGGCAGCAGCCGACCCAAGCTACTTCCCTTTCGAGTTGGCGGCGGAGCAGGGCCATCCTCTATAATATCAGCGATGATTTTAAAGCACGCGCAAACGAGGAGATTTCTGCGCGCCAGTCTGCGAACGACTCTCACCTATCGGTTACATCCAAGAGCGACCGTGGGAATTGAGGTCAATCCGCGGGCCGACATAGCATTTCGTTTTGAAGGCACGCGCGCCAGGGGATAAACGCCTGGATAGCTCTATCGTTGATCGAGAGCTGCAGTCCAGTTGGTCAGGCCGGCGAAGGGTACGGCGTTTACGGTCTCGGCGCCCGTCACCAGCAGGAACCTTCTGCCGTCGCGCGCCACCGCATAATCGCCCATCGCCGCCCTGAAGTCGGGCAGTTTGAAGAGTGCGCGGGGCTCGCCCGGCTTAAACTCCTGGCGGCTCTCGATCTCCACGGCCATGAGCTTGCCGTCCGGGGCGATGTAGAAGAGCTCTTTCCCGTCACGGCGCCACTGCGGATGGTCCCCACCCGCGGATGAAATCTTCCATCTGCCCCCGGTCCGCCGGAAAGCCTGCACAAAGACCTCCGGCGCTCCCGATTCATCCGAGGTCCAAGCTATCCACCTGGAATCGGGGGAGAGCCGGGCGCTCGACTCGTTAGACGGAGTCCTGATCACTGGAAAGGGGCGGCGTTCTTCATCAAGCTGCAGGGCCCAGATATCGAGACTGGTCTTCTGGTCATTCACCTCGTACAGGATGACCTGTCCGTCCCCGGACCAGTCGGTGAGATGGATCGGTTGCTGAGATCTCATCAAAAGTTCTTCCTGGCCGGAACCGTTCGACGCCTTCTGGTACAGACCAAAAGGCCCTTCCCGGCTGGAGGCCCAGGCGAGGCGGGCGCCATCCGGAGACCAGGTCGGGAGGAGATCGTCGGCGGGATCAGAGGTGAATTGCTGTTCATTCCCGCGTGTCATGTCTAAGACCCAGATGTCGAAAGTGTTCTTCTCACCGGCCCGCCGGTCCAGCCGCATCAAGGCGACCCTTTTTTCATCGGGCGAGAGCGCGACATAAATGCAGTCGCCCACGCGCCCGACCGATCTGAGCCGGTTGCCGGCCCGATCGAACCAACCGAGTTGAGAGTCGGCACCATTGATGCTCGGACCGTAGACCAGGATGCCGTTATCCGAAACCGAAAACATCCCCTTGCCGACGATCACGTTCGGCGCCTGATCGATCAGGCGTAACGATTCGCCACCCAATTTCCGAGTCGCCGCATCGAAAGGCTGGGCCATCAGCGATCCGTCGCGCACAAAGAGCAGGTATCCCGGCGGCGCGTAGAGCGCATTGGATGAGTTGTTCAGGATGTGTCTCCGCTCATCGCCGCCGAGCGAGCCGAGATAGATTCCCTGCTCCTCTCCCTGGGCGCCGGTGTCGAAGTAGAGAAAGTGTCGGCCGTCGGGCAGGAAAGCAGGCCAGAGATGAATGCCTCCCCGGCGGGTACCGCCGGGAGCCGTCACCGGCTCGACCGAGCCGCCGGAGGCAGGGACACGATTGATGCCGGTGCTCGGATGCGGGGCAAAGAGAATTACCCCGTCACGGTTCCACGTGCCGCCCTGGCCGACAGGCGCATCGGCAAGGGTCACGGGCGGTTCTCCCGAAAGCCCGACCTTTTTGAGCTTCCCATCCGCGAAGAACCCGAGTTGCCGGCTGTCCGGCGCCCAGAAGATCTCTCTCGCGCCCTCGGTCCCCGGCAACGGTTGCGCGGCCAGCGACTCCATCCGGCGCAGCCAGAGCAGAACCTTGCCTTCGGAGATCGCGGTAAATGCCAGCCGCGCCCCATCAGGCGAAATGACCGGCGCGCCGACGCTCGTCACCTTTTCCGGCGGGAGGATTGAAAACCTGATGGGCTGCTCTTTCAACACCGCGTGCTTCGAGTAGACCTCCATCAACCAGACCGCCGTCAACAGGAAGAGGCCGGCGAAGATCCAACCCGACCATCCCGCACGGGGCTTGCCGCCGTTGGCGGATCTGGCGGGCCGCTCCACCGGAAGACCGGAACTCGAGGCCGAACTGCTCAACGTTTCCATCGCAAAACAGAGGTCCGCCGCCGTTTGAAATCGACCTTCCGGTCTCTTCTCCAGACACCGCCGCACCACTCGCTCCAGGCCGGGCCTTTGCTCAATGAGCTTCGCGGGCAGGGTTGGAGAATCCTGTTCGAGAATCGCGCCCATCGTCTCGACCGGCGATCCGCCTCGGAACGGCCGCTCCCCAGTCAACATCTCGTACAGGATGATTCCAAAAGCGAAAATGTCGGCCCGATGATCGGATTCCTGGCCCATAAGCTGCTCTGGAGCCATGTACCCCACCGTCCCCATGACCACGCCCGGATGGGTATGGATCGAGGAATAGCTCGTTCGGTTCGTCTCCGCCGGACCGAATCGAGCCGGCCTCAGCTTGGCCAGGCCGAAGTCGAGCAACTTGAGGCGTCCGTCGCGCGTGATGAAGATGTTCTCCGGTTTCAGATCGCGATGAACGATCCCGCGCTCGTGCGCCGCCGCCAGTCCGGCTGTCGCCTGAAAACCGAACTCCATCGCTCTCGAGAGTTCGAGATTCCCTTTTTTGATCCACTCGCGCAGCGTGCCGCCCTCGAGCAGTTCCATGACGATGTAGGGCACTCCGTGATACTCGCCGAGGTCATGAATGGTCAAGATGTTGGGATGGTTGAGCATGCTGATGGCCCGCGCCTCCTGCTCGAAGCGTCTCAGCCGTTCCGGATCGCCGGAGAGGGCGGCGGGCAGGAGTTTGATCGCGACCTTGCGTCCCAGGCGTGTGTCTTTGGCCTCATAAACCTCACCCATGCCCCCGGCGCCAATCAGTGAGTGGAGACGGTAATGGCCGAGGCGCTCTCCGGCCATCCGGCCGGAGGGTCCCGCCTCCAGCAGCCGCGCCGCGTCTTCGAGCGCCGGCCTGGCGATGAAATCTCCGATCTCCCTTTCCGCGCTAAACAGTGATTCGATCACGCGGCGCAGGGATTCATCCCCCGCACAGCTTCGTTCAAGGAAGGCCGCGCGATCGGAAGAGTCCAATTCGCTGGCCGACTCGAAGAGCTGCCGAATCTGTTGCCATCGATCAGGAGTCATTTTGACAATTCATGGTAGAGCCAGAGACGAGCCAGCCTCCAATCCCGCTCGACGGTGCGCACCGAGACTTTGAGCGCGGCGGCCACCTCTTCCATGTTCAACCCGCCGAAGTATCGTAATTCGACCACCAGCGCCTGCCGCCGGTCAAACTCAGCCAACCTGGTCAGCGCTTCGTCCAGGGCCAGCAAGTCCACGCTGCTCTCCGATGCAACGGCGATCCCGTCATCGAGCGAAATTCGCTCTGCCACGCCGCCACGTTTGAGGTAGAAACGCGCGCGCGCGAAATCTACCAGAATGTACCGCATCAGCCGAGCGGAGACCGCGAAGAAGTGTACCCGGTTCTGCCATTTGATTCGGCCCGCACCGACCAATCGCAGATAAGCTTCGTTGACCAGCGCCGTGGTCTGAAGTGTCTGACCGTCGCGCCGGCGCCGCAAACAGCGTGCCGCCACTCGGCGAAGCTCGTCATAGACCAGCGGCACGATCTGTTCGAACGCCGTCTCATCACCTTCGCTCCAGGCTTGAAGCAGAGATGTAATGTGCTTTGTCGATTCGGTTGTCATCCTTCTACGTCACGCGCCGCTAAGGAGTAAGACGCTCCGGACCGACCTGAAGGTCACAATGGATCCGGCGCATCATAAATTTATAATTCCAGACATTAGACGACGGCGCCGACACGGCCGCCGGCAAAGAACTCCAGGCCTGGAGCGAACGATCTCCGGATGGCGGGTTTTGCCGGCAGATCTCGATATTTAGAGTTGGGCAGGTGGCGGCGCCGAGGAAGAGACGAAGAGTCGGATCTGGATTTTGCGAAGACTGTGGTTCGCGCACCGATCCGGTGTCGAGCCGGTGTGCCGCGCCTGCCTCCGAACAACCGAAAAACAGACCAGAGGAGGAAAATTCGATGGCTAAGAAGAAAGAGAACCATCTGCTCAATCGGCGAGATACACTGCGTCTGCTCGGAGCCGCCGGAGCGACGGCGCTCTTGGGCGGAGCGCCCGGGCAAGTTACCGGGAGCCTCGGACCGATCGTGCAGGGAGCTTCGCCGCCGCCCGGACTGGCCGGATCCGCACACGCCCCGGACTGTGTGGTCAACCCCGCGCTGACCGAGGGTCCATACTTCGTCGATGAAGGGCTGAATCGGAGCGACATCCGGGTCGATCCGTCGAATGATGCCGTCAGCGAGGGCGCGCTGCTGAGGCTCAATCTCAGCGTGGTTCAGGTTGCCGATGATGCGTGTATCCCGGTCCAGGGTGTGCAGGTGGATATCTGGCATTGCGATGCGCTCGGGATCTACTCCGATATAGATCCGGCCAATACCAATCCGCTTCCGGGTCCACCCCCAGATGTGCCGCCCCCAACTACGCCTCCCCCGACGGGAGGGATGGACGTTCCAAACACGGTAGGACAGAAATTCCTGCGTGGTTATCAAATCACCGACCGCCACGGAGAGGTTCAATTCACGACCATCTATCCCGGATGGTACACGGGTAGAACGGCCCACATCCACTTCAAGCTTCGCCTCTTCGCCGGTTCAGAAAGTATTTATGAATTCACCTCTCAATTCTTCTTCGATGATGCCTTAACTCGGCAGATCTATGCGACGACCCCATACAACACGCGGGCGCAGGCTCAGGACACCGACAACAGCAACGATGGTATCTTCCTCACCGGCGACGGAACGCAAAGCGCCGGCAACTTAATTCTTAATCTCCGACCGGACAGACGTGGATACAAGACGAGTTTCAAGATCGGGGTCACCGGCGTCCCCGATCTCTGTCCGCTTCCCCAGTACAGAGATAGAAACCACAGGCCTTAAAGTTGGTTTACCAACCGCGAAAGACGCGAAACACGCGAAAGGTATTTGATTCCGCGTATTTTGCGTCTTTCGCGGTTTAGAATCTGAATTCAAAAGACTTACTTTTCAAAGTAGTAAAGAAAGAAAATGAAAATTTACTTGACAGTTTTCATTTTATTGAAACATACTTCCTCGCTATCGCCCAATCTTCCAGCGATTGGCGGCACTCTCTGATTCTCTAATAAGTAGCAGTATTCAGCTTCTCACTAAAATAAGTAGCAGTATTCATCGCCAGGAGATCTCTTTGATCACGCGTAGCGGGCAAGACTATCTCTTGGCGGCCGATCCGGGTGGGCAAGCAAAGGCCGATCGAGCGAAAGGCGGGATCGAAGCCGACCGCGGCCGGCTGTAATCGGCAGCCGCCGTGGTGACAATGCTCTGTATTCTCCACCCTATCTCATCGACGTGATTTAACGGGCAGTTCCATCACCAAACCGTCAACGGAGGTTTCATGTTGGTCAGACGATTTATTCTTCCGACTATACTGTGTTGCATTCCCTTGATCGCCGCCGGGCAGACGTTCCGCGGGAAGGTCAGCGGGACGATCACCGACGCGCAGGGCGGCGCGGTCTCGGGCGCGAAAATAACCCTGACGGAAATGAGTTCAGCCGCGGCGTTTGCGACCGAATCGAACAGCGAAGGTTTTTATACGATTCTTTATCTGCCGCCGGGTCGTTATCGCGTGCGAATTGAGGCGCGCGGTTTTCAAATCAAGTTGATCGACAATCTGGAGATTCGCGTGGGCGATCAATTGCCGCTCGATCATCAACTCAATGTTGGGCAGGCGAGCGAGAGCGTCACGGTTTCAGGCAATTCAACGCCGCTGTTGGAAAGTTCGACCGCGACGATGGGACAAGTGATCGACCGGCGCGTGATCGAAGACATGCCGCTGGCCGACGGCAATCCGTTCACGCTGGCGCGTCTGGCTGCGGGGGTGGCGTTCACGGATATCAGCAATCTGCGTTTCACGCGGCCGTTCGACAACGGCGGGACATCGAGCATTTCGACCAACGGCGCGCGCGGACAGAACAACGAGTTCACGCTCGACGGCATCCCGAACAACGGCGCCTTCGGCAGACAGGTCTCATACGTTCCGCCGGCCGAAGCCGTGCAGGAGTTCAAGGTCGTCACTTCGAGTTTTGACGCGCAGCAGGGACATTCCGCAGGCGGGCAGATCGATGTCGCTCTGCGCAGCGGCGCGAATCGTCCGTTCGGTTCGCTCTACTGGTTCAACCGTAATGAGGCGCTGGCCGGCAACGAATACTTCGTCAACGCGAACATGAATTGCGCGAGGGACGAGAACGGCAAATGCAAACGCAATCCGTTGCGTTATAACCGCTACGGCGCGACCGTCGGCGGGCCGGTGGTGCTGCCGTGGTTGGATCCCGGGCCGAAGCTTTGGAACGGCAAGGATCGCGTCTTCTTCTTCTTCGCGTTTGAGGGTCTGAAGCAGGTCACGCCGTCGTCGAGTTTCGTCACCGTGCCGACGGAGGCGGAACGAAACGGCGATTTTTCGGCTCTGACGCCGCGCGGCATCACGATCTATGATCCGCTGACGGCGACCCCCTTGCCGGGCGGCCGCGTGCAGCGTCAACCGATCACTTGCAACGGCAGGGTGAACGTCATTTGCCCGGAGCGGTTCAATCAAATCGGCCAAAACTATCTGTCGTTTTATCCGCTGCCGAACCGGCCGGGCGACATCTACGGACGCAACAACCTCTTCGCCAATCAACCGCGGTTTGACGATTATCATTCCGAAGCCGCGCGCGTCGATGCCAGCCTGAGCGAAAAACAGCGGATCTTCGGGCGTTACACGCATGGCTGGCGAAGACAGTACGTCCAGAGTTTTTCGGGCGTCAACAACGGCATCGACGCGACGTCGGTCCATACGTTTCGCGTCAACAACGGCGCGGCCGTCGATCACGTCTATACGATTTCGCCGACGACGGTCTTGAATACGCGCGTCGGTTTCACGCGCTTCGTGAATACCGGCAAATGGTTAAGTGAGGGGTTCGATCCCAAAGATCTCGGTTTCTCGGACCAGACGGTGGCGTTGTTCGGCGGCGTGAAATATCTGCCGCCTTTTTACATCAGCAACATTAGTCGCCTGAGCGGCCCGTTGCAACAATACACGGCCTATGACGTTTATACGGTGCAGCCGACGCTGACGCGCATCGTCGGCACGCACAACCTGAAGTTCGGCTACGACGCTCGCGTCTATCGGATCAACGAGCTGCCGCAACGTCATGAAGCCGGTTTTTTGATTTATGATTCGACCCAGGTCGTCACGCGCCAATTCAGCGATTCCGGGGCGGCGACGATCGGCCAGGAACTGGCGGCCGTGCTGCTCGGTTATCCTTCCAGCGGCGGCATCGAAAATGGAGTTTCGCGCAGCAATCAGCTTCCTTATCACGGGCTTTTCTTTCAGGATGACTGGAAAGCCAGCAAGCGTCTGACGTTGAATCTGGGTCTGCGCTGGGACGTCGAGGGACCGACGACGGAACGATACAACCGTAACACTCGCGGCTTTGATTTCACCTCCGCCAGTCCGCTCGAAACGGCGGCGATCGCCGCGTATCGGCTGGCTCCGATTCCGGAGGTGCCGGTCGAGTCGTTCAAGGTCAAAGGCGGGCTGCTCTTTGCCGACGAAAATCATCGCGGCTTTTACGGCGCCGACAAGAACAACTTTCAGCCGCGCCTCGGCTTCGCGTTTCAGTTGACGCCGAAGACGGTGGTGCGCGGCGGCCTCGCGATCTATTCGGCGCCATTCTATGTGGATGGAAACAGTCAGCCCGGTTTTGCGCAATCGACGACCATGGTGCCGACGAATGATCAGGGCCTGACCTTCGTCGCGACCCCTGAAAATCCGTTCCCGAACGGTTTGAGCAGGCCGATCGGCGCGGCGGCCGGGCTTTCGGCTTCGGTCGGCAACGAGATCAGTTTTATTTCGCCCGACCGCCGCAATGAAATGGCCCGGCGTTACGAATTGAGTCTGCAACGCGTCCTGCCCGGTCGCCTGCTGCTCGACCTGGCCTGGGTCCGCAGCGCCGCTTACGACATTCCGGTCAACTACGATCTGAACGCGGTTCCGGCGAAATATTTGAGCACGCTCAATCGTCGCGATTCGGCCGTCATCGCTTATCTTGCGACGACGGTCGCCAATCCTTTCAGCGGGCAAGCTTCCGCCCTCAACGGTCCTTCGGTCGCGCGCTCGCAACTGTTGCGCCCCTATCCTCAATTCACCTCGATTACGACACAACGCCCCGACGGAAGAAGTACTTATAACGCGGCGCAATTGCGCGTCGAACGGCGTTTCGCGAACGGCTACACCTTCAATATCGCGTATACGTTCTCGAAGCTGATCGGCGAATACACGCTC
>DATEFT010000053.1:0-5720 GCA_035280505.1 Blastocatellia bacterium | reverse complement strand
GTTTGGAACGGTCTTCAGCGATCATCTGTTCGTGGCCGATTACGAAGACGGGCGCTGGGGCGAGCCTCAGATTCTGCCCTACGGCCCCTTGCCGCTGCCGCCGGCGCCGATCGGGGCGCATTACGGACAGGCGGCTTTTGAGGGATTCAAAGCCTATCGCACCGTGGACGAGCGGGTAGTCCTGTTTCGGCCGCGCGCGAACTGGCTCCGGCTCAATCGGAGCGCGGCCCGGTTGGCCATGCCCGAAGTGCCGGAGTCGCTGTTTCTGGACGGCATTGCGGAGCTGGTTCGGATCGATCGGGAATGGATCCCGCGCCGCGAAGGCGGGTCGCTCTACGTGCGGCCGGTCTATTTCGCGGTCGATGAGGTGATGCTGGTCCATCCGGCGGACCGTTATCGGCTGGTCGTGGTCACGTGTCCGGTGGGCCCGTACTTCTCCGGCTCGGTCAACCTGGTGGCTCAGGAGCAGTATGTGCGGGCGTTTCCGGGAGGGACCGGAGACATCAAGGCGGCCGGCAACTATGCCGGCAGCATGCTGGCGACGCGCCAGGCGCAGGAGCAGGGCTATCACCACGTGCTGTGGCTCGACGGAGCGGAGCACCGTCTGGTCGAGGAGGCCGGGTTGATGAACGTGGTCTTTGTGATCGACGGGGTGGTGGTGACGCCGCCGCTGGGCGGAACCATTCTGCCCGGGGTGACGCGGGACAGCGTGCTGACGATTCTGCGCGAGATGGGGATTGCGGTCGATGAACGCCAGATGGCCATCGACGAGGTCTTCGCTCTGCACGAGAGCGGCCGCCTGACCGAAGCCGCCGGAGTCGGTACGGCCGCGACCGTGGCGCCGATCGGACGAATTCGCTACCGGGATCGCGAGATCGATCTGAAACCCGGGAGCCGACCCTCCGTTCTGGACCGAGCCCGCGAGCAGTTGGAGGCGATTCGTTCCGGGCGAGCGGAGGATCGACATGGTTGGCTGATGCCGTTATAACCGCTTCCATGGCGAAGCAAGAGAGGAGATTCGAAATGCCGGCTTACGTGGTGGTCAATGTGGAGGTCCAGAATCCGGTGGGGTACGAAGACTATAAGGGTCTGGTCGAACCGAGCATCAAGGCCTATGGCGGACGTTATCTCGTTCGCGGCGGGCAGGTCGAGGTGGTCGAGGGCGATTGGGTTCCGAACCGGTTCGTGATCGTGGAGTTTCCGGATGCGGCCCGGGCCAAGGCGTGGTGGGAATCGGCGGAATATGCCGAGGCCAAGGCCATCCGCCAGGCGTGCGCCCGCACCGACATGTTCATCGTCGAGGGATTGTAGTTTCGAACCGCGAAAGACGCGAAAGACGCGAAGGATCTCGATCCGGTCGCCCGGGTGGTAGTGGCAAGATGTCAGTGGAGTCCAACAGTCTGAATCGGGAGATCGCCGCCGTCCGGCGCTTCAATCGTTTCTATACCAGACGAATCGGTGTTTTACAGGAGGGGTTGCTCAACAGCCCGTTCTCGCTGACCGAGGTCCGCGTGCTCTACGAGCTCTCCCATCGTGAACGGCCCACCGCCTCCGAGTTGAGCCGGGAGCTGGGGCTGGATGCCGGATATTTGAGTCGCATCCTGCGCCACTTCGAGGGGCAGGGGTTGATTGCCAGGACCTCTTCGGAGGCCGATGCCAGACAGAGCCATCTGCATCTGACCAAACAGGGGCAGCAAGCCTTCGCCCCGCTCAACGCCCGCGCCGACGAGGAGATTGCGGCCATGCTGGGCGGCCTCTCGGCGGTCGAGCAGCGCCGGCTGGTCGAGGCCATGCGGGAGATCGAGGGGGCGCTCGGTGCGCCGCCGGAACCCGGGAGGCCTTACCTGATCCGGACCCATCAACCCGGCGACCTGGGATGGGTCGTTCATCGTCACGGTCTGCTCTATGCGCGGGAGTACGGTTGGGACGAGCAGTTCGAGGCGCTGGTGGCCGAGATCGTGGCGAAGTTCATTCGCCACCAGGATCCGAAGCGCGAGCGCTGCCTGATCGCCGAGCGAGAAGGCGAGATCCTCGGTTCCGCCCTGGTGGTCAAGAAGACGGCGACGGTGGCCGCGCTGCGTCTGCTGCTGGTCGAGCCGAAAGCGCGCGGGCAGGGCATTGGCCGGAGCCTGCTCGGCGAGGGCCGGCGTTTCGCCCGGCGAGCCGGCTATCTCAAGCTGACGCTCTGGACCAACAGCGTGCTGCAGGCGGCCCGGCGCCTCTACGAAGAGGCCGGGTTCTCCCTGGTTCGCGAGGAACCGCATCACAGCTTCGGCCATGACCTGATCGGCCAGACCTGGGAGTTGAAGTTATAAGCGCCCCAGACTGATCCCGCCCTCCTGAGGTTGCCGGCTCTCCTTGTGAACCGCCCGCCATTGTCCCGGGGAGGTTCCCTCCCAATGCTGAAAAGCCCGGAAGAAGGAGTTGGCATCCTCATAGCCCAACAGGTAGGCGGTCTCGCTCAATTCCAGTGACGAATGCAGCAGGTAGTGACGGGCCAGTTCGCGGCGGGCATCTTCGAGCAACTGTTGAAAGGTCACGCCGTGTTGCGTCAGCCGGCGTTGCAGGGTGCGCGGACTCAGGCGCAGTTCTCGGGCCACCTCCGGCATGGCTGGGCGTTGGCCGGCGAGGAGCCGTTTGAGGATGGCTTTGACCTGGTCGCGAATGGTCTGCTGGGCCAGTTGAGACGCCAGCTCCGCCTCCAGTTGCGGCGCGACCATGGCGAGCAGTTCGGCATTGTGCGTCAGGAACGGCCGCTCGAGGTCGGCCCGGCTGAAGATCAGGGCATTGTGGGCCGCCTTGAATTTGACCGGGCAGCGGAAATGCTCCTCGAAATGTTCGCGATGTATCGCGGTTCGTTCGAACTCCACTCGCTTGGGGTTCACCGGCTGGCCGGTTCCCCGCCGGGCGACGTTGACGATCCAGGCGAAACAGAGGTCGAGCAGGGCGGGCGGCTCCGGTTCCCGGGCCAGGAGCCACTTGAACTGAATCGTGCATTCTCCGTCCAACTCCGTGACCTGGATCTCTTCCGGGCAGGTCAACTGTTTGTAACGCGCCAATCGTTGCAAGGCGTCGCGAAACGACCGGGTCGAGAGCGCCGCGATCACGACCGGATCGTAACGTTCGACGCGGTCTTCACTGCCCAATTTAAGCCCGATCGCCGGATCCGAGCTGACCTCGCTGAGCCCCCGCCAGAGCGCGAACATCTCTTCGGTCGTGACTAAAATCTTCTCCTGGTTGAAGAGCCCTGAGGGCAACCCCGCTTGTTGCAAGACCGTGAGCGGTGAAATGCCCAACTCTTCGAGCCTTTGCGGGAGCAGACTGGATACTCGGAATCTGGTACTCATAGCGATACGTTCATGATACCGCAAGTCTCTCAAAGTTTTATTCGAAACCGTGAAAGACGCGAAAGATCGCTGATTTAGCGTCTTCCGCGTCTTTCGCGATTTCGATTTAAAATTCAGTTGGCCGCCTCTTGTTTGAGCGAGGCCAGGTCGATGACGAATCGGTATTTGACCTCGCTTCTGAGCAGGCGCTGAAAGGTCTCCTCGATCTGTTGAATCCGGATCAACTCGATGTCGGCGGCGAGGTTGTGCTCGGCGCAGAAGTCGAGCATCTCCTGGGTCTCCTGAATGCCGCCGACGCCGGAGCCGGCGAGGGAGCGGCGATTGAGGATCAGATTGAAGGACGTGATCGGCAGCGGTTTCTCGGGGGCTCCGACCAGCGTCAGCGTCCCGTCCCGTTTGAGCAACTCCAGGTACGCATTCAGATCGTGTTCGCCCGAGACGGTGTCCAGGATGAAGTCGAAACTGTGGAGATGTTTCTTCATCTCCGCTTCGTTCCGCGAGACCACGACCTCGTGCGCTCCGAGGCGCAGCGCATCGGCCCGTTTATGGGGCGTGGTGGTGAAGAGCAGGACCTCGGCCCCGAAGGCTCGGGCGAACTTCACCGCCATATGGCCGAGACCGCCGAGCCCGACGATTCCCACCTTCTGTCCGGGGCCGACGTTCCAGTGGCGCAGCGGCGAATAGGTCGTGATTCCGGCGCAGAGCAGCGGGGCGGCCGCCGCCGGATCCAGATTGGGCGGAATCCGCAGCACGAACGATTCATCGACCACGATGCTTTCGGAATAACCTCCATAAGTGACTCCTCCGTCCAGCCGGTCCTCGCTGTTGTAGGTGAAGGTCGCGGCCTTTTCACAATACTGTTGGAGCCCTTCCCGGCAGCTCCGGCACGTGCGGCAGGAGTCCACCATGGTCCCGACCGCGACCAGGTCGCCGGCCTTGAATCGGGTGACGTCGCCTCCCACCTTCGCCACCCGCCCGACGATCTCGTGTCCGGGCACGCATGGATAGATGGTGCTGCGCCATTCGTTGCGCGCCTGGTGCAGATCCGAGTGGCAGACGCCGCAATAGAGAATTTCGATCTGGACGTCTTGCGGCCGCGGTTCGCGGCGGCGAATCGAGAAGGCCCCCAGCGGCGAGGCCTCGTTCTGGGCGGCATAGGCTTTGGTCTGATACATGTCGCTGATCTCCTCTCTCCCGGTTAAAAAGTGTTGTTGATCACGCGACCTACTCTAGCCAATCTGCCGGCTCGGATCACTAGCCGTTTGCGCCAAAGTACTTGCAAAACGCGCCACCGCGGTCTTCAAGAGGGAATTGATAAACCGCGAAAACCGCGGCATCCGCAGAAAAATCAGCGGCTTCACGTATTTCGCGTGTTGCGCGGTTTCGAATAGAACTTCTTCAAAAAAAGAACGCCGGACCCGTGATCGAGTCAAAATCACGGATCCGGCATTCTCAGCGGGGCGAACGAACTTAAATCGTGGCCGTCAATTGCGCGGCGTATAGATGAATCCGAGCTTGTCCACTTCGTCGCCCGCGCGACCGTGGAAGCCGGAGATCTGCCAGCCGGCCGGGGCTGTGTAGGTGACGGAGCTCCCGGTGACGGTGCCGCCGGTGAGCGTCCGGCCGAGGTTGGTCCGGAACTGGATGTAGAAGATGCGAGTCCGGCCGTCCTTCTCGCCCTGCGACATGGTGGCCTGGGTCAGGTACTCGCTGCTGCCCAGGGTCAGCGACTGGGCGGTGCCGCCGGTGCCGCCGTGGACGAGCTGGGTTCCGTTGTTGAGCGTGAGCCCGACCTGGTCGACCCGGGCTCCGGCACGGATCGAGACGGTGGAGGGCCGCGCGGTGAACGAGACCTTATCGACGTCGGTATAGAAGGCGCCGTGGGGGCCGCCGAACTGATCGCTCATCCGCAGGTTGGAGTTGAGAGTCCAACTGAATCGCGCGGTGTGCGGATAGTGATCCGAGAGCGGAGCGCCGTTGGCGTCCAGGAACGAGGCGTTCTCGTTGTTGTACCAGATCAGGTTGAGGTTGATGAACCGGTTGCCGCGAAAGAGAATCTTGTCGACGACCTCGCAGGAGTTGTTGACGTTGGCCGGGTCGCAGACCAGCGCCGGGCTGCCGATCGCCGGCGGGGTTCCGCCCAGGATGTAGCTGACCCAGACGTCGGTCAGGCGATTGGGATTGACCAGATCCCGGATGTTGTCGCCGGTGCGCGTATAGCGGGTGTTCGTGTCGCCCATGACGACGACCGCGTTCCCGACCGAGTTGGCGGCGATGTAGTTGGAGATCTGGGTGATATTCGATCGGCGCGCGGCCAGGTCCGCGTCCGTGTCCTGGGCGTTGGGGTGTAGGTTATAGAAGTCGACGTAGACT
>DATEFT010000052.1:0-10397 GCA_035280505.1 Blastocatellia bacterium | reverse complement strand
TCATCCGTGCCGGGCGAGCGCACGTCGCCGACCCAGCCCATTCCGACCCGGCCCGCGCCCTTCGAGCGACAGGGTTCGCTCGAAGAGAACCTGATCGATTTCACGCCCGAGCTGCGCGCCGAGGCCCGACAGATCCTGGGGCAGTATGATCATGGCGAACTCTTCACTCCGCCGACCGAACGCGGCACGATCAATCTGCCCGGTTCGGGCGGCGGCGGCAATTGGTGGGGAGCGGCTTTCGATCCGCAGACCGGCCTGTTCTATGTCCCGTCGACCTATCGGCCCATCGTCGTCAAACTGGTGAAACCCGATCCGGCGCGTTCCAATTTCAACTACGTCCGGGGCGGTGGGGGCTACCCTGCCGGGCCGCGCGGACTGCCGCTCTTCAAGCCGCCCTATGGACGCATCACCGCGATCGACCTCAACCGCGGCGAGCAGTCCTGGATGGTCCCGCACGGCGACGGCCTGCGGACGACGGTCAACGCGGTCGTCAAAACGATCACCGGAAAAGAGACCGACTTCGGCCCGCTCGGCGCGGGCGGCGGAACCGGACCCCTCTTGACCAGGACCCTGCTCTTCGTCGGTCAGGGATCGACCGGCGACGACGACGATTATCGGCTGCGGGCTTACAACAAAGCGACGGGGAGAACGGTGGCGGAGATTCATCTGCCGGAACATCCGACCGGAACGCCGATGACCTATCTGGCGGGCGGTAAGCAGTATCTAGTGGTGGCGACGGTGACGGGCAGATTGATCGCCCTCGCGCTGCCCTGATTGGAGAGAGTATGCACCGATATTGGCTGATCTCATTCGTCCTGGTCTGGGTTATGTGCGGGCCCGTCTTCGCGCAACCGCCGGCGGACGCCGTCATGCTCGATCAGGTCAAAATTCCGGAGAAGCAGAAGAGCCTCGACCTGTGCCCGGTCTATCTTGAAACCTCGGACCCGCGGCTTGAGACGTGGGAATACCGCGGAGTCACATATCGCGGCAGCCGCCCGGATGCCAAAGAGAAGTTCTTTCAGAACCCCGACCACTATCTGAAGCAGGCGGAGAAGCAGCGGTTCATCAACAATTTCATGGAGGCCCTGAGCACCGTCTGGTGCCCGGTGACCGATCAGGTCACGCCCGGCGGGATGATGCAATGGAAGAGACTCGGCATGACGTTCGAGAGCTGCTGCGCGTTTTGCGACGAGCATGCCAAAGAGGACGATTTTCAACAGGCCCTGGAAAAGTTGAAGCAGCGCGCGGCCCGCACCTACGACCTGATCGGGGCCAAATATACCGAAGGGGCGCGCAGCCCGGTCGAAGGCGCGATTCGGAAGCCCCAGTAAAAAGAAGTCTATACTTTTTTATCAGGCATTCATCTGCCGAATGAGATAGAGGCCGTGCAGGACCAGATCCGAGACGAGCTTATCGAAGAGACGCTCCTCCTCGAAGAGGCGGCTGAATCCGCCGGTCCCGATCACGGTCACCGGTTGTCCGGGGAAGCACTCGGCCTTCATCCTCTCCGTCACCTCTCTGATGGCGCCGACCGTGCCGTAGAAGAGGCCCGACTGAATGCTTTCGACCGTCGAGCGCCCCGCGACGGACGGCGGTTTGAGAATCTCGACGGCCGGTAACCGGGCGGTCTTGGACTCGAGAGCCTCCATCGAGATCCGCAGTCCGGCCGTGATGGCTCCTCCCAGATATTGCCGGTCGGCCGAGACCGCGCAGAAGGTGTTCGCCGTTCCGAGGTCGAGAATGATGAGATTGGTCTGCGGGAATCGATGCAGCGCGCCGACCGCATTGGCGACGCGGTCCGCGCCGACCTCGATCGGGTTTCGATAATTGACCTTGAGCCCGGTCTTGACTCCGGGCTGGAGCAGAAACGGCTCGCCGTTGAAATATTTGAGGCAGGCCGCCCGCAGCGGGTGGACGTGATTGGGCACGACCGAGCAGATCGAGACCTGTTCCACTTCCAGCGGGTCGAAGCCGCTTTCACGGAGGACGGCGCGGAGAAAGAGGCCGAACTCATCGGAGGAGGAGACGTTGGTGGAACTCTTCCGAAAAGTGCTGACCAGCTCCTGCTCCTTGAAGAGGCCGCCGAAGATCTGGGTATTTCCGACATCCAGACAGAGAATCATGCTTCACCTCGGGTTTTCAGTTATTCAGTCCTCGGAGCGCGGCCTCCGCCTCTCGCAGCGCGAGGGAGTTCTCATAATTCTCGAAGATGTCCAGCACCTCATAGGAATGGTCCGAGTCGAGCGCTTTCACCCGGTTCACCAGCAAGGGCAGCGCCCGGACGATGTTGTCGACGATGGTGATCGAGGCTTGACGGGAGGTCCTGGAGAGCGGGTTCAGATCGATGGTGATCACCTTTCGACCGGAACGGATCAGGGCCTCGCAGCGGTCGCCGTCCTCCAGCGGAACGAAGATCACGTCCGCGCGATAGATTCCCTGACCGTTCACGAAACGCCGATTCGATTCGAGAAAGGGCAGCGCGAAATCCCGCTCGGGGAGCAACACCTCCGACGCTCCGTGCGCGAGCAGATGATCGCGGATGCGGAACTCGCGTTCGGCGCCGGAATGGAAGATGTTGACTTCGAGCGGGCACTCGAGCAGCTTCGCGAGCATGACCAGTTCCTGCGGGACCAGGGCCGCCGCGTTTCCGTTGACCGAGATCACGGGATGGGCGGAGGCGAGAAAGAGCGCGGCGGCCGCCTCGATCGACCGCACGGCGAAACTGTGGGTTCTCTCGCCGAGCAGGTAATCGAACGCCTCGCCCCGGCCATGGGCGATCAGCCCGTCATAAGAGGTGATCCCGTTCTCGACGCCCTGGGTCAGCTTGGTCCTGGTGACCAGCGACAACCATCGCGGATGGCTCGTCGGAATCTGCAGCGCTCCGTTTCTGGTCTCCTCTTCGGTCCTCGTTCTGCGCTCAGTCATAAGTCTCGCCTCCGGACGGGTACTCCCCGTCCGCGACCTGTTGAAAGAACTCCTCGAAGGCCTTCGAGACCGCCGTCTTGCCGTCCAGGTATCGTCGCACAAAACGGGGCAGCGGGCCGGGCGAGAGACCCAGCAGGTCGGAGGCGACGAGCACCTGGCCATCGACCTCCGCTCCGGCTCCGATGCCGATGACCGGGATCGAGAGTTGAGATGAGATGCGCGACCCGGTGGCCCGGCTCACGCATTCGAGCACGAGCGAAAAGGCCCCCAGGTTCTCGAGCTCCGTCGCGTCCTTGATCAACCGCCGGATCCCATCCTCGGTGACTCCCTGGACTTTGTACCCGCCCAGTCCGAGGACCGATTGGGGGGTCAATCCGAGGTGGCCCATGACCGGAATGCCGGATTCGACGATGTGCGAGATGATCTTCTGATTTCCCGCCACTCCTTCGAGTTTGACCGCGCTGGCTCCCGCCCGGACCAGGGTCTCGACGGCCTTCATGGCCGTCTTCAAGCCCCGGCGATAGCTGCCGAAAGGGAGGTCGGCGACGAGAAAGATCTCCGGTCCGGCGCGCCGGACGGCGGCCACGTGCGGCGCCAGCATCTCCACCGTCGCATGCACGGTGCTGTCGTAACCGTACAGGACCATGGCCACGCTGTCGCCCACCAGGAGCGTATTGACGCCGGCTTCGACGGCCAGCCGTGCCACGATCGTGTCGTAGAGGCTGAGCATCGAAATCTTGCGCCCGCTCTTCTTGGCCTTTTGAAAGTCGGAGACGGCGCGGAAAGGGCGCCGTGACGGATTGTCTTCAGGTGTAGGTTTGGTAGAAGGTGCGCCCGCAACCGGGCCGGTAATCGTAATCATTGTTCTGGTACCCTCCAAAAGGTAGAGTCCGTAATCCATCAGTACCATAACACACCGCTATCCCGGCTACAACGTCCCCGGCGCCGCCGAGCCGGCTATTCGCCGATGTCTTCGTTCCAGATCTCCGGATGGCTCGCGATGAACTGCCCCAGGAGCTCGATGCATTCCTCCGAGTGGAGGTCGATCACCTCGACTCCGTGCTCTCTCAGCCAGTCGACTCCGCCGGGAAAGTTGACCGACTCTCCCACGACGACGGTTCCGATCTTGAACTGCCGGACGAGGCCGCAGCAGTACCAGCAGGGCGCGAGGGTCGTGACCATGATTTTGTCACGATAGCTTCGTTGCCGGCCGGCTTTGCGGAAAGCATCGGTCTCACCATGGACCGAGGGATCCTGCTCCTGGATGCGCCGGTTATGGCCGCGCCCCAGCAATCGGCCCTCGCGATCGAAGAGCGCGGCGCCGATCGGAATGCCGCCCTCGGCCAACCCCTGTCGCGCCTCTTCGATCGCGACTCGTAACATTGATTGATAATCGATTTTGTCGGTCATTGATTAACTCCCTCTCGATCTTCTCCTGTTTGCTCTCGCTCAATCGGTACTCGATCGGCAGCCGATTATCATGCCGAATATACGAAAAGAAGCAATCCCCAGGGAGGTCGTCTGAATTGTTGATTTTTGCCGGCTTCAGATTTTGATTTGAGGCCGCGAAACGCGCAAAATACGCGAAAACGAAAAGGAGGAGAACAGAATGTTTCTGATCACAATCGCGCTCTGGCTGATCTTGGTGCCGGGCCCGGTCGGTTTCGTCTTCGGTCTTTCGGACTCGTTGAGCACCCAGGGCGCGGTAGACGCGCCGCTCAACACGCTCTCGGAGGTGGAGAAGAGGGATGGTTGGAGACTGCTCTTCGACGGCAAGACTTTCGGCGGTTGGCGCGGATACAGCGAACCCACGTTTCCGGCCCAGGGGTGGAGCATCGAGGACGGATGTCTCAAGCACACGCTGGCCGGAGGCCGCCCCGGAGGCAGCGGCGGCGACATCATGACCATCGACCAGTTTACCGATTTCGATCTTCGGTTCGAGTGGCGGATCGCCCCGGGCGGCAACAGCGGCATCAAATATTTCGTTCACGAGCGTCGGGGCGAACCGGGCGCCAAGATGTATCTCGGCGACGATGGCCGGAGCGCGGTCGGGCACGAATATCAGTTACTTGACGACCAGCGACATCCCGATGCCCTGAACGGTCCGCTGCGCCAGGCCGGCGCGCTCTACGCGCTGGTTCCGCCGAACGAGGCCAAGCGGCTCAAACCCGTGGGCGAGTTCAACGAATCGCGCATCGTCGTCCGGGGCCTCCACGTCGAACACTGGTTGAACGGGGCCAAGATCCTCGAATATGAGCTGGAGAGTCCGGCCCTGTTCGAGGCGATCGCCAAGAGCAAGTACAAAAATATTCCGGGCTTCGGCACCAGGTTCAAGACCCGCATTCTGCTGCAGGACCATGGCGACGAGGTCTGGTTTCGCAACCTGAAGGTCCGCCCGCTGACCGCTCCGGCCGGTCAGGGTGGGCAGCGATGAATGGTGAGAGGGATCGCTGAGTCTGGAGACGTTCTTGGTCTTGAACCGCGAAACACGCGAAACACGCGAAATCCTCAGTTTTTCGCGTCTTCCGCGTCTTTCGCGGTTTAAAAATCTCAGGCCGACCGGCCGAGATAGGCGCGCAACCGTGGCGAAACGGGCCGGCGGATCAGAGCGGTCCGCGCCTTCCACTCGGCCGCCTTCTCCAGTTCGATCGTAAAATGGACCTGTCCGGCCTCCAGGCTCGCGATGGGGACTCCGTCTCGATAGAGGATGCGATTGCTGGGAATCACCGGGATGCGATTGCCGGGCAGCACGATGCCCACCAGATTCAACGGGTCCGCCGCGCTCACCGAGACCAGCGTTCCATCCGGTTGAGCCCGCCGCGTGGAACGAAGCTCGCTGATGGCTTCGCTGAGTGCGAACTGTTCGCCCGCAAAGCCGGAGACGAACCGTCCTCCGCGGATCTCGCCCCGCGCCTCCAGCCGGCGGAGCACTCGCAGCAGCTCGCGCCAGGGGATCGTCAGCCCCTCGCGGTCCAACAGCCTGCGGAAGATCACTCCGTAACGCCGTAAGAGGATCCGGGCAATTCTCTCGACCTGTTCGGTGTCGACCGCGCGGCTGCCGGTGATCGAGAGCGAGCCGGCGGTGTTTCTCCCGTTCTGGCCGCTCTGGCCCTGATTCTGGCCCCGGCGCTGCAGCCGCGACCAGCGCCCCGCATTCTCCATTCCGAAGAGGTCGGCCGGCGCTCTCCGCTTGGCGTGACGGTTTGACGGGCGCTTGTTCGAGGGCGTCAGGAGGGCGCGCAGACCGGTGTAACTGTCGGCGGTGATCAGGCCGGCCGCCACGAGTTCGGCCAGGGCCTCTTCGACCTGGGCATTCAAGAGCCCGGTCTGTTCCACGAGTTCGGTGAAGAATGACGCGCCGTGGCCGAGCAGATGTTCGTAGGCCTGGGCGGCCGACGAAGAGAGCCTCGATTCGAGGGCCTCTTCGCCGTTGATTCGCGGCGGCGGATAGGCCAGGTCCCAGGCGACCATGTGCTTGCGGTTGAGCAGGGCCAGCGGAGTGGAACGGACCGGGCCCGACCCGGCGCCCCGGGCCGGATCTTTGGCCGGGCCTTTGGGTGGACTCATCCGCGCCCAGACGACGCGGCCCGATAAGCAGAGCGCGTCCAGCCAGGCCGGATCGTAGTCTTCCAGCCGGGCCGGCAAGATCTCGCCCTCCCAGGCCCCGGCCGCGGCCTCAAAACCCTCGAGCTGATCGACCACCGCCGCGAGGCTCTCCGGTCCCTCTCCGTGGGTTCCGGGGGCGACTCGCTGCCACGTCAGGAGAAAACGCATGAAGTCGGCGGGAGAGACCGGCTCGATCTCTTTCCGCAGCCGGGTGAGGGTGTAGCGATGAATTCTCGCCAGGAGCCGCCGGACACACCACTCGATCTGTTCGGTCCCCGGCGTGAACCGGCCCCGCATGACGAAGCCCTCGGACTCCAGGCTCATCAGGCCGTTCTCGATGGCGTGGACCGGCAGCCCGGCCGTCTCGGCCAGAGCCGCCGTCGTGACCGGTCCCAGGGCTTCGAGCCGGCCGCGCAGAATCTCCACCAATCCTTCTTCGGCTGAGACCGGCTCCGCGTCATTTGATGCGGGCGAGGCCGGGGCCACGATCCCGGGCTCCAGCGTGGCGCCGGGATAGACCGCCAGCAGATGAGGCAACCGCTCGGCCGCCACCCAGAAGGATCGGGTTGCCGCGCCGCTTTCTGTGAACATCACCGCCGCCCGGTTTTCGCCGGTCAGTTCGGCGAAGTAGTCCGTCCAGCCCTCGCCGGCCTCGGCCTCGGCGGTCGTGACGAAACCCAGTTGCAACAGCAGGTCGTGCAGCTCATCCGGGCTCTCGGCCTGCGGCCAGGCCTCCTCCCGGACCTGGTCGATGGCGGTCTGGTCCAGGGTCCCCAGGTCCGCGGCCGTTTCGGGATCCATCCAGCGGCGGCTCATGACCGCCTGGGTGCGGCGCTCTTCCAGCGGCGCATCGTCGAGGAAGGCATAGGGTTGGGCGCTGAGAATCTCCTGGGCCAGCGGCGAGGGTTCTCTCAGGTCGCGCCCGATCAATGTCTTCTCGCCCCGCTCGATGGCGGCCAGCAGATTCTCGAGCCCCCGGATGTCCATGGCCTCCTCCAGACAATCCTGGATGGTCTGGGCGACGAGCGGATGATCGGGGATCTCCCGGTCGCCGACGATGTTCTCGCCGCAGGCCACCTGGTCCGGGAAGATGGCGGCCAGCAGATCTTCCGATTCCATCCGCTGCAGTTGCGGCGGAATCTTGCGGCCGCCGCGCCGGCGCACGATGGCCAGAGCCCGGTTGGCGTTCCACCGCCAGCGGGTGGTGAACATGGGGGCGTCCAGCAGCGCCTGGATCAGCAGGTCCCGCACGGTCGCCGACTTCAGATAATCGTAGATCTCTTCCAGGGGGAAGCTGTGCGAGTGGCTGAGCGAGATGATGATCGCGTCTTCCGTGGCGGCCGCCTGCAGCTCGAAGTTGAACTTCCGGCAGAACCGTTTGCGCAGCGAGAGGCCCCAGGCGCGATTGAGGCGGCTCCCGAAGGGCGAATGGATCACCAGTTGCGTCCCGCCGCTCTCGTCGAAGAAGCGCTCGAGCACCAGCGTCTGCTGGCTCGGCATGACGCCGAGCGCCAGCTTGGCGACCGTCAGGTAGTCCGTCAACTGTTCGGCGGCGGACTGCCCCAGGTTCAACTCCTCTTCCAGCCAGCGCAGGGGATCGGGTTGATCAGTCAATTCGGTCCGCAGCCGCGCGACCGCCATCGACAGTTCATCGGTGCGCCCCGGGGCTTCGCCCAGCCAGAAGGGCATGGTGGGCGGTTGCCCCTCCGCGTTGGTGACGCGCACGCGGCCCCGTTCGACGCGGCTGATTCTCCACGAGGTGTTGCCGAGTTGAAAAATATCGCCGGCCAGACTCTCGACCGCGAAGTCTTCGTTGAGAGTTCCGATGAAGATCTCCTCGGGCTCCAGAATCACATCGTAATCGGCGTTGTCGGGAATGGCGCCTCCGGAGGTGAGGGCCGTCAACCGCGCGCCCTTGCGCGCGCGCAACCGGTGATTGATCGCGTCGTGATGCAGGTAGGCGCTGCGGCGGCCGCGCCGGGTCGTGTACCCTTCGGCCAGCATGCGGACGACCTGCTCGAACTCCTCCCGCGACAGGTGGCGGTAGGGGTAGGCTCTCCGGACCAGCTCATAGAGTCCGGTCTCGGTCCGCTCTTCACAGGCGACATCGGCGACGATCTGCTGCGCGAGAATATCGAGCGGTTTCTCCGGGATCACCAGGCGGTCCAGTTCGCCGCGCCGGGCGGCGTCGATCAAGGCCGCGCACTCGACCAGTTCGTCGCGGCTGAGCGGGAAGATCCGGCCCTTGGGCGAACCGCCGACCGAGTGGCCCGACCGGCCGACTCGCTGCAGGAGAGTCGCGATCGATCGCGTGGATCCCAACTGGCAGACCAGGTCGACCGCGCCGATATCGATGCCCAGTTCCAGCGAGGCGGTGGCCACCAGCACCCGCAGCTCGCCGGCCTTCAATCGCTGTTCGGCCAGGAACCGGCGTTCGCGAGAGAGGCTGCCGTGATGCGAGGTCACATGCTCCTCGCCGAGGCGCTCCGCCAGATGGCGCGCCACTCGTTCGGCCAGGCGCCGGGTGTTGACGAAGACCAGCGTGGTGCGATGCTGCGAGATCAATTCGGCGAGCCGATCGTAGACTTCACCCCAGACCTCGCCCGACATGACGGCCTCCAGCGGCGAGCGCGGCAGCTCGATCGCGAGATCGATCTTTCGCGCATGCCCGAGGTCGATGATCGCGCATTCGCTGCGGTCGGCTCCGGTCTCGGTCGAACCCACCAGAAAGGAGGCGACCTGTTCGATGGGCCGCTGGGTCGCCGAGAGGCCGATCCGCACCAGGGGCCCGTCGACCAGCGCTTCCAGCCGCTCCACCGAGAGCGCCAGATGCGAGCCTCGCTTATCGCGAACGAGCGCGTGAATCTCATCCACGATCAAGGTCCGGGTGGTGCGCAGCATCGCCCGGCCGCTCTCACTCGTCAGCAGCAGGTAGAGCGACTCGGGAGTCGTGACCACGATCTGCGGCGGGCGGCGCACCATCTTGGCCCGTTCGCTGGCAGAGGTATCGCCGGTTCGAACCCACGTTCGAATCTCGAACTCCGGATAACCCTGCTCCTTCAATTCTGCCTGGATTCCCTCCAATGGTTGTTGCAGGTTCCGTTGGATATCGTTACTCAACGCCTTCAGCGGTGAGACGTAGACCACCTGCGTCTCATCTCTCAGGGTTCCATCGATCCCCTGGCGCACCAGATCGTCGATCGCCGCCAGAAACGCCGATAGGGTCTTACCCGATCCGGTCGGCGCCGCAATCAGCGTGTGCCGGCGATCTTTAATCGCGGGCCACGCGCGCGACTGCGGGCTCGTGGGCTGTTTGAACTGCTTCGTGAACCAACTGCTCACCACAGGATGAAAACGTTCTAAACTCATAATTCATTTCCTAACCGCGAAACAGGCGAAAGGCGCGGAAATCCGATCCGGTTCGCGTCTTTCGCCTGTTTCGAGATCCATCTGGTCCATCGCCGGTTGTGGGAACTGCCGCTTCCCTGAATCTTCAATCACTAATTTTACCACAGCGTTGGAGCGTGACCAACGCACCGGCCGGCGCTTTAATCGACGCTAGATCAGAAGGTTATCATCATAAAATCGCGACCCGACAACGACTTGAGGCCCGGTTATGCGGCTGGTTAAGAGGTTTGTTATTCAGCCTCGTACTAACAGGTGTAACGTGTGGCTAACAGTTAAACCTTTTGTTTCGTTATTAGAAATAGTATTTGAAGTAATCCCTGCTATGAATTTGAATTGACAAGGGAATTGATGGGTAGTAAGGTACAGAAGGTCAATAGCTCATAAGAGTATTAAAGTGTAGCGTTTTCCGCATTCGATCTTAAAAAGAGATGCGGAAGAATCGAAGGGCCCGAAGCCGG
>DATEFT010000051.1:0-3984 GCA_035280505.1 Blastocatellia bacterium | reverse complement strand
TTCGCGCGGTCTACCGTGAAGACGTCTCCATCGTCTTCACTGATCCGCGTCCGGCGAGCGTCCGGTACGATGTCGCGCATCTGACTGGCGTCCTGCGCGTCGAGGCTCACCGTTATGTCCCGGCCCGATTGCGTTTCGGCCATCGCTCGCGCCGACTGGCTCTGACAGGGCTTGAAAACAGAGCGGATCTCTGGCGCCTGGTTGACGCTGACTACCGTCTCCATGAACTACCTCCGGAAGGAATGTTACTGACCACGAAGTTGGCGGAAGTCCTGGGTGTCGGTCCCGGCGATAGCCTGACGGTTGAAGTGCTCGAGGGGCAGCGGCCGGTGCGACAGGTCGTGGTCATCGGCACCATGGATGACTTGATCGGGATGTCCGCCTATCTGGAACTCGGCGCGCTCAATCGTCTGATGCGTGAGGGCGGGACCGTTTCGGGGTTGCATCTGACGGTGGACCGGAAGGCGCTGCCTGAGCTCTATTCGGCATTGAAAGCGATGCCCGCGGTCCGGAGCGTGATCGTTCCGGGATCGATGTTGAACAATTTCAATGAGACGGTCGGCAGAACGATCGGGACCTCGACGGGAGTGCTGATCTTCTTCGCCGGCATTATCGCCTTCGGAATTGTCTACAACGGAGCGCGAATAGCCCTCTCGGAGCGGGGACGGGAACTGGCGTCGTTAAGAGTGCTTGGATTTACGCAGGGCGAGGTGGCCCAGATGTTGCTCGGTGAACAGGCGTTGTTGACTTTCCTGGCGATTCCTCTCGGCTGGATTTGGGGATACGGACTTTCATGGTTAATCACGTGGGCTATCGATACCGAGTTGATGCGGCTCCCGCTCGTCATGAGCGGCAGGACCTGGGCGAGGGCGTCGATCGTCGTGGTGGTTGCGGGGCTGCTGTCAGGCCTCCTGGTTATTCGGCGATTACGACGGCTCGATCTGGTTGAAGTTTTAAAGACCAGGGAGTGAGGATGTGATGAAGAGTAAATTATTAATGCGCGCGCTTCTGTTGATAACCGTGCTGACGGTCGCCCTATTGGTAGTCGTTACCGCTCTGCGGCCCTCGCCGGTCAGCGTCGAAGTCATGGGAACTCGCCACGGTCCGCTGAGGGTGACGGTTGATGCCGAGGGGAAGACCCGGGTCCGTGATCGCTTTATCGTTGCGGCTCCGGTAACAGGAAAGCTAGGGCGGATAGGGTGGCGCCGTGGCGATGAAGTGAGGCAGGGAGAGCTGATCGCACGGATCGATCCGTTGCCGATGGCTCCGCTCGATCCGCGTCAACTTGCGGAAGCGAAAGCTCGGATCGCCGCCGCCGAACAGTTGAAGCGCGAGGCTGACGCCGCCGTCGAACAGGTCCGCGCGAATTACGAACAGGCGCAGCGAGAGTTCGTCCGTGCCGAGAGACTCATCGAGACCGGTGACACTTCCCGCCAGGATTTCGAGCGCATCCGCAACGCGGAACAGCTCTCTCGTCAGCAGCTCGAAGCCGCGCGCTTCAGGGCACGTGCCGCCGCATCGGACGTAGAGGTCGTGAAAGCCGCGCTCCTGGCCGTCGAGCAGGCGGGGCAGAGCGGAAATTCCGCAGTGGCGATCGTGCGGGCCCCGATCGCCGGGCGAGTCTTGCGCGTGATCGAGGAGAGCGAACGGGTAATTACAGCCGGCATGCCGCTGGTTGAACTGAGCACTCCCAGGCTCGAAATTGCGATCGATGCGCTTTCGGTTGATGCCGTGAAGGTAAAACCCGGGATGCCAGTACTGATTGAAGGGTGGGGAGGCGAGCCAGCGCTGTCGGCCCGCGTCAGGTTGATTGAGCCGTCGGGCTTCACCAAAGTATCCGCCCTCGGCATCGAGGAACAGCGCGTCCAGGTGATCGCCGATTTCGTCGATCGTGAGGTTCCTCTCAGCGACGCCTATCGGATCGAGGCGCGAATCGTCACCTGGGAAGCCGATCAAGTCCTCCTGGCACCGCTCGGCACGCTCTTTCGGAACGACCAGGGCTGGAGCACCTTCATCGTTGAAAACGGAGTGGCCAGGCGGCGCGATCTGGAAATAGGCCATCGCGGCGCTTTCGAAGCGGAAATTTTGAAGGGATTGCAGGAAGGGGAGAGGGTAATCGTTCATCCTTCGAACCAGATTGTAGAGGGAAGTCGCGTGATCGTACGCCGGGAATGATTGGCCGGATTGCGGTTCCGGTTGCCATCGCTTCTTATTCTGGAGGTGAAATCATGATGAAATCAACAATCTTAATGTCAGTGATGGCATCGTTGCTGATCCTGATCTCGTTTTTGAGTTGGCCTTTGTCGGCGCAGGATCGGAAGCACGAAACGACGCAGGAGGCCACGCCATTTAAACTATCGACCGAACTGGTCTCGTTGACCGTGACGGTGACCGATCGCCAAGGGCGGCCGATCACCGGCTTGAGGCGTGAAGATTTTAAATTATACGAAAACGGAGTCGAACAGCCGCTCAATTTCTTCAACCCGGAAGAGACCTCCGTTTGTTGGGGAATCGTCCTGGATCACAGCACCAGCATGACCGATCTGATGGAGGAAGTTTATCAGGCCGCGCTCCATATTATTGACCACGGAACTGCCCAGGACGAAGCTTTTATCGTGACTTTCAATAATCGCATTGAGCTGGCCGCCAACTTCGTTTCAGATAAAGATCAACTGCAAAGTTCCATTCTGGGTCTGCAGGCAGGCGGAAAGACGGCTCTCTGGGATGCAATTGACTTTGCGTTGGATCATCTCAAGCAGGCCGAGCACCGGAAAAAGGTGCTGGTGGTCGTCACCGACGGAAAAGACAATAACAGCCGGATCAAGTTCCGGGATCTGATCGCTCGCGCCAGGCAAGAGAGCGTCCTGATCTATCCGGTTGGGGTGTTCGAATCCCAGGAGATATTTAGAGCAGGGATGCGCAGTTACCATCCGACGAGAGCGAGTGATCGCGACCCGCGCCCGAACCTGGAAAAGCTGGCGAAATCCACCGGAGCGCGTGCCCGGTTCGCTACCGGTGCCGAAGAGTGCCGCGAGGCGATCCGGGAAATTGTCGGTGAGATCGGCCACCAATATAGCCTTGGGTATTATCCGAATAATCCGAAGAACGATGGCAAATGGCGCAAGATTCGGGTCGTCGTGAACCAGGGCCAGGGCAAGACCAGCTATGTAACGCGGGCCCGGGCTGGCTATTACGCTCTAAAAGCGGAGGACACAACGATACCATGAGGATGAGGGGATCGATTTCAGGTCGCCCGACAGCGGTCGTCTCTGCCGCCCGGGTTTAGACTCAATGACGATCTCAAGACCAGTCTGCGATGATGATTCTTTACTATCGAGCGGTGGTAGAAATGGAATTGATCGATGGTTAATGAGGGATGGGGAGTGAATGGCTCTCCGCATCCCTCTATCTGGTTCAAGCATACGATTTAGCTTTACAACCATGCAAACGACGTTAGATAGATCGCGATTACAATTGCTTACCGGTTAAGCCGCTTTTACCTCCACATTGACGGCCTGGACCCGCTCGGCTTTGATCAAGGTGATTTCCAGAATTCCGTCTTTCAAGGTCGCCGCGGCTTTCGCCGGATCGACTTCGGCGTTCAGGAAGATCTTGCGATAGAAATGGTTGCCCCGGAATTCTGAAAAGACTTTCTTCTCAGTCTCCTCTTCGTTCTTTCTTTCGTATGCTCCACTGAGAATAACCTGAGTGGGCTCGACGCTGATCTCGATGTTCTCAGCACTGAAGCCTGGGACTTCCGCGCGGACCATGATCTGTTCGGCGTTTTCCTTTATTTCCGTGGGAACCGGCCGCATTACTTCGGCCTCGGCGCGGAGCCAATCCTCCAGGTCATGGCCAAGCTGCCGACGGCGCGCCACAAAGAAGCAGTAGGCCCGATGAGACACGGCCTGATAAAACTCTTTCATCCGCTCGACCAGCGCCTCCGCTTCGACAAAGATCGGGCTAGGGGCGACCGTTCTCTGC
>DATEFT010000050.1:0-2401 GCA_035280505.1 Blastocatellia bacterium | reverse complement strand
CGAGCTGCAGATCGTGCTCAACCTTCCCGGCGTGACCGGCCAGGTGGAGGTCGTGGAGCGGATCCACCAGATCTCCGGGACCGCCACCAAGACCGAGACGCCGCTGGTCGAGACGCCGCAGTCGATCTCGGTCATCCCGCGAGATCTGCTGGTCGCCCAGAGCCCGCTCTACATTCAGGACGCCCTGCGGTACACGCCGGGAGTCTTCTCCGATCCTTACGGATTGGACAGCCGGGGCGATTGGGCGGTGATCCGCGGCGGTGAGGAGTGGGGGCAATACCTCAACGGGCTGCGGATGCTGTTCAAATACTATAACAACGTGCGGCCGGACCCGTTCGCGATCGAACAGATCGAGGTCATGCGCGGTCCGTCCTCCGTGCTCTATGGCCAGGGTGGTTTCAACGGCGTCATCAACCTGGTCTCCAAGCGGCCGCTGGCCACTCCGCGGCGGGAAGTCAACCTGCAATTCGGCAGTTACGGCCGCAAACAGGCGGCCTTCGATTTCACCGGCGCGATCGATTCCGAGGACAAGTGGCTCTATCGCATGGTCGCGCTCGTGCGTGACAGCAACACGCAGGTCGACTACGTTCCGGACGATCGCCTGCTGCTGGCTCCGTCCGTCACCTGGAAACCCGGAAAGGCCACGCGGCTGACGGTCCTGACCAATTTTCAGCAGGACAAGGGCGGATCCTCGCTCGGATTCTTTCCGCTGGTGGGCACGCTGTTGCCGTATGCGCTCGGGCCGATTCCGACCAATACCTTCATCGGTGAACCGGCGCTCGATGAGTACAACACCGAACAGGCGGCCATCGGTTATCTCTTCGAGCACCGAATCAACGACCGGTGGACCCTGCGCCAGAACTTCAACTACATTCATGGCCATGGCAGCATCCAGGAGTTCTATACCCGGTTCAACCCGCGGCCGGCCTTCAATGAGGACGGGCGATCGATCGATCGGTCGCTCTACGCGAGTAAGTCGGATCTCGACAGCCCGGTGGTCGACACGCAGGTCGAGTCGCGTTGGCGGACCGGCCCGTTGCGGCACGTGGTGCTGACGGGCGTGGACTATCAGCGGGCCAAGATGCGGTCCTCGATCGGATTCGGAAATCAACCGGCGCTCGATCTCTATACTCCGACCTATGGCAACTATGTCCCGGTGGCGTTGAGTGAGGTGCCGGTCGATCGGCAGAGTCAGTTGGGCCTCTATGCTCAAGACCAGGTCAAGTTCCGGGAACGATGGGTCGTCTCGGCGGGACTTCGCAAAGACTGGGCCAACGCCGAGACCGAGGGGAACGAGTCGAACCGGCAGCGGGATCAGGCGCTGACGGGACGCCTGGGCGTCGTCTATCTTTCGAGCCTCGGGCTCTCCCCGTACGTCAACTACTCGCAGTCGTTTCAACCGGTGGCCGATCTCGATATCAATAATAATCACTACAAACCGTTGCGGGGCAAACAGACGGAGGTTGGCATCCGGTATCAGCCGCGCGGCGGGAACGGCCTGATCGGCGTGGCGCTCTTCGACATGCGGGAACGGAACCGGCTGACGCCGGATCAGGGGAATATTCTCAACCGGGTGCAGTTGGGAGAGGTCCGAACCCGTGGCGTCGAGGTCGAGGCCGATGCCCGCGTCTTCTGGCGGATCAACCTGCAGTCCTCGTACAGCTTTATCAACGCGCGGGTTTCGAAGGGGACCGATCTCTATGTCGGCAAGCGGTTGTCGAGTGCTCCGGCGCACCTGGCCAAGCTCTGGGCGATGCGGACCTTCAGCCTCGGCGAGTCGCGCGGCGTGACCGTGGGCGGCGGCATCCGCTACACCGGGACCTCCTGGGACGGCCTGGATCAGTTCAAGACGCCGTCGAACCGGCTCTACGATACGATGTTCTCTTACGATCATCGGACCTGGCGGATGTCGCTCAACGTCACGAACCTGACCGATAAGGTCTACCTCACGACCTGCCTGGATCGCGGAGACTGTTTCTACGGGTTGCGGCGAACGGTGACGGCCAGCATCAGCTACCGGTTCTAAAAAAAAGTCTGGAAAAGTCTGGGGAAGTCTGGAAAAGTCCAGAGAAGTCAAAATCGATCTCGATTCCGACTTCTCCGGACTTCTCCGGACTTCCCTAGACTTTTCTAGACTTCCTTATGCGATAATTCGAGAATGTCGTTTGCCGATCTGCTCGAACGTCGCGTGAGATCTCGCCTCGCAGAACTTGAAGCCGCCGGATTGCGGCGGCAATTGCGCCCGCCTGCCGGGATCGATCTCTCCTCCAACGATTATCTGGGTCTCGCTCATCATCCGCTGCTCAAGGAGCGCATGGCGGAAGCCGTCCGTCGAGAGGGTTGCGGTTCAACCGGCTCGCGGTTGCTCCGCGGCGAGCGGGCGGACTTCGCCGCGGTCGAG
>DATEFT010000049.1:0-9490 GCA_035280505.1 Blastocatellia bacterium | reverse complement strand
TCGTGATAGATCTCCGGAACCGCCACCACAAAACCATGGCCGGCCAGCATGGCCGCCGCTCTCCGGATCGGTCCGGTGACCTGGAAGATCTCGGAGAACAAGAGGATGCCGGGATAGCTGCCCTCGGCCGCGGGCCGCAAGATGTAGGTTCGCATGAGACCCGTCGGGGTCTGAAGATCAACTGATTCGTGGTCCTTGATAATCATGATGATTCTAAATGGTTCTAAACTTTCGAAGATTTGGACGAGGCGCAGTATACGTGCTTCATCACGCGTAGGCCAGGCCGTCAACGATTGTCTATCAGGTGTGACTGCGTTCGGCGCATCGAACGGAGAAATGAAATCGATTGAATGATTTCAGACACTCGATCGTCACTTTACTGTTCGTGAATGGTGCAATCGATCAAGATCATCAAGCGCGGCGCGCATCTTTGAGCGAGTTGCGATTCGCCGAATATTAAGTTTGCGCCAAAGGGTTCGGACGGATTGATCGCAGCGATGGGAAGAGGTAAGGTATATTCAGAAGTGAAGCCGAGAGTGCAGTGAATATCTCCGACTCCAGGGAGACCAAACGAATCGTGATCGAACTTTTCAGCAACAAACGAGAGCAACAGCGAGAATTTATCGAGCAGCACTCGACGCCGCTCGGGTCTTTCGCTGAATCCGCGTTTGCGGAATGCGGGCGCGGAGTGATCTTCATCAAGTGGCCCAACTGGGCGGCGCAAGACTGGGTCTATATGCCGCAGGCGGACGTCTTTCAGTGTCTGAAGGAGATCCGGTTCGAACCCGAAGAGACGGTCGGTGACGACCTCCTCCGGGCTTTGCGGGAGTACGATCCGAGCTGGGAGGCAATCATCATCTTTCTCAATGACATCGAGCGAGGACTCGATCTGCATCAGGTCGGATTCATTCCGGAAGGTCCCGCCGATCGATTCTTCGCCCCGCCGATGCGGAGCCACACGAATCATTGAGCTTGACTGATTGGTCAATAAAGATGCGAAAGAGCGAGGATCCCTCGCTCTTTCGCGTTTTTCACGTCTCAGGTGGTCGGGACCAGGGTCCACCTCTGGCTGTTGCCGCCGCCCGCCGTCATCTGGATCAGGAGCGCGCCGCTGTTGAGCGAGGCGCTCTCGACGTCGAGCGATTTCCCGCTGAGCTTGCTTCTGATCTCATAGCGTCCGCTCCCTCTGTCGATCAAGAGCCATTTCTGATTGTTGCCGCCGTTGTCGGCGTATTGAATGATGCCGGCTCCGTCGGCCGTCGAACCCGAGACCACATCCATCACTTTGTTGCTGTTGACGTTGAGCAGGCGGAAATAACCGGCTCCGTCGTATTGCAGCCGCCACTTCTGATTGTTGCCGCCGTTGTCCGCGTACTGCATGATCCGCGCGCCGTCGGCCGTCGAACCGCCCGGCACGTCGGCGACCAGGTTGCTGTTGACGTTCCTCAGCTTGAAGACGTAGTTGGTTCCGCCGAGCGCGCCCGTCGCCGCATCGATGGTGACGGTGTTGAGCCAGGACATGCTCAACGAGGTATTCGAGGGAAAGCTCAACGGCAACCAGACGTAGGTCGAGTCGTTGACGCGGCCGCCCCAGGCTCCGGCCCAACGGTCGCCGAGGTAGAGGAACGAGGTCGTCGAACTGCCCTGGACCGGCAGCACGTAAGCCGTCTGCGAATAGAAGCAGACGCCGTCGCCGAAGTTGGTCAGGGCCGACCAGCCCGAAGCGATGCCGGTCGAGGTCGCGTACTTCTGCTGATTGGGGCTCCAGCCGGTGGCCCCGGAGGTGACGAGAAAATAGAAACCGTTCCGTTTGAACATCGCCGGCGCTTCGCGTTTCTGGCCGACCCAGAGCTTGACCACCAGGGTCTCGATGTTCAGATAATCGCCGGTCAACCGATAGACGTGCAGATCCGCATTTTCGTTGGAGGCCGAGATGAAGTAGCCCGCTCCGTCCGTATCCACGAACAACGTGCAGTCGCGCGACATGTAGCCGGGTTTTCCGTGATCCACGATTCCCGAGTTGGCATACGGGCGAAAGCTGCCGTGATAGGTGTAGTTTCCGTCGACGGTGGCGGAACTGGCGACCGCGGCCCGCGCCTCGCCGTAGTTGACGCCGTTCTCCCAGTGCATCCACATCACATAACGGCCGGTGCTGGCGTTATAGACGACTTTGGGGCGCTCGATGTTGGCGGGATTGAGCTCCGCCGACGAGGACGCGGTCAGGACGTTGTTGCGAAACTCCCAGTTCTTGAGGTCGGTCGAGCGGTAACACGACACGGCCAGGAACGTCGAGTCGGGATTCCGGTTCTCCCCGAACCAGTAGTAGTACGAGCCGACCTTGATCACTCCTCCGCCATGAGCCTGGATCGTGGCTCCCGCCGTGGTGGTGAACTGCGTCCCGTTCAGCACGCTGACGGTGGCGGCGCTGGCCGTCCCGGCGAGAAACATCCCGAGGGCCATCAACCACAAGCATGAGATTCGTGCGTATCGTATGGTCGCTGGTGTTTTCGACAGCATGACGACTCCTCCATCTGATTTTGGTGGTAGTTGAGCCGGACGGGCGGTAGGGCCCATCCTCGCGTAATGCTTCATGAATGATTTTGATCGCACCTATCATACGCTGGATTGCGGCTGGGAGTAAGTTCGGCGAGGGGTTTTTAAACCGCGAAAACGCGAAACAGGCGAAAGGTGATCGATTTCGCGTGTTTCACGTTTTTTGCGGTCGAGAAAAATCGATTCGATCTTCAGGGTTCAGCGCGGACGTTGGGCCTTCTCCTGGAAGTCGAGTTGCGGTTTGAGCAGATGCCGGCCCTGCTCGACGGTCTCGCCCAACTCCAGATACGGCTCCGTGAACCGGTTATACGAACGCCATTTCGGCAGCCCTCGATCATTGGGGTTGCCGGTCGTCGCAAAGTTCACCCAGTAGCTGGCCATGAGATCGGCCAGGTTGTAATCGGTCGCCTCGAACTCCCGGTCCACCAGATAGAGGTTGTCGAAGACGTAGATGATCTCCGCCGCGTGATAGGCTCCGAGTCGATTGACTCTCGCAAACGGCGGGACGTGACTGAAGAAATAGAGATAGGCTCGCGAGTGACCGGTGGCGGTCAGGCGGGCCCAGGTGCGCATCTGCAGCGTGAAGGTCTGATCGCGCAGGCTGCCCAGGTAGGAGTCCGCGATCTCTTCCGTGCTCTGGAACGGATAGACGGTCTCGAACTCGTCGCTGAACTCGCCGTATTGCCTTTGGATGCGCTGGCGGTACTCCTCCAGCGTCCTCGGGATCGCCTGGGGCGGAACGAGCGTCGTCATCTCGTTGGCGTTCGAGCCGAGCAGCACCGGCACGTCGTTCTGCTGGCCCTGCTCGAAGATCTGCCGAACCTGGTCGGGCAGCACCCAGCCGTCCACATTCGCTTCGGTTCGGAACTTGCCGCCTTCCGGATCCGTGAAGAAGAGTTCGACGATCCTCTCGGCCGGCAGCGCTCGTAACTCCTCGATCGAACCGGCGCCGGCCGCGGTGGCGAACGCCTCGCCGACGGCCTCGGCCGACGGCAGCCCGTTGCGCGCTCTCTTCAGCTCGAGCGCGGGATTGAAGATGCCGCCGCTCTCGGCGATGGCGCGATGAAAGAGTCCCCGGGCCAGCGGCGAGGCGACCAGCAGGTTCACGCTCCAGGCGCCCGCCGATTCGCCGAAGATGGTGACGCGGTCGGGATCGCCGCCGAAGGCCGCGATGTTTCTCCGGACCCATTTCAAGGCCGCAATCTGGTCCAGCGCCCCGTAATTGCCCGATGAATGATGCGGCGATTCGGCGGTCAATTCCGGATGCGCGAGATACCCCAGCGGACCCAGCCGATAGTTGACCGTCACCAGCACGACGCCCCGTTTGGCCAGCGCCGTTCCATCGTAGGCGACCAGCGAACTGGCGCCGCGAGTCAGCGCGCCGCCATGAATCCAGACCATGACCGGCAGCCTGGAGCCCGGTTTGGCCGCCGTCCAGACGTTGAGGCAGAGGCAGTCCTCGCTCTGCGGTTGAGGCGGCATGACGTAGATCGATCCCGGCGGATACGGTGCCTGCGGGCACTGCGGTCCGAACTCGGTGGATTGACGAACGCCTTCCCACGGAATCACCGGTTGCGGCGGCTTCCATCGCCGCGCTCCCACCGGCGGAGCCGCGTAAGGAATCCCCTTGAAGCTCCGGACTCCCTCGGCGGTGGCGCCGGTGATGAACCCGCCGTCGACTCGAATCGTGTGATGGAAGGCGAAGGGCAGATACGCGAAGATTGAGAAGACCATCATAGAGAGTAGAATCAAGTTACGCATCATAGAGTTGGTCCTCGTGCTTAGAAGACGCGGCGGTCATCTCGGAGCAATAACTAATGTTTAATTCATAATCTCTCCGCCTTTCACCGCGTTGATTGAAGGCGGCCGGCGGCGTCTCATCAATTGTCCGCCGAATCTGACTGTCTCAGGCAGACGTTACTCCGGAGATCCCGGATTGCGGTCCTCAGTTCTCTGATGGTAACAAGGTAACAAGGATCGAGTGGGTTGTCGCCTAACAAAAGTTAGGTGCTTGAAAAAAAGCCTCATCGTCAACAAACTTACACAAACCATGAAAGACGCGAAAGGCTAATAATTTCGCGTCTTTCACGTCTTTCGCGGTTGAATAACCAAGGCCTCAGCCGTTCAGCGATCGACGAACGACTGGTGCCATTCGTTGTAACGAGAGCCGGAGACGTTCTCCGCCGGCAGCGCCGCGTCGAGTTGTTCCATCTCGGCGGGGCTCAGCGCCAGGGTCGCGGCTCCCAGATTCTCTTCGAGGTAGCTCCGCCGCTTGGTGCCCGGAATCGGCGCCAGATCGTCGCCCTTGTGCAGCAGCCAGGCCAGCGCGACCTGCGCGGGCGTCGCTCCTCGCTGCGCGGCCAGTTCGAAGACGATCGAGGCCGCGCGCATGTTGGCGTCGAAGTTGTCGCCGCAGAACTTCGGAACTCCGCGCCGAAAATCGTTCGCCGGCAACTCCTCCGCCCGTTTCGCGGTTCCGGTCAGGAATCCGCGGCCGAGCGGGCTGAACGGCACCAGCCCGATGCCCAGTTCACGCAGGACGGGCAGGATCTCCAGCTCCAGGTTGCGTTCCCAGAGCGAGTACTCGCTTTGCAGCGCGGTGATCGGATGCGTCGCATGCGCCCGGCGCAGGGTGGCCTCGCCCGCCTCCGAGAGCCCCAGGCATCGCACCTTCCCCTCTTGGACCAGCTCGGACATGGCCCCGACCGTCTCCTCGATCGGCACCGCCGGATCGACGCGGTGCTGGTAGAGCAGATCGATTCGATCGATGCCGAGCCGGCGCAGCGAGGCTTCCGTCACCTCTCGCACATGCTCCGGCCGGCTGTCCAATCCGACCGACGCTCCGCCCTCGATGCGCCAGCCGAACTTCGTGGCGATCACGAGCCCGTCCCGCCGGCCTTTGATGGCGCGTCCCAGCAGCTCTTCGTTGTGGTAGGGTCCATAGACTTCGGCCGTGTCGAAGAAGGTGACGCCGAGATCGATGGCCCGATGAATGGTGGCGATCGACTCCTGGTCGTCCGAAACTCCATAGGATTGACTCATCCCCAAACAACCCAGCCCGAGCGCCGAGACCTCCAATCCCTGTCCTCCGAGCTTTCGTTTCGTCAGCATGAAGACCTCTCCTGGTTTCTCTCCGGTTTGATTCTCAAAACTTCAAGAAAGTTACTTTCCAAAATACTATGGGAAATGCTGAATAAGATCAGATCGATTTTACGTGATCGGCGGCCCCGGGACTAAGCTTTCAAAAATATTTTTTCATTAGTGGAATTTTGGCCTTGGTGCGCCGTTTTCTATAGATGCGATGCTGAAAAAGCCGTTGATCGGCGCGCTTGTTAACTGGAAGTGGGAGGTGCGTCCGGTCAACGGTCTTTTCGGTGGCGTATCAGAGTCATGAACGACATATCTGCAAACTCAAGGGGGTTCGGTCCTGCACGGGCTGATGATCGATCAGGGGACGAACTCCCTTTTTTTCGGCCGAACCGTTATCGGGTCCGGTTGCTCTGGGCCCGGGTGATCGACAGCGTTCGGGCCCGCTCCCACTCCTCCTGATCGGCGAAGAACTCCCGGGCCAGCACCTGAAAGATGGTGGGGCCCTGATACAAGAGGACGGTGTCGTCGGTCTGCTTATATTTGATGAATGACGACCAGGGCAGGTCGATGTGTCCGAGGTCGCTCTCCAGATAGAACCTCTCGTCGTTGATGACGCCCTTAAAGGAGATCGTCAGGTACGGAGACTTTTTGAAGACCCGGAGCAGGGCGAGACGCTGCGCGAACCTCGTCAACGGAACGAAGAGGACGGCCAGCGTGATCAGGATGATCCTGATCGGAGTGCCCAGGCTCTCGCCGGTCAGAAAGATGAGCGGCAGCATCACGATCGGATAGATAAATAAGATCCAGCGCCGGCCGGCATGCAGCTTCTGCGCCCGCATAAAGATCTCCCGGGTGATGAGACCGGTGAAATGGATCTCAAGCTTTTCGTCCGGAGGATTGGTCATTTTTCCTTTCGTCAAGACCGCGCGCGGTCGCGAGCGGAGCCTTCGCGAAGAGTCTCCGGTGACGGCTCCGCTCGCTTGCGGTTCTGATCCGAACGGGACCCGGCTGCAGACCGGATCTCGGGATGTCGATGATTCAGGCGTCGCCGGCCTTCACCTGACCACGGCGGCGACCGGATCGCCGATGATGATGCCGCGGCCGTTCATGCCGAGGTAGACGCGCCCGTAGACCCTGGGGTCGGCCTGAATGAGCGTCGGACCGGCATACTGGTGCTGATCGTCGTTGACGCGAATCCAGGAGGCCCCATTGTTGTCGGAGCGATAGATGGCCTTGACCCCCAGCGGCGACGCGGTGCCGTAGAGGAAGACCGATTGCGTTCCGGTGCGGGGGACGGTGGCTCCGACCGCCACCGAATTGGCCCACGAGACGTTGTCGAGTCTCGACCAGGTCACGCCGCCGTCGGTGGAATGGTAGAGTCCATTGCTGCCGAGCGGCAGCCAGAGGTCGCCGGACTTCGCCCAGTTGGCGGCGATGACGCCGCAACCGGAGCCGTTGCAGCCGCCGGTCGTCGGCAGCGTGGTCGTGCTGACCCTGGCGAAATCGACCGCGCCGGTGACGGGGTCGACGCTGCTGCGGTAGAAGCCTCCGGCCGGGCCGGAGTTGCTGTAGAAGGCATAGAAGAGCCCGGGCGTGACCTTGTCCGCGCGAGCGTTGACGCGAGCGGGCAGCCCGGTGCTCGCCGTCCAGGTGGCGCCGTTGTCGGTCGAGAATTGCGGACGGTTGGCCGCGCCGCTGGCGGGCGTCCACATGAGCATGCCGCCGCCGGCGTCGACGGCGATGGTCCCGACGTTGCCGGTGGTGCCGCCGGTGGCGCAGGCCGGGAACGGAGCCCAGTTCGCGCCGCCGTCGGTCGAATAGGCGCCGTAGTGGCAGGGGCTGGTCGAGGCCGTCTGCGGGGTCTGGGTCCGGACGATGAAGTCCGGATTCCGTCCCGCCCAGTCGAGGCTGCGGAGCGTGGTCGCGGTCGGATTCGTGTACATCTGCGAAGCCACGCTGAAGTCGTCATGCCGGAAGCCGCCGATATCGCCGACTCCGCTCAGGAGATGGGCGCCGCGGGTCGGGCTGATCAGATCGAGGACGGCGGTCTCTTCGATCCCCTCCGCCTGCACATACCACCCGGGAGCCATCCCGGCGTCGGCCGCCGAGACGTGGTCGGTCGCATAGATGGTCGCTCCGGTGGCGAACATGACGTGGTCGGGCGCGGTCGGGTCGATGAGAATCGCGGACATCCACCATCCGAACTTGGCGCTCGGATTCGGCGAATTGGGATAGTTGCTGTTGCCGAAGGTCAGCCAGGGCGCGATGGAGCTGACGACCTCGAAATTGAAATAGTAGTTGCCGTAGGGCGGGCCGTTGAGCCCGACGCTGGAACTGATGCTGCCGAGGTCGGTCCACGTCCGGCCGCCGTCGCGGGTCAGGTAGATGGTGTCCACCGGATACCAGCGGGCGAAGGTGCTGACCGCCACCGTCCCGGGCCGAGCCGGGTCTTGTGTGATGCCGCAGAATCCGCCGCGCGGCCCGGTCTGGAAGATTCCGTCGAAGGGCGGCGTGATATTGGTCCAGGTCCCGGTGTTCGGATCGTACTTTTCGACGAGCCCGTAGTTCATGTTGTTCGGGCCCGGCAGGTCGGAGAAGGTCACGTAGAGCGCCCCATCCGGGTTGACCACGGCGCGCCCCGGCGCCGGCGGCCTGGTTCCGCTGGCCACGTTGAACGGCCAGGCGATCGGCTGACCCGGGAGCGGCGCCCAGGTCGCGCCATGATCGGCGCTCGCGTAGACCATCGCGTTGGTGTACGAACCGGCATAGACGGTCCCCGCCTTCTTCGGATCGAAGACCACCCACTGGACGCCGAAACCATCGGTGGACGACTGGACGGGGAAGGTCGCCACGCGGTTCCAGGTCTGCGCATGGTCCTCGCTCACCCAGAGCCCGCTGCTGCGGGTGCCCATCAGCAGTTGGTTGGGCCGGAACGGATTGACCGCGAGCCGTTCGCCGGCGGCTCGCCCGTCGTTGTTGGCGGCCATGGCGAAGGGCGCCGGATAGACGCTGAAAGTGGCCCCGCGGTCGGTCGAGACCAGAAAGGCGAAGGGGCCCGAGGTGTACATGCCCGCCGCGATATAGAGCCGGTCGGGATCGTTCGGATCCAGCGCGATGCTCTCCGGGCCGTTGAGATTGTAGTTGTCGGGCGCATTGAAATCCGTCAGCGGAACCCAGCGATCGCTGTATCGGTCCCATTGATAGACGCTGCCGATATCGGTGCGCGCATAGATCAGGCCGGGCTCGGTCGGATGCGCGATCAGGCCCGGAATGTAGCCCCCGGCTACGATCTTGGCCGGCCGGAACAGATAGCGCTCGGCCGCCGGTTCAGGTGACTGTGGTTGTAGCACGAACGAGTAGGTGGTCGTCAGACTCAGAATCACCAACCCGATCACGGTCGCGAACGTTATCTGCCATTTGAATGGTGCCATTGGGACTCCTCCTATTCATCTGTTGAGCGGACATCCTTCCCCTGCCAATCCCGACCGGTCCTGGATTAACGTATGTGAATGTAGAGCGCTTTTTTTATTGTGTGAAAAGGAGCAGGCACAACTTCGTACTCTGGAGAGTAAGTTCTTTTTTCGCGGTTAAGCCTCAGAACTTCAAGACCTCTACCTGCCAAAGTACATCAGTCATCCGCATTTATCATCTTTTGCCTCGGCGGTGTCAAGGATCGACGATCTCCTCGATCGTTCCGGTAGAACCGGCTGCCGATGGCATGCTATGATGCGACTTCTAAATAGAGTTAACTCATCCCAGGCCATTTCTGTGTCCCGGCTTTTACTTAACCAATCTTGAGGGAGATATGGATCTCAAGGGTCTGAAGTGCATCTCGAAGTGCATCTCA
>DATEFT010000048.1:0-24440 GCA_035280505.1 Blastocatellia bacterium | reverse complement strand
GGAGATGCGCGCGACCGGTGTCGGCAGCGAGTATCAACAGTTCGTCTTGCCGCTCAATCAACGATTGGTCTCGGGCAGCCTGGGGGTGATCGTTCACAACGAATATGCGGCCTCCCAGATCGACGAGCTGCCGGCCGAGGTCCCGATCGAGATCGTCCCGCACCATCTCTCGCCCAAGGCTTACGAACTGGATCAGATGGACAAGATCGAGTGTCGCCGTTCGCTGGGAGTGCCCGAGGATGGGTTTCTGATTGCGTCGCACGGGTTCGTCACCCAGTCCAAGCGGATCCCGGTCGTCCTGGCGGCCTTCAAACGGCTCTTGCCGCTCATGCCGAATGCCTTCTACCTGATCGTCGGCGAGGATCATTGGAAATGGAGCATTGCGCCGCTGGTTCGATCGATGGGGTTGGAGGAGCGCGTTCGAATCACCGGTTACACGAACGAACGGGATTTCTTCCGCTATCTTAAAGCCGTCGACGTGGTCGTCAATCTTCGGTTCCCCACGGCCGGCGAGACCTCGGGGACGCTGATTCGGGCCCTGGGCGGCGGCAAGCCGGTGATCGTCACCGACTTCGGCCAGTTCGCCGATCTGCCCGACGACGTCTGTCTGAAAGTTCAGCTCGGACCTGACGAAGAGAAGAACCTGTATGGGCATCTACGCTCGCTGGCCTATCGCCCGACCCTGCGGGAGACCATGGGGCAACGCGCCGCGGCCTGGGCGCGCAATCACTGCGAGATCAGCCGTTCCGCCGCGCGATATCTCACCTTCATGGAATCGATCATCGCCGAACGCCGTAAATCCGGGCGTCGCCGCCGATCTCCCCTGAGCGATCGCGAGCTGGTCTTCAAGGACGTGCCGGGCATCGAACTCGACCGCGCCGAGGCGTTCGATTACGTCTCCGGATTCTTCGCCCAGGATCCGAATGCGACCGGATATCTGCACAAACATCATCATCGAATCCTGGAGACCGTGGAACTGACGCCGCCGGGCCAGAAAGATCAGCGCTTGCTGGAGTTGAGCAGCTATCTGCAGATGACGCCGCTGATCAAACGTTACGGCCATTACGGTGAAATCGTGACCACCAACTGGTGGGCGGGCGAGCCGCGTGAGAAGATGATCAGCATTCGTCATTCCTCGTCGGGAGAAGAGCAGAGTTTTCGGATGATCAATCTGGATGTCGAGCGCGACCGGTTCCCGTTCCCGGACGATCATTTCGATGCCGCGCTCTGTTGCGAGTTGATCGAGCATCTGACGACGGATCCGATGCATATGCTGATTGAACTGAACCGGGTGCTGAAATGGGGCGGGCTCTTGATTCTGACGACGCCGAACATCAGCAGCGCTTTCAGTCTGGGCAAGGCTCTGTCGGGTAACAGCCCCTATGTTTACGGCGAATATAATCCGAAGAGCCCCGGCTATCGCCATTCACGCGAATATGCGCCGGGCGAGATTCGAGCCGCGCTCAATTGCGCCGGATTCAATGTGATCCGGCTCTATACCAAAGATTTGTGGTGCCGAACCGATGAGCCCTTTCTGCAATGGCTCGATCAGACCGGCGTCCCGCGCGAGCTTCGGGGAGACAATATCTTCGCCGTCGGTCGTAAGCAGAGCACGCAGTTCGATCGATACCCCGATGGACTGTACGATTGAAAATCAAGTCTAGAGAAGTCTGGAGAAGTCTGAAAACACCTCGGCGTAGGGGTTGCCGGATTTCCCAGACTTCTCCAGACTTCTCCAGACTTTTTCTATGATATCAGTTCGAAATGTCTCAAAACTCTATCGCATCTACGACAACCCGTCCGGACGGCTGAAGGAGATTCTGTTGCGCGGGCGTCGGAAATATCACCGGGAGTTTTGGGCGTTGGAAGGGATCGATCTGGAAGTGGCGACCGGCGAAGCCGTGGGGGTGATCGGTCGTAACGGGGCCGGGAAGACGACCCTCTTGCAGATTATTTCGGGGATTGTGTTGCCGACCAGGGGCGAGGTCCGGGTCGATGGTCGGGTGACCGCGCTGCTCGAATTGGGGAGCGGTTTCAATCCGGAGTATACCGGGCGCGAGAACATTCTCTTGAGCGGCCAGATTCTGGGGTTCAGCGAAGAGGAGATGAAACGCCGGTTGGATGTGATCGTGCAATTCGCCGAACTCGAGGCCTTCGTTGATCAACCGGTCAAGACCTACTCGACCGGAATGATGATGCGACTGGCCTTCGCCTCCGCGATCCACGTAGATCCGGACGTGCTGATCATCGACGAGGCCCTCTCGGTCGGCGACGTCTATTTCCAGCGTAAATCGCTCGATCGGATGGAGTATTTTCGCAAGGCCGGGAAGACCGTGCTCTTCGTCTCGCACGATCCCCAACTCGTCCAGCGTTTTTGCACACGCGCGCTGTGGATCGAGGGGGGCCGGACGGCGATGTATGGCGACGCCCGCGAGGTCGTGACCGCCTACCAGGCTTTTTGCGCCAAGCTGGAAGATGATTGGTTGCGCGACGTGGCGCGGAACGGAGGAATCCGATCCTCCGAGCATGCCGAGATCTTGCGCGAGCTGCAATTGACCGGTTCTCGGTGGGGCAACGGCCGGATCCGGTTTACCGGCGTCGAGATGGTCAATTCCCGCCAGGAGGCGGTCTGGGTCTTCAAATCCGGCGAGGCGGTGACGATCAAGCTGCACTTCGAATCGGATCGAGATTATGCCCGGCCGGTCTTTGCGGTCGATATCCACCGTTTCGACGGGGTCTTCATCGGGACCATCAACAATCACGATACTCACCGGGCGGCCTTGCCGATTCAGCGCGGGGCGGGCACCGTCGAACTGCAGATCCCCAAACTCGAACTGCCATACAACGTCTATTTTCTCTCCCTCAAAGCGTATACCGAGAGCGGCGAACCGGATTGGCGGGATCCCGCGGATATTCATAATCAGATGTATCAATTCGATGTCACGACCGACCGGGTGATCCATGGGATCATGGCCTTTGAGGCGAGATGGGTGAGCGAAGACCGGAATCCGGTGGAAGTGATCGAACGGACGAAGGTGTAATGCGGATAGCCAAGATCATCAAATCAAATTCACATGTCGATTACGCGGCGCGGGTGCTCGATTCGCTGGAGATCTCCCGGCCGCCGTCGACCGCCGATTATCATTTCGGTCAGTTCGTCAAGATCCCGGCCAAAGACCGGGAGGGTCAGAAACGCGGAGAGGCGATCGGCGTCATCTACAATTCGCAGTTGATCAACCCTGAATACGGAAATTACGGCCCGCGTCTTTCGACGCCGCCGGAGATCAATGCGGTCTTCAGTCCCGACTATCTGAACGAGCAGGGCGTGCTGATCGGCATTCTGCTGCTCGGTTGGCGAAGCGACGGCGGCCGCCAGCAGGGCGTGCCGCGAGAGGTCTTACCGATCAATTCCGATGTCGAGACCATGGCCTCCGACGAAGTCCGCGCCTTTCACCACGACGAGAGCGGGGCGTTGCAGTTTCATTACTTCTCGCACATTACGACGCATGCCGGACCGTTCGCCTTCCAGTTGCTCTCGGCCATCGTCGATCAACTGGATGTGCTGACCACGGAACGAGAGCGATCGCGGCTCAACGTGCTGAGACGCTCGCTGGCGTGGCAGCAGACGGTCGGGAAGATGAGGTAGGGGATTATTGTTTGAGAACTTCCTGCAGGGGGCGCCAGCGGCCGTCTTGTTTGGCCTCGAATCTCGGCAATGAGAGCTGGAATTGTTTGCTGAAGTCGGGGTGGCGCCTGAGAAAGTAGGCTCGCGAACGGTTGTCGGCCGTCGCGATCTTCCATTGATCGCCTTCCCGGTAGAGATACTGCTGGACCGAGATCCGCCCTTCCTTGATCTCGATCACTTCGCCGTTGCGATTCGGGTTCTTTTTGAGCTGGCCGTAGATGATCGTGTCGACCACGGCGAACTCGCCCTTCTCCTGGACGCGGCCGATCTCCAGGCGGTCGATGACGATCTGCGTGGAGAGGCGCTTGAGACTCTGGGAGAGTTGCTCCGGCGTGATCTGCTGCTGAAGCTGGCTCGGAAGAAAGCTGTAGAGCGAAGAGTATTGTTGAGATTTGAGCAGTGAGAAGAAGGTCTGGACCGCGCTGCGGGCGTCCTTCGGCGGATTCTTGCTCTGCGCGCCCACGGCCGGGCCGGAGAGCGCCAGCCACAGACAACACCCCAGCACCGCCATCAGGTTCCGCAGACTTGGCAGACTCGGTTTCGGAGACGTTCCAGTCATCGGGATCTTGCTTCTCCTCACGGTCGAGATCTCAGGATTCAGCGGTCTTGACCTTCCGTTTGCCGCCGGTCCCTTTGGCGCCGGTCCCCTTCTTGGCCGGCGCGACCTGGCCATCGCCGCTCTTGTATCCGCAGCCCTCATCGGAGCAGTAGCGCAAAGTCTCGTCCTTCTTCGCATTGTACTTCTCGAGCAGGAACGGCCGGTTGCATTGGGGGCAGGCTTCAGTGATCGGTTTATCCCAAAAGACCACATCGCAATTCGGATACTCCGAGCAGCCATAGAAGACCTTGCCGCGGCGCGACTTTTTGACGATCAATTCGCCCTTGCAACCCGTGCGAGGGCACGCGACCCCGGTGGTTTCGCGTTTGATGTATTTGCAGTCCGGGTACCGTGAACAGGCGGTGAACTCGCCGTAAGGGCCCTGTCTGACCGCCAGTTGCGAGTTGCAGACGGGGCATAGTTCGTCGAGCATCACCGGCGCCGCGGCGACTCCGGTCTTGGTGATCTTGCGGGTGTTCTTACATTCCGGATACCCGGTGCAGGCCAGGAACTGGCCGAACCGCCCGCGTTTGAGAGTCATCGGCCGACTGCACTTCTCGCAGGTCTCGGCGGCATAGGGATTTTCCGTGGCCTCGGCCTCGACCTCGCCGTTGGTGATGGTCGCGGGCTTCGCCAGATCGCGGGTGTTCTTACACTCCGGATAGTTGGTGCAGGCCAGGAACTGGCCGAACCGCCCGAACTTGATCACCATCTTCGAACCGCACTTCTCGCAGACCTCATCGGTCACGATCTCCTGACGCTTGACGTCCCGCATGTGTTCCTGCGCGGTCTTCAGATCGACGGTGAATTTGTCGTAGAACCCTCTCAGCGCCACCGTCCATTTGAGCTTGCCCTCTTCGATATGATCCAGCTCCTCTTCCATGCGTGCCGTATATTCGACGTTGAAGAGATCGGCGAAACTTTCGACCAGCAGGTCGTTGACGATGGTCCCGAGTTCGGTCGGATGGAACTTGCCCTCGGTCCGTTCGACATATTCGCGTTCCTGGATGACGCTCATAATCGAGGCATAGGTCGAGGGGCGGCCGATCCCTTTCTCTTCCATGGCCTTGACCAGCGTGGCTTCAGTGTAGCGCGGCGGCGGATCGGTGAAGTGCTGATTGGGTTTCACCGAGTTGAGGTTCAACTGTTCGCCCTTTTCGACTTTGGGCAGTTTGGCCGCGCGCTCTTCATCCTCTTCGTCCTTTTCGTCCTTGCCCTCTTCGTAGACGGCCAGGAACCCGTCGAATTTGATGACCGATCCGGTGGCGCGAAACAGATATTTTTCGCTGGCGGCGATGTCGATGGTGGTCTGATCGAAGATCGCCGGCATCATCTGTGACGCGACGAAACGCTGCCAGATCAGGCGATAGAGCGCGAATTCGTCCTTCTCCAGATAGGGCGCCACCATGTCGGGCGTCCGTTCGACCGAGGTCGGGCGAATGGCCTCGTGCGCATCCTGGGCGTCCTTCTTGGAGCGGTAGTGGACGGCCTTGGCCGGCAGATACTTTTCGCCGTACTGTTTGACGATGAAATCGCGCACCTCGACCAGGGCGCTCTCGGCGATTCGCGTCGAATCGGTTCGCATATAGGTGATCAGACCGACCGCGCCCTCCGTGCCCAATTCTTTGCCCTCGTACAGCCGCTGCGCCGTCTGCATGGTCTTCTTGGCGGTGAACCGCAGTTTGCGCGAGGCCTCCTGTTGGAGCTTAGAGGTGATGAACGGCGGCACCGGATTGCGCTTCTTCTCCCGGGTCGTCACTTCGGAGACGATGTAGCTGGAGCCTTCCAGTTCGCCGAGGATGCTCTTCGCCGTCTCTTCGTCCTTGATATGAAATTCGTTCTTCCGGACTCCGTCGTCGAAGCCGGAAGTTTTGACGGTCTGGGCGGAGATCTTGTAGAGCCGGGCATCGAAGGCCGGAGGCAGTTTCGCCGAGAGATTGGCGATGATCGACCAGTATTCGGTCTTGACGAAGGCCAGAATCTCACGCTCGCGCTCTACGACCAGGCGGACCGCGACGGTCTGCACCCGGCCGGCCGAGAGACCGCGCCGGACCTTGTCCCAGAGCAGCGGGCTGACTTTGTATCCGACCAGACGGTCGAGGACGCGCCGCGCCTGCTGGGCGTCGACCAGATTCTCATTGAATGTGCTGGGATTTTGGAAAGCTTCCTGGACCGCGCTCTTGGTGATTTCATTAAACATGACGCGGAAGACCTGTTTCTTCGATTGTCCGCGTCCGCTGGTGATCTCTTCGGCAATATGTTTGCCGATCGCTTCGCCTTCACGATCAGGGTCGGTCGCGACATAGATCGTTTCCGCTTCCTTAGCCGCTTTCTTAATCTCCTTGACGACATTCTCTTTACCGGGCATCACTTCATAGGTCGGTTCGAAATCGTTATCGATATCAACCCCCAGCCCCTTCTTCGGCAAATCCTTGATATGGCCGACCGACGCTAAAACCGTGTATCCTTTGCCCAGGTATTTATTGATGGTCTTCGCCTTCGACGGCGATTCGACAATGACAAGTGACTTAGACATAACTCATTCCAGATGCGTTTGGTTGCCGGTACAGATCAGAGCTATCAACATAAAACATCTTGCCGACAGTTGCAAAAGGCAGATCAAATACCACGAATCCGACTTGCAGTTCAAGCGGCGCACCCATCGGGCGGCGCCGGTCGTAATCGTTCAAATCAAAAGACACCTAGTCCACCCAGCCAGACCCGCCGCGTCCCGCCCGCCGCGTCCCTTCGGATGCGGACCAGGGGCTCGCGCGCGGCACTAACGATAACTTGGTGGACGATGAGCTGAACGAAGGAACACCTGAGGCGCGAATGATCAGGTCATAACTCGACGATTTCGCGAGCTCGCTTGAGCGTTGCTGCCGCCAGCGCGGCGACAGGTTCGGGAAAGAACGGGGATCAAGCAGGGGGGAAGCTCAATCTTCCGCTGCATCCAGAGCTTCCTCGAGCGTGAAAATGCCTTCGTATAACGCCTTGCCGATAATAACGCTATCGACTCCGGCTGCTTCGAGCTCTTTCAGCGCATAGATCTCTTCGAGCGAGGCCACGCCTCCCGAAGCGGTGACTTTCAGGCCGCTCGCTTCGGCGATCTCTCGGGTGGCTTCGATGTTCAGGCCGGTGAGCGTTCCGTCACGCACGATGTCGGTATAGACGATGCGTTCGACGCCCATCTCGGCCACGGTTTGTGCGAAGTCCACAGCATCGACGTTGGACAACTTCTCCCATCCCCGCAACGCCACTTTGCCGTCACGAGCATCGATCCCGACGACCACGGTTGAACCGAACTCGTCGATAATATGCGAGAGAAGCGCAGGGTTTTCAATAGCCGTCGTGCCAATCACGATGCGGGTGGCGCCCAATTCGTCCAGACGGCGCACATCTTCCAGCGAACGCACCCCCCCGCCGAACTGGACGGGGATGTTGACTTCATAGAGGATACGTTCAAGCGCCTTAAGATTGTCCGCATCAGCTTTATTGAGCGCGGCATCGAGGTTGACGATATGGAGCATCTCCGCTCCTTCGTCATACCAGCGCTTGGCCACTACGACTGGGTTCTCGGAGTAGACAGTTTCGGCGGAGGCCTGGCCTTGAATGAGCCTGACACATCGACCACCGCGCAGATCAATGGCTGGGATGATGATCATGAGGGTATGACTCGGATTGGGAGCTGACCATACTGCCTTTAAATAAAACTTTGGTATGCTCTCTGAACATTGTTTTGCCTGCCCTGAGATTTCAGAGCATGACTACCTGGATTGACCTGTTACCTTGATTTTTTGCCTAATTGTGGGACCGGCCAGACCCAGTCTCCACAGCAACACTGTAAATACTACTCATTCCGCGAAATCGTTCAAGTCTAAAAGTTACTTGATAGCATTTTATCAGTCCTGGCTAATTTTCGGCGGGTCGCGGTTTTCAGCCGGTTGGCGACGGCAATTGTTGCATTTGATGTTGCCTCGGGGCTTGGAGAACAAAAAGCGCCGCAGTCGTGGGAGATCTGCAGCGCTTCATATTTGTGGCTACCTTCCTCACCTCAGTAACCACTTGACACCGTCAGTGGTTTTACCCACCTGGTATCTCGTTGCCCCACACTACCTTTAGCAATCAACATGCCATAGGCGTTCGTTCCCCATCCAGTCGTCAAACTCCAATTAGGTCAATGATATAACTATTAGAGAGGATTTATCCGGCGAGGTTTTTTCAGGCGAAAGCGGTAATTATTACCTGTGTAAAGTATGGTTATGCTACATAAAGTTGGGAAAGCCTTTCGACTTTCCCTGTCGGCAGCGTCCTCAGCCATTAGGATATTTCCGCTGCCAGTTGCGACGATTATACATCACCATTGGAGTTGGGGAACTAGAGATCCGGAGAGAAAGCAAGAATAAAGTGTGGTTTAGCGCAAGATTTTTGCCAGTCGCCGAATTCCTTCCTGAATTTTACGCTCGCTGAGATTGGCATAGCCGAGAACAAACTCGCCCTGGCCCAGATCTCCCAGATAGTAGGCCCGGGCGCTGACCAGTCCGACGCCGGCCTGGTTGGCCCGCCGCAGAAACTCCTGATCGTCGAGGTCGGTCTTAAATTGCGCCATCAGATGCATTCCCGCGTTTTGACCGATGATCAGGACTCGGTCTTCAAAATGGTGCTTCAGTGCCTCAACCAGCGTCTGCCGGCGCCGGTCATAGAGCGTTCGCATGCGGCGCAGGTGACGTTCCAGTTGGCCCTCATTGATGAAATCCGTCAGGGCCCATTGTTCGAGGGTCGGGGTGTGGCGATCGGCCAGCCAGCGCGCCTGCTTGAAGATCGGGGCCAGCGGCGGCGGCACGACCAGGTATCCGACCCGCAGCGAGGGAAAGAGCACCTTGGAAAATGTTCCGACATAGATGACATGGTCGTGCTCATCCAGCCCCTGCAGCGCGGGGATGGGGCGATCGCCGTACCGGAACTCGCTGTCGTAATCGTCTTCAATGATCACTGAACCGGACTCCGCCGCCCAGGCGATCAGTTCCAGGCGGCGGGGCAGAGACAGGACCGCCCCCGTCGGAAATTGGTGGGACGGCGTGACATAGATCAATTTGGCGACGGTGGCCGATGGCTCCGGCAGTTTTTCGATGATGATTCCGGACTCGTCGACCGGCACCGGTCGTAATTTCGCTCCCTGCGCCAGGAAGGCGCGGCGGGCTCCGAGGTAGCCGGGGTTTTCGAGAATCACCTGGTCGCCGCGATCGACCAGCACCTTGGTCACCAGATCGATCGCCTGCTGAGAACCATTGACGATCACGATCTGCTCGGCCTGACAGCGGACCGCCCTGGATCTCGCCAGATAGCCGGCGATGGCGGCGCGCAAACCCGGATCTCCCTGCGGATCATCGGCATAATTGAGCAGTTTCGACGGATCAGCCCGGCAATGTCGCAGCAGCAGCCGTCGCCACACCGTGAGCGGGAATTGATCGAGAGCCGGGAGACCGTTCTGGAAATTGATCGGCATCTGCGGTTCTCTCGGTTCAAAGGGCTCCGTGCGCCTCAGGCTCTCGCCATAGGGCGAGAGTTTGGGGGAATGCGGCTGAGAGGCCCCGGCGCGCGCTCGCTCTCCCGGAGGGAGTGGCGGAGGCGTCTGCAACAGATCGTCGGGCAACTGCCGGCTGACTTTGGTGCCGGATCCGACGAGGGTCTCCAGGTAGCCCTCGCTGACCAATTGATCGTAACTCTGGGTCACCGTCGACCGCGAAACGCCCAACGATCGGGCCAGCGATCGCGTCGACGGCACGACCTCGCCCGCCGCCAACCGCCCGGTCAAAATAGATTTCCGGATCTCTTCGTAGATCTGACGGTGCAACGGCACCGCGGAACGATTGTCGAGAGTGATCGCCAACTCCATGTCATCGACTCTGACGTTCTTTGGAATTTGAGATTCAAACCGCGAAATACGCCAAACTCTCAATCTTTCGCGTGTTTCGAATCAACGCTTATGGATAAGTGGACTGCTCCAGATTGATAAAATTGGCTCTTGTGGCAAGCCGCTTTGGAGGATACCTTAAGCCCGCTTCAAACGCCAAGCAGATCGCATCAAATACTGAAAGGCACTGAAAGGAGCGGCTCGTTATGGATAAATTTGCAATCACGCCGCGCACGGCTCTCAAGCGATTGCCGCAGCGCGGAGCATATGACAAAGAGGCCGTCTATTCGATTCTCGACGAAGGTTTAGTCTGTCACGTCGGCTTTGTGGTCGAGGATCAGCCCCGGGTGATTCCGACCAGTTATGGGCGGATCGACGACACGCTCTACATTCACGGTTCAGCCGCGAGCGTGATGTTGCGTTCGCTGGCCGGCGGGATTCCGGTCTGCCTGACCGTCACGTTGATCGACGGACTGGTGCTGGCGCGTTCGGCGTTTCATCATTCGATCAACTATCGTTCGGTCGTGATCTTCGGCACGGCGACGATGGTTAATGAAGCGCCGGAGAAAGAGACCGCGCTGCGCGCCATCGTCGAGCACATCATCCCCGGGCGTTGGGCGGAGGTTCGCGAACCGACGGCACAGGAGTTGAAGGCGACGACGGTCCTGGCCCTGCCGCTGCTCGAACTCTCGGCCAAGGTCAGAACGGGTCCTCCTGCCGACGACGGCGACGATCTCGCCATTCCCGTCTGGGCTGGAGAGTTGCCTTTGCGCCTGATGACCATGACTCCGGTCGGCGATTCGCAGCTCTCACCGGAGATTAAACTGCCGGACTATGTTCAAAGATATTCAAGAACCAATAGGAAAGTGCCATAATGCGCACTTATTCATGAAGGCCGGAGAGAGGCATTGGGACGTTGGTCAATCCAATGGAGCAAAGATCCAAATGCTGGAAGTCATCTTGAAGCGGTTCGAAGATCCGGATGAGACCCGGGTCTTCGAAAAGGGAAGATTCGAGGTCGTCAGAATCGGCGGCATGACGATTGGCCGGGCGACTTATGAACCGGGGTGGAGATGGTCAGAGCACGTGAGCCCGCTGGCGGGAACGGCGTTCTGCGAAGTCGAACATGTGGGATTGGTGGTGTCCGGGAGAGCGGTGGCGGCCATGAATGACGGAGAGGTGGTGGAACTCACTCCCGGAACTATCTTCTACATTCCTCCGGTCCCCCATGACAGTTGGGTGATCGGGGAGGAGCCATACGTCTCGCTACATTTTGGGGGCGCGGATCAATACTCGAGGGAGGAATCTAAATGACGGCAGGCGAGAGAGCGGAGCTGATTGCCAGGTATGGGGCGGGGTATGACGAGGTGGTTCAAGCGTTGGCCGGTTTTTCGCCGGAGATGTTGACTGCTCGGCCGCTGGCCGGCAAATGGAGCGCCGCCGAGATCGTGCAACACCTGGCGGACAGCGAGATGACGAGCGCGATCAGGATCCGGCGCTTGTTGACTGAGGAGGATCCGGTGATTCAAGGCTACGACGAGGGGCTGTTTGCCACCCGATTGTCATACAACACCCGGGACCTGGCGCCCGCGCTGGAGGCGTTTCGCGGCGCCCGCGCTACCACGGTCCAGATCTTGAATCTCATGACTGAGGAGGATTGGCGGCGCCGAGGGACCCACACGGAGAGCGGCCCATACACTGCGGAAGATTGGCTGACCATCTACGCCGGGCACGCGCACGGTCACGCGGAACAGATTCGACGTCTGCGGGAAGTTTTGTCGCGATAGTTCTTTACGATACCTAACTGGAGAGAAACGGAGAATCTAACCTATGCATCGACCTGAACCGGCCGAATACGTTCAGTATTACGGCAAATACGTCTCGCTGGTGCCGGGAGACAATATCGTCAACCTCTTGGGTCAACAGATCGAAGAGACCATGGCTTTCTTGCGCAGTCTCGACGAAGCTCAAGGCGATTTGCGATATGCTCCGGGGAAATGGAACGTTAAAGAGGTGATCGGTCATATGATCGATGTCGAGCGGATCTTCGCTTATCGGGCCCTGCGGATTGCGCGAGACGATCGAACGCCGCTGGCCGGGTTCGAGGAGAACGACTATATCGCCAACAGCAACTTCAAGGCCTATCCGGTGGCCGATATCACGGATGAGTTCGAGACCGTGCGGAGGGCCACCCTCTACCTCTTCAAACGGCTGGATCCGGAGGCCTGGCTGCGCCGCGGCATCGCCAACGAGAATGAGATCAGCGTTCGGGCGCTCGCCTACATCATTGCCGGACATGAACTGCATCACCGGGAGATCATTCGATCCCGATACCTATAATTCGGCGAAATTCCGGAGCAGTTTCAGCCCGGCGGCCTGGCTCTTTTCAGGGTGAAACTGGACTCCGACCACGCTGCCCCGGCCGCAGATCGATGGGAAGTTCCGCTCATATTCCGTTTCGCCCATGAGGCAGGAGTCCTCGGTCGATTCGACGTAATACGAATGGACGAAATAGAAGAATGATCGATCCGGCAGATCCCGGAAGATCGGATGAGCCTGTCTGTATTCGACCTGGTTCCATCCGACGTGCGGGACCCGCACGCCCTCGGGAAACTTGACAATCCGGCCCGGCAGCAGTCCCAACCCCCGGTGCACGCCGAACTCGTGGCCTTCCTCGAACATCATCTGCCATCCCACGCAGATGCCCAGGACGGGTTTACCCGCCTGAGCCGCTTCGGTCACCAGCTCATCGAAGCCCAGTTTACGCAGACTATCGATGGCATAGCCGAAAGCGCCGACTCCGAGCAACACCAGCCGGTCGGCTTCGCGCAACACTTTCTCATCGCGGGTGATCAGGGCCGAAATTCCCTGCGAGGTGAACGCCTTCTCCACACTGCGCAGATTTCCCACACCGTAGTCGATAATAGCGAGCGTCATAGTCAGTTGTTCAGTCTTCGGTTTTCAATTTCCGGAGCCGGCTCCGGATGAGTAGTTGCCGCAGATCTCCCTGAGCGCGGCAATCAGCGCCTCGTTCTCTTCCGGCGTCCCCACGCTGATGCGGACGCAATCCGCCAGCAACGGGGGCCGGCTGACATCGCGAATCAGGATTCCGCGCGCCAGCAACTGCTCGAACAGTTGCGGGGGCGGAATCATCGTTCTGACACAGAAGAAATTGGCGATCGAGGGAACCGGGGAGAGCCCCGGAATCTCGCGCAGTTCGGCAAAGAGCCGTTCGCGCTCGCGCTGCAGCGCCGCGATCAGCGGATTGAGCAGATGCAGATTGTCGAGCACGACTTCGGCCGCCGTCAGCGAGAAGAAGTTTAAACTGTAAGGCGCCCGGACCTTGTTGAACTCGCGAATGAGTTCGGGGGCGGCCAGGCCGTATCCGACTCTCAGTCCGGCCATGGCCAGAGCCTTGGAGAACGTCCGCAGGATGACCAGGTTTCGATGTTCCTGGAGCAGGGGGATGAAATTCTCCCCGCCGATCTCGAGATAGGCTTGGTCGACCACGATCAGACCTTCGGTGTTCCGCAGCAGGGCGGTCAGATCTCGCGTGCTGATGACGCACCCGGTCGGATTGTTGGGCGAACAGATGATGGTCAGTTGGGCTTTGCTGGTGACGATCTTGCTGGCCAGCCGCGGAATATTGAAGGTCAGATCGTCGTTGAGCGGAACCGAAACGATCTCGCCGCCGGCGACGGTGATCAGCCGGCGGTAGACCGAGATGGTCGGCTCCGGCAGCACTACTCGCACTCCGTCTTCGACCACGGCCAGAATGATGGCCTGGATTAATTCATGTGAGCCGTTGCCGGCCATCAAGCCCTCCGAGGTCCACTCGGCGTAATCGGCCAGCCTCTTCAGCAAGGCGATGGGATCGGAGTCGGGATATCGTGCCCAATCCTGGTCCATCGCCCGCTGCAAGATTTCGGTCTTGATCCCGGCCGGGAGCCCGAAGGGGTTTTCATTATGATTGATCTGAATCGCTGCCTGGTGGCGAGGCCGCGGCGGATCCACGGCCAGGTCCCGTACCTTCGGTCTGATTTTATCGGTTGGTGAAAACATCGTGAAAGATTCTGCGGCTACGGTCGGGTCAAGACTTCGGTCAATTCCGCAATCAGCGTCCCGACGCTGGCGCGTTTGAGATGAAAGCTGGCGCGATTGACGATCAACCTGGCGGTCGATTCGGTGATGACGTCGATCACTTCCAGTCCGTTCTCCTGGAGCGTGCGCCCGGTCTCGACCAGATCGACGATTCGGTCGGAGAGTCCGAGCAGCGGAGCCAGCTCGACCGAGCCCGAGAGCGTCACCACTTCGATCGGGACGCCTTTGGTATGGAAATATTGAGTGGTGATGCGCGTGTACTTGGTCGCGACCCGCACGGTCGCGAGCAAATTGTAGTCTTCTCCCACGACCTCTCGTTTGCCGGCCACCACGATCTTGCAGCGGCCGATTTTGAGATCGAGCGGTTCGTGAACGTCGGCCTGAGATTCGATCAGGACGTCGCGCCCGCAGACGCCGGCATCGGCGACGCCGTATTCGACGTAGGTCGGCACGTCCGATGGTTTGACGAAGACGAAACTGTAACGGCCGTCGTCGGAGTTGACGAGCAGTTTGCGCGAATTCAATTCGCTCTCGGCCACGACAATGCCGGCGCGGCCGAAGAGTTCGAGCGCCGAATCCTGCAGGCGGCCCTTCGAGAGCGCAATCGTCAATCTCTGTTCCGGGCTCGGGATTTGCATTTTACTTTTCACCAATCTTCACCTTCCGGTTCTGTCTCCGCAACTCGCGCACTTCGCTGAAGACTCGCGCGCGGTCGCCATCGAGCCTGATCGGTTCCGCCGACTCCCTGCCCGGACATGGAGACTCGGGCATCTGCCGGGAGCGCGCACCCGCCAATCCGTCGAGCGAGATCGAAAATCCAACCGCCGGTTCCGGCGCCCCAAAATTGCCGATCAGATTATCGTAGCGCCCTCCGCTCCCGATCTCGGCGCCGCATCCTGGCACGTAGATTTTGAAAGTCAAACCGGTGTAGTACTCCAGACCGCCGGCATCGCCCAGATCGATATCGAAATTCTCTCTCAGTCCGAGTTGGGTCAGAGTCGTATAGATCTCCGCAATCTGCTCGATCGCGGCTCCCGACCTTTCGTTGATCAGTCCCTGGCGGGCCAGCGGAATCGCATCGTCCTTGCCGGCGATCCGGGTCAGGCGGCAGAACGCCTCCCGCCGCGCCGGTTCGATCTGCGGCGCGACTCGACCCAGGTATTGAGCGAGCCCCAGGTTGTTGCGATGATCGATCAGTTCGCGCAATTGGGCCCGGTCCGCCTCCTCCAGTCGGAGATATTCGGCCACGCCGTTGAAGAAATCGACGTGTGAGAGAACAATCCGGAAGTCGCCCAGGCCGAGAGTCGTTAAGAGCTCGGCCGCCACGAGCAGAATCTCGAGATCGGCCATGACGACTCGCTGCCCGATATGCTCGATCCCCAACTGATGGAACTCGCGGGCCGATCGTTCCGTCGGTTCGTCATAACGGAAGACCTCTCCGGAATAACAGATCCGCAGCGGGCGCGGTTTGTTTTTGAATCGCGTGGCGACGGTCCGGGCCACCAGCGACGTCAACTCCGGACGCAGCGCCAACAGCGCCCCGTCCTGATCGACGAAACGATAGGTCCGTTCGGCCTTCTCCGTTCCCATCCCGCGCGCAAACAGATCGTGATAGTCGAACATCGGCAGGATGATCTCGTCGTAAGACCAACCGTCGAAGGCGTTCAAGGCGCAACGCTCGACGTAACGGCGCAGTCTCGCTTCATCATCGAAAAAGTACTGAACCCCGGCGGGAATCTTTGTGAGTGATGACATAATCATTTAAGAAGTCTAGAAAAGTCTAGGCTTCTCTAGACTATTCTCCGTCCTTGATTATCGACCTTGACCTCCATGGTCCGCGATTTGACGCCGGCGGCGGTCAGCCGTTTTCGCATCTCCTCGGAGATCTCGGCGCCATCTCCGGTGGCGAAAGCGATCATCGTGGATCCGGCCCCGCTGATGGCTACTCCGAGCAGGCCCGGGTACTCCGCGATCTCGTCATTGAGACGCAGAACCTCGCTCAGACCGGGCATCAGCGGCGCGCGATAGGGTTGATGCAGACGATCGCGCAACGCTTCGTTGAATAACTCGAAGCGGCGCTCGGCCAGCGCCGCCTGTAAGAGGGCTCCGCGCTGCAGATTATAGATGGCGTCATGGCGCGTCACCATTTGCGGCAGGACGGCGCGCATCTTGGCCGTCTCCATCTCGATCTCGGGAATGCAGATGATGATCTTGATCTCTTCCGGCCAGTGGCGTTTGACGGTGAGCAGCGAGCGGCGCTCGGTGCCGGAATAGTCGAGCGATTCTTTAACCACCGCGATCACCATTCCGCCGAGTCTGCTCGGAGCCAGGTTATCGCCGTGGCCTTCAAAATGGAGCGCATAGTCGAAGAACTCGTCCAGATCCAGTTTTTCTCCGGAGAGCGCCTCATAGACCGAAAGCCCGGCGATGATGGCGGCGCTGCTGCTCCCGAGACCGCGTGAGAGCGGAATCTGGCTGTCGATTCGCAGGGTGGCCCCCGGCAAATCGGTCTGCCCCCGGCTGCGGGCGGCGGCGGCATATCGGGCGGCGCGCACGATCAGGTTGGAATCGTCGAGCGGGACCTTTTCGGCTCCCTCGCCGCTCGGAATGATCTCAACGCCTTTTTTTCGCGGTTCGATTTCAATTCGCAAGTAGAGCGAAAGCGCCAGGCCACAGGTATCGAAACTTGCTCCAAGGTTCGAAGTGGAAGCGGGAATAATGATCTCGGTTTTGGCCACTATCGTTATGTTCCTATGAATCGGGCGTAGAGCGAACGAGCGAAATTGGGATCGTCGGTGCCTTTGATGATGCTGCGGGCATCAGGGAAGACGGTGATCTCATGCTCTCCCGATTTGAATTTCAATAAGTATCGATTGTAACTCACTTGACCCGATCCGCGCAGTCTTTCCGCGAGTTCGGCGAAAATGATCGGCCGGCCGGCGGCCGGAGTGATCTGGACCGCGTTGCGGCCGCACAGCGTCGTCACCAGTTGGCCGGCGCGCGCGGTGAGAAAGTCGTATTGCCCTTCATCGCAAACGCGGCAGCGGCCCGCTCCCCGGAGGCCTTCGGTCCGGACCCGGGTCGATCGGTTCTCCCAGACGTCGAACTGCAGCAGCGATCCGTGGAGTTGGTCGGTCCGGCCGGTCAGCAGTTTCAAGGCTTCGGCGACCTGGTGCGAGGCGACCGTGGCGATGATGGGGAGGATCACGCCGGCGGTGTCGCAGGTCGGAGTGGTCCCGGGCGCCGGCATCTCCGGAAATACGCAACGGAGGCAGGGACCGAGGTGCGGGCGGATCGTCATCTGAACCCCGTAAGACCCGACGGCCGCGCCATAGATCCAGGGCCGGTTCAATTTCATCGCCGCGTCGTTGAGCAGGAACCGCGCCTCGAAGTTGTCGGTTCCATCCAGCACCACATCCGCGTCGTGGATCAGACTTTCGACATTGGTGTAGTTCACATCCTTGACGACCGCCTCGACGGCGATCGCCGAATTGATGCGTTTGACGTGCGATTCGGCCGCAATCGCCTTGGGGAGTTTGTCCGCCACGTCACTCTCTTCGAACATGATCTGGCGCTGCAGGTTCGATTCTTCCACGAAATCGCGGTCGATCAGCCGCAGGCGGCCGACTCCGGCCCGCGCCAGCATCTCGGCCTGCATCGCCCCGAGCGCGCCGCACCCGACGATGACCGCATGACTGTTTGTTAGTCGTTCCTGACCGTCCGGGCCGATGCCGGAGAAGAGAATCTGGCGGGAATAGCGTTCAAGGGTCATCACGGGGTAAAGGGAAGTCTAGAGAAGTCCGGAGAGGTCTGGAGCAGTCTGAATCGGGATCGGTTTTGACTTTTCTGGACTTTTCTGGACTTTTCTAGACTCCTTTCATTTATCGGGTGGATCTGATCAGGATCTCGGTTCCCGGGTCGAGCGTGAGCTTTTTACTCCCGGTGATGAGCACTGATCCGGCTCCGGCTCCGGCGCCGACCGCGGCTCCGATCGCCGCGCCTTTACCGCCGCCGGCGATCGCTCCGATGATGGCACCGGCCGCCGCCGCGCCGCCTGAGCGAATGGCGGTGTCCTTGCCCTGGCTCCCGCTCTTGACGTTGCCCTCTTCGTCCACTTCCTTGACCGAATCTTCACCGTAGACTTTGACGACTTGCGCGGCCATCCGGCCGGAGGCGCCGTTGGTCAGGCGGATGCGATCGAAACTGAGCGAGATCTGGGTGCTGCCCTTAATTTTCCCGGACTGCTCGACTCTGGAGACGTGGCCTTCGATGGTCGCGTCGGCGTATTTCCTCGGAGAGAGGACGGTCGCCCTGAAAGTATCACCGTCTTTCGATTCCTTCGAATCGATCTTGTCTTCCAGACGAATCTTCAACTCCGTGTCGCGTGGAATGTAAACGGGGGCAGGACGCCGCGAGCCGCCCCTTCTCTGGGCGTTGGCATCCTGGAAATTTGCGGAGACGACGATCATCAAGATGACGCTGAGCGAATATAGACCGAAACGAAACGGCGATCTTGAAAGTTGATGCATGGACTTTACTCCTTACTGATAAATAACCGGTTGATCGAGGGAGTTACGACATTAAGAGCTTAACAGACAAATCCGGCCTGGAAAAGGCAGCGGCTCGGCTCGATTTGCTCGTTCAGGGCCGACTTTTAACGCGTAAGGATTTACTAAACGGTGGGGGATTTTTATAATTCGCCCGCGCCTGCACTTCCTCTATCTACGGATTTCCATATGATAAAGGTCGATCGCCCTCATACCAACGATTGATTTCAACTATGCTGAAAGAACTTTTTGCGACGAAAAATCTGCTCAACTGGCTCTTAATCTTCGTCCCGGTGGCCGTGGTGCTGGAGGTGATGCACGCCAATCCGATTCTGATCTTCGGGGCTTCGTCACTGGCGATCATCCCGCTGGCCGGATTAATGGGACGGGCGACCGAACATCTGGCCGAGAAGATGGGGGAAGGTGTGGGAGGTCTCTTGAATGCGACCTTCGGCAATGCGGCGGAGCTGATCATTGCTCTGATGGCCATGCGGAAGGGTCTCTTCGAGGTCGTGAAGGCCTCGATCACCGGCTCGATCATCGGCAATATTCTACTGGTGCTCGGATTGAGCATCCTGGTCGGCGGCGTCAAGTTTCCCAAACAGATCTTCAACCGGACGGCGGCCATGCTGGGCTCGACCCTCCTGGCCCTGTCGGCGATCGCGCTGCTGATGCCGGCGGTCTTTCACTTTCTGGTGAAAGATCGATATCCGACGCGCGAACAGGATCTCAGTCTCGAGATCGCCATCGTCCTGTTTATCACCTATATCCTGAGCCTGATCTTCACTCTCCGGACCCATTCACACCTCTATACCGGCGGCGCGGATCCGGAAGAGGCGGCGAAGGGCCACGATCACCATGGCTGGAGCACCAAACGCTCGATCACCGTGCTGCTGGTCGCGACGGCGTTGGTGGCGCTCATGAGTGAATATCTGGTCGGCGCGGTCGAAGGCGCCTCGCACACGCTCGGGTTGACCGAGGTCTTTGTGGGGGTGATTCTGGTCGCCATCATCGGCAACGCGGCCGAGCATTCGACGGCGGTTCTGGTGGCGATGAAGAACAAGATGGATCTGGCTCTCACCATCGCCATCGGCTCCAGCATGCAGATCGCGCTGTTTGTGGCGCCGATCCTGGTCTTCATCAGCTACCTGTTCGAAAAACCGATGAACCTGATCTTCACGCCGCTGGAGGTGGTCGCCGTCACCGTCTCGGTGGCGGTCGTCGCCCTGATTGCCCAGGATGGCGAATCGAACTGGATGGAAGGCGTGCTCCTGCTGGCGGTCTATGCCGTGCTGGGGATCACCTTCTTTTTCCTTCCGGTCTGAACGAAACAGGCTGAGACCGGCGAGAGAGCCCGGAGCCCTGTCGCCGGTTTCGTCTGTTCTATTTGACCGCGGGCTACGGCAATTTATCCCGGATCGGTTTGCTCTTCACCAGTTCCCGCCAGACCACCACCTCCATCTCTTCCGCCTGCGCTTCCAGCTCTTTTAAGAGCTCGTCGCGCCGCGTCAGCCGAGTCTTCAGATCCAAGACGAGCAGCCCCGAGGAGGCCTGACGCACCTCCTGGCTGAGCAGCATCTCGTTCGTCTGCTCGACGTATTCCACGACCTTTTTGGTCCGGTCCAGGTTGGTCAAGATGTGGACCGCGTGGGCCAGTTCATGACCGAGCACCTCGGCGTAACGCTCTTCCTTGTTCAGCTCGGAGAACGGAACGAACCCGTTGGCGCGGGCCGAATTTCGCCCGACGTAGGCCTGATCGATATTGGGTAGATTGAGCTTGATGACCGCGACCTGCCGGTCGCCTCGCGCATCGAACCTTTCGATGGTGAAGTTTCCGGCGGTGCAGGTTGAAGTGCGATTCGTGCGAATCACTTCGACGTAGACCGCATGCCCGCTCGTATCTATCCATTCCCACATCCAGCGAAGCGTCGGGTGCAATGGTTGCCGATCCTGGTCTTCCGCAAAGACCAGTTTTTCAATGGCTTTCCATCGCTCTAAATCCTTGGGGGAGAGCCGGCCGGTTAACAGACCCGAGACTTCAACAGGTCGTGCAGGAGACAGCACAGATCGAGATCGCACATGCGATTCTTGTCCAAATACGATGGGGGAAAGCTGAGCTAGCAGCACCAAATGTGCTGCGGCCAAAATCGGACGACGCAGCATGTAACCTCCCAGCAAATGGAGATAGAATTGTCTTTTGTTCTTTTACTACTATCGGGGCTGTCATTAGGTCTTATTTTGATTGGCGCCGGCACTATGGGGAAACCTGACGCTCACCGGATTATAACTGACGTTGGCCGAAACCGGTGAGTGAAATTTGAGTAATTGAAAATAAAATATGGAAGTATATCAAATAATTAGTACAGTGTAAGACTGATTACTCGGAAAGTAAATTTCTTGAAATTTTGATTCGGAACCGCGAAAGCGGGAAAGACGGATGAGTTCGCGTGTTTAGCGTGTTCGGTGGCAGTCGAGAAAAATCGAAGAGCTTGGCGACGCCTCACTCGTCGCCAAGCTCAAATGCGAACTTCTTACGGAAGGATGCTGATTATCCTTAATAGAGATGAATCTGATGATTGCTCCCGGATACCCTCACTGTATCCGATTGCTCAGATCACCTGCGTTGCCTGACTACACGCCAGGACCAGGTAAAAGTTCCGTGATGTTTAAAATTTTTTATTGTAAGTCGGCCGGCCAGCTTTTGGTTGGACCGGGACCGATGATTGGCAAAAGTTGACAGTCCTCTATCCATCTCCGATACTCGTTGTTATGGAGGATCAGCGCAGCAGAGAGAACTCTCCCTCCGACCCGCGACCCGAAGTCGGGGAGGTTGGAACAGAGCCATCTTATCCTACCGCCATTGAGCGGATGAGCGACAAGTGGCGTCTGATCAGCCGCCATCAGCCGCGCCCGGAATCCGCCGGCTTTTTTGAGCGTCACTATCTAGTTTGGGGGCTCTTGATCGGGGGCCTGATCATCGCGTTTCTGATTGTGATCGGCGGTTTGGCTTTTCTGGTCTGGAATACGCGCTGAGCGCCAGTTTTAAATGAACTATGAATAGAATCGTTCTGGGTTTGGAGAAGCTGCTCTCCGAACGGGCGCCTCGACTGAAAGGCTCCCGCCTCGGGTTGATCTGTAATCCGTCGACGGTGGATCACGGGTTTCGGCATGCGGTCGATCTGCTGAGTCGGGAGCCCGACCTCAATTTAACGACCGTCTTCGGGCCGCAGCACGGGCTGTACGGTGAGACCCAGGACAACATGATCGAATGGGAGGGGGCGCCTGATCCTCGAACCGGGCCGGCGACCTATTCGCTCTATGGTCAGGTCCGCGAGCCGACCGCCGCGATGCTGGAGAATGTGGATGTGCTGGTCTTCGACCTGCAGGATGTCGGCACCCGAGTCTATACGTTCGTCTATACCATGGCGCTGGCGATGCGGGCGGCCGCCCGGTTCGGTAAACGGGTCATGGTGCTGGACCGCCCCAATCCGATCGGCGGCTGCGCGGTGGAAGGGAATCTGTTGGAGCCGGGACATGAATCTTTCGTCGGGATGTTTCCGATTCCGATGCGGCATGGCATGACCGTCGGCGAACTCGCCGGGATGTTCAATCAGGAGTTTGGGATCGGCTGCGAGCTGGAGGTGGTGCCCATGGAGGGCTATCGTCGGGAATACTGGTTCGACCAGACCGATGCGCCGTGGGTCATCCCGTCTCCCAACATGCCGACTCTCGACACGGCCACCGTCTACCCCGGCGCGGTTTTGATCGAGGGGACCCGGATCAGCGAGGGCCGCGGAACCACTCGGCCCTTTGAGATCGTGGGCGCTCCCGGGGGCGACGCCCCCGAACTGGCCTCGCAATTGAATCGGCTCGGTCTGCCCGGAGTCTATTTTCGCGCGCACTGTTTTATCCCGACTTTTCAAAAGCACGCCGGGCAATTGTGTCAGGGGGTTCAACTCCACGTGCTCGACCGTCAGGCGTTCAAACCGGTCGTGACGGGGATCGCCGTCATCAAGCTGATCCGAGATCTGGATTCGAAAAATTTTCAATGGCAGGCGCCGCCTTATGAGTATGTCTATGATAGATTACCTTTCGATGTAATTGCGGGGACCTCGAAGCTTCGCGAACAGATCGAGAGCGGGGAATCGGTCGAAGCGATCGCCGCGTCGTGGAAGGCCGGTGAGAAGGTCTTTCTCGAGAGGCGCGCGCCTTATCTGATCTATGGAGAGGAAGAACGATGAAGACCCTGCCCGAGTATTTGATCGACGCCGAACAGGCTCACGGTCATATGTGTCCTGGACAGGTGCTCGGTGTGCGGATGGCCATGCTCGGATGCCGGCTGATCGGAATCGAGGAGCCGAAGACGGGCAAACGGCTGATTGTTTTTGTGGAGATCGATCGGTGCGCGGCCGATGCCATCAATACGGTCACGGGTTGCCGACTGGGGAAACGCACACTCAAGTATCGCGATTTCGGCAAGTTGGCCGCCACGTTTCTGAATACCGAGACCGGAGAGGCCACGCGGGTCGTGGCGCTCGAATCTTCGCGGCAATTGGCGAAAGAGTGTTTCGGCCATCTGCCGACCAAGAAAGCGCAGCAACTGGAAGCTTACAGAACTTTGCCGGACGAGCAGCTCTTCATTTGGCGGCGGGTGCGCGTCTGTCTGCCTGAATCCGATCGTCCGGGCCACCCGTTGACCCGCGTCATGTGCGATGAATGCGGCGAGGGGATTAACGATCAGCGGGAGGTGCGATCGGAGGGGCGCATTCTCTGCCGGGCTTGCACCGGCGAGCGTTATTATGAGGTGCTGAGTGATTGAGGAAGGCCGCTCAGAGATTGCATGGCATAAAAACATTACGCTAAGATCATCACGATGATCAGTCATGCGCACCATTTTCATCATCATCACCATCATGATCGTGACCACGATCATTCCGATCATCCGCACGCTCATCAGCAGGATCACGACCGCAAGTCTTCGCAGCGGTTATTGTTCATTGTTCTGGCCTTGACCTTCGCCTATATGCTGGCGGAGGTGATCGGCGGATACCTGGCCAACAGTCTGGCGTTGCTCTCGGATGCCGGCCATATGTTGACCGATGTGGCGGCGCTCGCGCTCTCCCTCATCGCCGTGCGTTTCGCTTCGCGCCCGGCGACCCCGCGCAAGACCTACGGTTTCTATCGGCTCGAAATTCTGGCCGCTTTGATCAATGGCGTGACCCTGATCGTGATTTCGCTCATGATCTGCCTGGAGGCCTATCGGCGGCTGCGATCTCCGGAAGAGGTCGAGGGGTGGACCATGGTCGTGGTCTCGAGCGGTGGGCTGCTCATCAACCTGCTCTCCGCCCGTTTGCTCTCGAAAGCCTACAACGAGAGCCTCAATGTGCGCGGAGCTTATCTGCACGTGCTGGGGGATCTGCTCGGCTCGGTCGCGGCGGTCGCCGCCGGCGCGCTGGTTCTGTGGCGCGGCTGGACCTGGGCCGACCCGGTCTTCAGCGTCATCATCAGCCTGTTGATCATCTACAGCTCCTGGCGGTTGGTGGCCGATGCCGTCAACATCCTGCTCGAAGGCACCCCCTCGCATATCAACACCGC
>DATEFT010000047.1:0-15871 GCA_035280505.1 Blastocatellia bacterium | reverse complement strand
GTCCGAAACTCCGCCGCGGCTTCATCCCGCAGCCCCATCCGGGCGTACAAGACTCCCAGGGTCAGCCGCGAGTTCGCATAGAGCTGCTTGGCCCGCTCCAGTTCGTTGAGCTGGGCTGAGCTTAAAATACGAAACCGCGCCTCAGGTGCATCCGGCGCGGGCGCAATGATCTCACGATTATCTTTGTTGGCTCGAATCTGCCAGGAGTAGATCCGGCCGCGGGGTAGCGGTGGCGCGGTCCATTCCGTTCCCGTTAAGACGGGGCTCGAGCAGACCTCGCCGTCTTCGCGGTAGACCGTCACGGTATAGCCGCTGGCTCCACTGAGCGGCGTCCAGCGAAAGACCGGCTGGGCCGTGGAGACAATCATCCCCACCGGGCTGAGGGCGACGAACTTCTCGTCAGGGCCCCCCATCAATTGGGTATCATCGCCGTTCAGCGAGGCCAGATCAGGCCGCGTCTCGACCCGGCCCGTGCGAAGGGCCTCTCTGACCGCCACCAGGTGCTCCGGCGAAACGAACTTGAGCCCTTCCACCACTCCCTGTCGATCGAGGGTCACGCGCCGGCCGCCATCGTTGATGGCCACCAGCGGCTGGGAAGAGACCTCCCCGCCCGGCTGAGGCGGAGCCGGTCCCCCGGGTTTCACGGTTGCCAACTGTTGCAGTTCCCTATTCTGCGCGCGCAACTGTTCGACCTGGGCTCGCAGTTCCGAGACGTTCGAAAGATCGGTCTTCAAGGCCGAATTCTGCCGTTTGAGATCTTCCACCTGGGCTTGCAACTCGGCCGGAGTCTGCGGCCTCGACCCGATCACAAGCCAGATGATGATCGCGGCCGCCGCGCCAAAGGCCAGGGCCTCGACCGGGATCCGATAGCCGGGAGTCTTCCAGAACTTGACGACTCGCTCCCACCACGCCGGCGGCGCTGAAACCGGCGGCGCTGAAACCGGCACCACCGGCCTCTCGACGGCCAGATCGGTCTTGAACTGGCGCAGATCCTGAATGACCTGCTGACACTCTGAACAGATCTCCAGATGGACGCTGACCATCTCCCGTTCAAGGCCGTCCAATCCGCCAGCCTGATAGGCCGCGATCTGGTCGAATGAGAGATGCTCCAGCTCCTCGCTCTCCGCCAACTCCAGTTCCAACCGGGCGAACTTGTAGGTCGAAGCCAGCAACGTGTGAGGATAGAACTTTCCATAACACTCTTCACACGAAGCGAGGTGCTCATTGATGGCCAGCAACTCGGCCGCCGGGATCATCCGGCGACGATAGCCGTCCAGCTCTGGTTGGGTCAAATGTGTAGCAAAGCCGCTCTGCTTCTCCATCTGTTCAGTAGTCCAATCATTGTAAGATAAAAATACGTCTTGACGCATTATAAACCGGAGGGCAGATCAGGCAGCTCCGGTCAATTCCTTCATCCGCCGGGCCAATAACTTCCTGGCTGTTTTGCGTAAATTTATAACCTTTTGCCTGGTAATTTCAAGGTGCTGGGCAATCCTCAGATCGTCCCATGGCAGATCCATCCAGATGGCGGCAAACTTCTCGGGCGAGAGGCCCAGCGCCTCCGCGATCTGGGGGATGGTCGCGATCCTCAGATCCGCGAGCGAGATGATCAGCCCTCGATCTTCCGATTCCCGGTCTCTCAAGTTCAGCAAAAGGGCCGTCCGATGCGGGAGCGGCAACTTGCAGATCTCCACCCACAATTTCTGCAGGAAGAGCCGCTGTTCGACCTCCGACTCCTGAACGGCCGGCTGCGGAGAGTGGTTTTCAAACGAGGCTTCGGTCTCCGGCGCCAGTTGCTCGGTGAAACCGTTGCGGATCTCGATTCCCCGCAGAGTAGCGACGATCTTGATCAACTCGGTCAATTCGACCGGCCGCCCGGCCTCATTGAAGATCAGCGGCAGTTGCTCCGCCAGGCTCTTCTGCCGAACTCCTCCGATGTTCAACTTCGCGGAGACCAGATCTTCGGTGCTCACGGACGAGGCGCGGGAGCCCACGCTCAACCGCTGTTCGCGCCAGACCGCGTATCCTCCCAGCCAGCCATGGTGCTCATCCTCCCAGAGAGCCAGTCCCGGCTGGTTGATCAGCACGTACCGGATATGGTCCTTCAAACGGCTGTATTGAACGTTATGACGACGGTACTGCTCCGAGCAGATGTTGTGAGCGACGACCGCGGCGTAGTTGCGGAAATCCTTGATGGCCTTGTCGCAATTGCCCTCTTTCAGATCCCGCAGCTTGGTCAAGAGGCGGACGATCACCTCCCCGCGCAGGTCTTGCAGTTGCTGATCCTGCCACCCGCCGCTCAGCTTGGGGTTGGTGACACTCAATCGGTAACCAACCACCCGCTTGATCACAGGGTCGATCTCTTCCGCAATGAGTTGAGCCAGCAAATGTCGCGAACGCTCTTCATTGGGCTCCTGCAAATACGGGTGCAGAAGCACATCGATATCTTGGATTCCGGTCTGCGTGATCATCAGAGTTTAAGGCTTGCGATGTGTCGCCGGGATTGAAGCTCAAGGCCAGATCTTCTCTTCCGCTTCCCATGTTCCCCCACTCAACATGCCCCACACCACCTCGCACACCTCTTGGCCAGACAATCATCCCTCACCGCAGCAAGGTTCAACTGCTCAAAAATAAAATATGATACCGATTGCTCGGATCATGACCGCCGTCAGGATCACTGCCGATATAACGTAGAACGATCAAGATCCACTTATGATGCATGGATGAGGCACTTCGGAGCCGGCAATTCTATGCGCAATTCCATCTGCTCTCAAGTTTAGTAATGGAGTTGAACACGGATTTTTCGCAGCAACTATCGCACGTTATCCGCGGGCGCTCAACACTCTGCTGAACCGGAATTATGTTCCCCTCGCATTTAGCAACGTCTCGAGCGAGCCGGATGTTTCGTTGGCCACAGCTTTTTTTTATCGCCCGCCGCTCGCGGCCGATTCGAAAGCCTTCTTAGGTAATACTAAGCGCGCGTTTCGCCCGGCGTGGAGGTTCAGCTCCCGCGCTCCAAATTCAATTTGGCCGAAGATTTAGGGAAAAGAACGGAACACAAGCAGATTCCCTGACCGACCGATCAGGGAATTGACTGGCAGTGGCTGAGACGGCCGGCGGCCGCGGAATTAATCTATTCACCGCCCGGCGTCGGATCAGCCGGGCTGCCAGCCGGTGGCGCTTCGGTTGGGTCGTGTCGCTTCACGACAGATCTCGGCATCCTGGGCCGAGTCTCTTCCGGCCTGGGTCAGGACCCATTTCAAAGCCAGTCCTCCGGCCAGCGAGAGCGCCGAATGAAGGATGGTCTTGCGGCGACTCCGGCCGGCCTCTTTCGACCGCACGAGAGCCGGAAGGACCAGCCCCGCGCCCACGGCCCCCAGCCAGAACTGCCATCCGCGACGCCCCTTCAGGAGCGGCTTCAGAGTCCGGCGGGAGGTGACCAGGTAGCTGCCGAGAGCGATCGTCTCTCCGAGCTGAGCGACCTTTTCGAGCGCCTCCAGCCGCCGCCGGCTCTCTCGACGGCGATCGCCGCTCAGGGCCAGCGCCAACGAGTTCGCGGAGACCGCCGCGGCAAACGAACTACAGGCCATGAGCGCCCCCAGGCACCGGCTCTCGGACCAGAGGGGCGTGCTGGTCGTCGAGAGCAGCACTCCGGGATAACTGAGCATGGTCAGCGCCGGGGGCAGCCCGAGCAGGCTCAACAGCCGGGCCGGGCCGCGTTCTTCCAGGCGCGCCCCGAGCCGACGGCCAACCGGCCACGGCAACGCCGCCGCCGCCCGGCTCCCCGCGAGCAAGGTCAGCGGGAGGCTGTAGGTGGTCAGGGCCCAGGTCCCCAGATTCATCGGCGAGCCAGGCTTGAAGACGCGCAGCATATGATGGAATCGCGACGGATCTCCCAGATCCGCAATCAGCAGGGGCGGACAGGGAAGAAAGGTCACGAAGGCCGTGGCATAACCCGTGCGGACCAGCGGCCGCAGTCCCCTCTTTCCGGTCAGTTGCGCCAGGCTGGCCAGCACGAAGGAGCCGGAGGAGATCCCGCCCAGAAAGAAGTACCAGGCGACCTCCCAGCCCCAGGTCGGGCGTTTGAGCAGCGGGATTCCATAATATCCCTCTTTCGCGGTCCGGGCCGGAACCGTGGAGCGGAGCACCGAAGCCTCCGAGGTGAACTCCGGAATCCACCTCTTCTCCGGCGCCACCGGAGCCGATTTGGTAACTGCCATCTTCAATCTCCTTTCGCCAACAGCCAGGTGGAGACGGCCGCCAAACCCAGGGCGGCTCCGAAACTCCAGAGATAGCTGGTCTTCAGATGGGCGGCCGGACGGCGAGGAGCCTCCGGCAGGTTGTAGACCGACGGATGATCGGTCAACAGAAAGAAGGCGTTCAGCGCGCTGTACTCGCCGGCCGGATCCGCGCCATAAAGGTAGGCGTCGGTCTGACCCCGCGCCGCCAGTTCGGCGACCCGTTCTTTCGCCCGCTCGCGCAACTCATCGACCGGTCCGAATTGAATGGAATCGGTCGGACAGGCCTTGGCGCAGGCCGGCTCCATCCCGTCTTTCTGCCGGTCGTAACAGAGGGTGCATTTGTGCGCATGACCGTCGATCTCGTTGCGCCCCAGCACGCCGAACGGGCAGGCCGCGATACAGTAACCGCAGCCGTTACAGATATCCTGCTGAACGTAGACGTCGCCGAATTCGTTGTAGATGATCGAACCGGTGGGGCAGGCCTCCTGACACGGAGCCACCACGCAATGCTTGCAGACATCGCTCATCATGAGCCAGCGTCCCGGCAGCCCGTCGTCCCCGAACTGCTCGACGAAGGCGACGTGGCGCCAGGTCGAATCGGAGAGCATGACCGTGTTGTCGTGGCTGTTCCCGGTCCAGTGAAAGCCGTCGGCCGGCAACTGGTTCCACTGCTTGCAGGCCACCTCGCAGGCTTTGCATCCGATGCAGAGCGTGACGTCGGTGAAGAACCCCATGTCGGATTGCTTCGCCGGCGGCTCCGGGCGCCGCCAGGGATTCAGTAGGTCATCGATCATCGTCATCCTCCAGATTAATAAGCGCCTGCCGCTCGGGCCGATTAAAGAGCGCCTGCCGCTCGGACCTGGTTCTGAACTGCCCCTCCGGTTGCGCCGTGAGCGGCGTCTCGGGCGCCGGTTCCCGCGTCGGCCAGGGAGCGGCGATCAGCGGCTCATCTTCGACCCGATGGGCGAGGCGCCCGGCGCGGACCTGGCAGGTGAAGGACTTGGCCTCGTGGATGCTGACGTTCGGGTCGAGCACGATCGAGGTCAGGTCGTTGGCGATGCCGCCGGTCGTCTCGCCCGCATAGCCCCAGTGGAACGGGATGCCGATCTGGTGCAGCCGGCGGCCGTTGACCGTCAGGGTGCGGAGGCGGCGAGTCACCATGGCTCGGGCCTCGATCGAGGCCCGCCTGGTCGAAATCACCATCCATCCGCCATGTTCGATCCCGTACTCCTCCGCCAGCTCCGGGCTGATCTCGGCGAACATCTCGGGCTGCAGTTCGTTCAGCCAGCTATTGAACCGGCTCATCGGCCCGCTCAGGTAGTGCTCGGTCAGGCGGCAGGTCGTCCCGACGATCGGATAGTTGGGATCCAGCGGTTCGGCCAGGGTATTGAGCGGCAGGTCGAACCGTTCCACCACCGGGTTGTGCAATTGCGGATAGAGCAGATTTGGCGCCGGCGTCTCGATCGGCTCGTAATGGACCGGAAGCGGGCCGTCCTTGAGCCCGGTCGGCGCATAGAGCCAGCCCTTCCCGTCCGGTTTCATGATGAAAGGCGAATCGCCGGCGATGGCGGCCATGCCCTTCGCGTCTCTGGGCGGCCGGTACGAGGGCGGCTTGGTCACCTCGAAGTCGGGGGTATCCAGCCCCGTCCATCGGCTCGCCCCCGGGTCCCACCAGACATACTTCTTGCGCTCGGACCAGGGCCGGCCAGCCGGGTCGGCCGAGGCCCGGTTGTACATCAGGCGGCGGTTGGCCGGCCACGAGTACGCCCATTCCGGATGGGTATAGTTATCGGCGCTCCGCTCGCGCGAACGCGCGCGGTTGCGCCCCTCGGGAAAGATCCCGCTGTAGATCCAGCAGCCGCAGGCAGTGCTGCCGTCGTCCTTCAGCTCGGCGAATCCGTCGACCTGCCGGCGATCGGCCACGGTGTAGCCATTGATCTCCCGGAGCACCTTCTCCGCGTCGGGCTCATCGTGGATCCGGCTCAATCGGCCGTCGGGCAGCACCTCGGGATGGTCGAAGCCATAATCCCAGGTCAGGTTGAGCAGCCCCTGGTCGCGGTCGGCCGTGGAACCGGCATAGAGCCGCTTCAGGCGCAGGCCGAGGTGATAGACGAACCAGGTGTCGGAGCGGCAATCTTCCGGCGGATCGACGGCCTTATCGTGCCATTGGATCAACCGTTGGGTGTTGGTGAAACATCCGTCTTTTTCAGCCGCCGCCGCGGCGGGCATGAAGAAGATCTCGGTTCCGATCGATCCGGGATCCGGCCCTTCGGGCCCCTTGCACCAGAAGTTGGCGCTCTCGATCTCGTACCAGTCCCTGACGACCAGCCAGTCCAGTTGCTTGAGCGCGACCCGGTTGAGCCCGGCGTTGGGCGCGCCGCCCGCCGGATTCTGTCCGAAGAGCAAGAGCCCCTTGACCCGGCCCTCGGACATCCGGACGAAGGTCGAGAGCTGCGAATAGTTCTCGTCGATCCGGGGCATCCAATGGAACCCGAAGTCGTTCTTCCGGGTCGCCGCCTCGCCGTACCAGGCCTTCAGGAGGCTGATCATGAACCTGGGCATATTCGCCCAGTAACCGGTCTCCACCAGCTCCTGCCGCAGATAATCCTCCAGCGTCCCGTGGTCGCGCAGCGACGCCGGTTGCGGCAGATAGCCGGGCAGCAGGTTGTAGAGGGTCGGAACGTCGGTCGAGCCCTGGATGCTGGCATGGCCGCGCAGGGCCATGATGCCGCCGCCGGGCCGGCCGATGTTGCCGAGCAGCAACTGCAGAATGCTCGCCGCCCTGATCATCTGGACTCCGGTCGTATGCTGGGTCCAGCCGACCGCATAGGCGATGGAGCCGGTCTTCTCGCGCCCGGAGTTGCGGGCGAAGGTCTCGGCCACCCGCAGGAACTCCTCCGCGGTGCAGCCGCAGACCGAGGCCACCATCTCCGGGGTATACCGGGCGTAGTGGCGTTTGAGCACATTCAGAATGCATCTCGGATTCTGCAGGGTCGGATCCGCCGGCGGCTGGGCGCTGACCGCCCCCTGCCGCTCGCTGAAGGAGTCGGCCTTGATCTCGAGCGGGGTCTGGGTCTTGGGCCGCCCGTGCTCACCGGCATAGTTCCAATGCTCGTAGCCGGGCTCGTAATGGCCCTCTTTCGGATCGTAGCCGCTGAAGAGCCCGCCCAGATCGTCCGCATCCTTAAAATTCTCCGAGACCAGGGTCGTGGCGTTGGTGAAGGCCAGCACATAGTCGCGGAACCAGAGATCGTGCTGGAGCACGTAGTTGATCATGCCTCCCAGAAACGCGATGTCGGTTCCCGCGCGAATCGGGACGTAGACGTTGCACATGGCCGAAGTGCGCGTGAAACGCGGATCGACGTGGATCAGGGTCCCGCCGCGCTCGCGGGCCTTCAACGGCCAGCGGAATCCGACCGGATGGGCCTCCGCCATATTCGATCCCATGATCAGAACGCAATCGCTGTTGGCGAGATCCTGCTGAAACGTGGTGGCCGCGCCGCGACCGAAAGAGACGCCCAGACCGGGCACCGAGGCGCTGTGTCAAATTCGCGCCTGGTTCTCGATCGCCACGATGCCCAGACCGCCGCACAGCAGCTTCTTGATCAAATAGTTCTCTTCATTATCCATGGTCGCCCCGCCGAGGCTGGCGACGGTGGGTAGATTGTTGATGATCCGGTCATCCCGCGACTCGACGAAGTCGCGGTCGCGGGTCTCCTTGACCCGTTCGGCGATCCGGTCCATGGCCCACTCCAGGGGCCGCTCCTCCCAATGGTCCGAGAACGGCGCCCGGTAGAGCACCCGGGTCACGCGGTGCGGATTGATCGTGAGCTGAAAGGTATTGGCGCCCTTGGGACAGAGCGTCCCTTCATTGATCGGGCTCTCGGGATTGCCCTCGATGTCGATGATCCGGCCGCCCTTGACGTAGACCGTCTGGCCGCAGCCGACCGCGCAATAGGGGCAGACGCTGGGGACCGCCACCGCCTCGCGCAGGCGCGAGCCCTTACTGACCGAACCGGGACTGAAAGGTTGTCTCTCGATCGCGCGATGGGCCGCGCCGCCATTTGCTTGCAATTGTTTCTTCATCTCTACTCTACCTCCGGAATTGCTTGCCATGGCCATCATTCACACGCGGCGGGTGGACGATCAGCGGGATCAGCGCGCTCACCAGCATGATGATGCCCGTCAGATAGAGCGCCCGGTCGTAGATCCCGGTCCGCTCGCGGATGTAGGCGATCAGCAGGGGCCCCACCACGCCGCCTCCGCTCCAGGCCGTCAACATCAGGCCATAGATCGATCCCACGTTGCGGGGACCGAAATAGTCGGCCGTGAAGGCCGGCATGGTGCCGAATCCCCCGCCGTAACAGAGCAGCACCACCACCGCCAGGATGGAGAAGATCGCAAACGTGGCGGCCTGCGGCAGGATGAAGAAGATGCCCGCCTGCAACAGAAACATGACCAGGAAGACCCACTTGCGGCCGATGAAATCGGAGCACCAGGCCCACAGAAATCGCCCGGAGCCGTTGGCGATCGAGATGATGCCGACCAGCCCCGCCGCGGCCAGCGTGTCCGCTCCGGTCATCTCCTGCGCCATCGGCGCGGCCTGCGAGATGATCTCGATCCCCGCCGTGACGTTCAGGAAGAGCAGGGCCCAGAGCGCGTACCATTGCCACGTTCCGAGCGCCTCGCGCAGCGTGTAGTCCCGGCCCGACTGCTGGGACGATTGCGACGCCGATGGCTGCCATCCGGGCGGGCGGAAACCTTCGGGCGGATTGACCATCAACAGCGCCGCCCCGACCACCACGAGCAGGTAGACGGCTCCCAGGATCGCGAAGGTCCGCATGACCCCCTCGTCGGCGATCAGGCGCGTGGCGATCGGCGCCGTGATCAGCGCGCCCGCCCCGAACCCCGCGACGGCCAACCCGGTGATGAATCCGCGCCGTTCCGGAAACCATTTGACGAGCGTGGCGACCGGGACAATGTATCCCAGGCCGATGCCCGCCCCTCCGATCAATCCATAGGTCAGATAGAGCAACCACAACCGGTCCCCGGAGTAGCTGGCCAGGAAAACCCCCGCTCCATACAACAGACCGCCGACGACGCCGACCGTCCGCGGTCCAACCCGATTCATCCACAATCCGCCGAAGAAGGCTGCCACCCCCAGGGTCACGATCGTGATGGTAAAGGTCATGGTCACCTGTGAGATGGTCCAGCCATAATTCTGGACGAGCGGAGTGCGAAAGACGCTCCACGCATAGACCGCGCCCAGCGCGATCTGCATGACTACCGCCGCCGCCGCGATCACCCAGCGGTTGGGATGTCTCTCGGTTCGGACTCCGATTCCCTGGTTCACGTTGATTCGATCTTGCATGCCGATGCCTCCAGACTTACTTTTCAAGGTCTTTGGACTCCAGGGTATCCAGATCCAGACCGGGAGTCCGTACGAAGCAGCACCCAATGGCCGGGCCGCGCGGATCGCCATTCTGTAAAAGAGGAAAGCCGGTTAAGATGCACGCCGTACTTTATGAGAATCAGGCTGGGTAAAAAGACGGCGCAGTGGGGCCTGGAAGAGTTGCAGGCTCGGATGGTCAACTACCGGGAGGTCATGATCGATCTCGGCACCGGAGACGGGCAGTTCGTCTACCGGCACGCCGCGGCCCACCCGGACTCGTTCTGCATCGGGCTCGACGCGGTCGGAGAGAATATGCAGGAGGCGTCCTCGCGCACCCTCAGGAAGCCGGCTCGCGGAGGATTGCCGAACGCGTTGTTCGTGGTGGCGGGGGTCGAGAGTCTGCCCGACGAGCTGTCGGGGTTGGCCGATCTGATCACCGTCAACTTTCCCTGGGGATCGCTGCTCAAAGCGCTGGTCGCCCCCGAACCGGAGATTCTGCAGTCGGTCGCGCGCCTCGCCAAACCCGGCGCGCGATTCATCGCCCTGCTCAACTACAGCGTCTTTAAAGATCCGGACTATGTGGAACGCCTCGGACTCCCCAATCTGGACGAAGAGACGGTCACCTTGCTCCTGGAACCGGCCTATGCCGCCGCCGCCATCCGGCTCACCGGCTACTCCAGGCTTCGCGCGGAGGTTCCCCACCGGACGACCTGGGGACAGCACCTGATCCTGGGATCTGCCCGCGAGACCCTGATGCTGGAAGCGCTGATCAATAGCGAAATACGCGAAACACGCTAAACCTCAGGCTTTCGCGTATTTCGCGTATCTCGCGGTTAAGTTAAAGATGTAGCCGGAGTTAGAACCTGACGCCCACCCCGACCATGGGGCCTCGCATCTCCAGCTCGGCGAAGTTGGATCCGCTGTCCGCCCTCAGCTTCAAGTACCGGTAGCCCACCGACACGTTGAGGCGCTTCTCCAGATAGACCCGGACTTCATTATCGATATCGACCACGCGGCCCAGACCCGCCACCGGAATTCCCGAGAAGGTGGAAGCGATCTCCAGGCGTTGATGCGGTTGGATGTTGAGGTCCGCTCCGACATTCAACATCGCCAGACCGAACCGATCCCGGTTTCTGACCGACGACCCGCCGGGCCCGGTGGGAGTGGTGGTATCCGCATCGAAGAGCACCCCGCGCCATTCCACCATCGGCCCCAGCCTGAACTTGTCCCCCACTCTCAACCCCTGCCAGGCATAGCCCAGCCTCAGTTGCCGGGTCTTCAGCTCCGTGAGCCCGACGGAATTGAGATCTCCGACGTTGAAGCCGGCGCTCGAGAGCAGGCGGGCGATATCCGAGGCGCTGGCGCTCGTCGAGACCTGCACGTAGTCCAATCTCAGTTTATTGCGGCGCGTGAACTGCCAGGCCCAGCGGGCCTCCGGCGCGTTCTTGCTGTCCAGATTCAGATCGGAGATGGCGCCGGGCGGAGTCCCGGCCACCGGCGACGGCACGGTCACCGACGCGCTGGACTTGACGAACCAGTACCGAAATCCCATCTCCATCTTCGGAATGCGATCCGATTGGACGGGCGGCGGTTGGCTCCGCGAGGTCCGCTCACTCTCCTCTTCGTCCGAGGTCCGCCCTCTCCGCCCGCGCCCCTGGGACCCGGAGGTCTGGGGAGTTAAGGACGCGGCTACCTGCTGGTTCGGTCTGATCTGAAATTTAAGGGGCTGCTCCTGGGCTCTGGTGAGAAGATCGATACTCGCGACTGCCGCCACGGCGCAACAGAGGCGAATCAGGATTCGGATGTGTGTGGTCATCGACTTGGCTCCTGAAGATTCTAAGTTCATCTTGAGGGGGATTTGCCTGAGCCGATTTTCACCTCGCTTCCCTTCCCTGTCAATCGATCGAAGCTGTAAGTTATAGTACAAACGAGGATTATGATAACATCTTAACGCGAATTCCGGCTCCGAGGACGGTCCAACCGATCAGCAGCGCCAGACCGAAAGCCGCACAGATCACGCCGTAGCGAAGGCTGCGGGGCCGATAGACCAGCTCGATCCGATGCCGGCCCGCGGGCACCTCCACCCCACGCAAAGTATAATCCGTGCGAAAGACCCGAATTTCACGTCCGTCCAGGTAGGCGCGCCAGCCCGGATCGTAGATCTCGCTCAAGACCAGAAACCCCTCGCCGGATCTGCGGGTCTCCAACTCGATCCGGTGCGGCCGATAATTGACGATGCCGACCTCATCCCCCGCGGCAGCCTGATACCTGACGGGCGGGAGGGCCGCCTCCCGGTTCCCTGCTTCGACGAGCGCCGTGGTAGCGGGGTCAAAACTCCCGCCATCCGGCAGGCCTCCCTGCCTGACCGCTTTCAGGGCGGCTTCGGCCGGCACTGGCAGACGCTCTTCGACGAACCAGGCCCGCGGCCGCGCCCGCAGATTCTCGTAAACGTCGATCCGGCCGAAGCCCGCGAGTTTGCGCCATCGTTCGGGCGGCAGATAGAAGTTGTTGAGAGGCGTCGAGACTCCGGTGGTCGCGTCGTGCAATGAGGCATGAACCAGATAGAGCATGGCGTCCTCCCTCCCATACTCCCATTCGATCCGCTGGATCTCGGCGCGCTCGAACGGCAAGCGGCCCAGATAGAGGAGCGCCCGGCAGTGGTCGGCCTGATAGCTGCGGACCACCCGCGCCCGCCGGTGCCGGGCGGTCTTCCCTGCCCCGCAGTCGTAGGACCATTCCGACGTATCACGCCCGGCCTGCAACTCCAGATCGAAGACCCGGCCGTCCTTCGTGTGGAGCTTGAGTTTGAGCACCGGCGCGCCGTCGTCAAGTTGGGTGGAGTTGGCCAGCGACGAGATGATGGCCAGCTCGGTGGCCCAGACTCCCGCCGGTTCGGTCGTCAGCTTGCTTCCGGGCTTGAACTCCATCCCGAAGTAGGTGCGGCCGAACCCGACCCCGTCGTAGGTGGAGCCGGGCTGCCAGTTGGTGGCGCCGCCGTTCCCGACGATCAGATATTTCAGATTGAGCAGATCGAATCCCCGGTCCCCGACCCCGAAGGAGCCGGACTCCTGAACCGGGCCGGCCGTCGCATACCCGGCGGTCCCGGTCAGTTCCCCGACCCGCGCCGGCCGCAGGATATCGTACCCGCTGATGCTCTGCAGCCCCCGCAAGACCGAGATGCTCGGCTGATTGATCGTCTCGAAGTTCGGATCCTCCGGCCAATCGACCGGGTAGTCATACCCCAGAACCGGATGGCTCATGACGCGGAACGAGCTGAAGTCCCGCTCGCGCGACTTGATGAACTGCACCGCCGGCGGATCGGCCAGGCGCTGCGGCACGTCGAAGGTGATATTCCTCCACTTAAAAAAGTAGCCGTAAGACGCGACGTCGATCAACAGGACCGACAGTAACAGCAGATTTGAGATTTGAGATTTGAGATTTGAGGTTCGCCCGAACCAGAGCACCACTCCGCTCAAGACGAAACAGCAGACCGGCACGATCAATTCGGGATTGGCCAGGGAGCCCGCCCGCTCCGGTCTCGGCTGAACCGTCGCCAGCGCCTCGCCACAGAAACGATAGAGGATCACGGCCGCCGCCATCAGGCTTCCCATCGCTATTATACTGCGTTTCAACAACTTACCAGCCCCACCCTTCGTTATCAGACGCTGAACTCCGAATCCCCCCAGGAGCGCGAGGGCGAAGGTAAACTCCAACTGGTGCCGGTAGAGCCCGCGAAAGGAGCCGTAACCGGGCACGTGATAGAGCGCTCGGTTCAGACCGAAAGGAAGATAGCTGCCAAAAGCGAGCAGCATGGAGCCGATGGCGATGCCGGTCCAGATCCAGACTCGGCCCTGGCGCCTCGCGCCGAAGATGGCGACCAGCGCCAGAATCCAGGTCAGCATCCCCACGTATCCGGCCATCATCGTGGCGTTCTCCGCCCCCCAGTACGGCATCCGGTAGGGCGGCAGGGTCGCGCCGCCGAAGAAGTAAGGAATGATCAGGCTCGGCAACTGCCAGGGCGGAAACGAATAGGTCCCGAAGAAGGCCGGCCCCGGATCATGGCGCTCGCTCTGGGAGAGCAGTTCGAGGGCCGGCAACAGTTGGATCATGCAGAGCAGCGCCCCACAGAGCAGCATCATGGCGATGGAACCGGCGAAACGCCGGCGCTCTTCCCTGCCCTCCAGCTTGAGTCCGGCATAGACGGCGCACGGCACACCCGCCAGCGCCGTAAAGATCGACATCTGCGGTTCGCCCGCCAGAAATTGGAGCGCGATGAAGAGCGCCCCCAGCACCACCCAGCGCCGGGTCCGGGTCCGGTCCCCCACCTCTTCGATCGCCAGCAGAATCCACGGCAACCAGGCCGCGGCCGCGATCCGCGAGGTATGGCTCAGATGGTTGATCATGAAACCGCCCAGCGTGAAGGCGATCCCCGCCAGCAGCGCCGCGACCCGCTGCAGTCCCAGGCGCCGCCCGTAGAGATAGGTGCCGGCCAGCGCGAGATGATAGGTGGTCAGGACCACCAGGTTCATGGCCCATTGGGCCGGCAGCATCGCAAACAACCAGTTGGGAGGATAGAAGACCCCGGGATAGACGCTGGCCGCCAACGGCATGCCGCCATAGCTGAACGGGTTCCACAACGGCCACTCGCCCCGCGCCATCATCTGACCCGCCAGGACCCGCAGCGGAAAGTTCTGCATCCAACCGTCGCCCGGCGCCAGCGTCACCTTCCCGATCAGCGCCGGAGAGAAGTAGACCACCGGGATCATCGCGATGGCCGCCGCCGCCAGATAGCGACCGCGAACCCGATGGCTCGCCGCCTCGACCTGCTCTCTCTCTCTGGTCTCGATCCGCATCCTTCGCCGGTCCTCTTTCTTAATTCAACTCTGAGCCGACCTATGTACAACATGGCGGCGATTCTGTCCAATTCCCTGCCCCGACCATCCCCCGGGACAGATAGGGCACTTTCGATTTCCCCGCTCCCCCTCTTAAACAGCAGGCGAAAATTGTTGTGATCTTACTGGCTCCTGAGCTATACTGCGACCTAGACCTAGCTCATGGCTAGGTCATAGCTAAAGGCAAGCCCCTATTTCGAGTAAGACTCTTATGGCAACAAGCATCGTTACAATATCAAATCTAAAAGGTGGTGTTGGAAAGACGGTCTCGGTCGTCAATTTGGCGGCCTCCTATGCGCAGATGGGCAAGCGGGTGCTAGTGGTAGACATGGACCCTCAGGGCGATGCCACCGGCTATCTGGGTGTCGAGGAGCGGGCGTCATCGGAGAACAAGCACCTGGCGGCGGCGATCGATGGGAATTTGTCGCTCGAACAGATCAAGCATTCGACCACGGTCGAGGGCGTCGACATCCTGGCCGGAACCAGGGAACTGCGCGATGTGCAGAAACGGATGGAGGGCGAACTGGAACAACATCTGCTGCTCGATTCCCTGCTCTCCAACAAGACCATCATCAAGGACTACGATCTGGTCCTGATCGACACCCACCCCAGCGAGGACTGTCTGCTGGTCTCGGCGCTCTATAGTTCCCACTACTACCTGATCCCCTTGTTCCCCGAACGTCGCACCAGCAGCGCCGTCTCAACCATGATCGCCTTCGCCGCCAAGATTCGCCGGTTGAACCCGATGCTGATGCTGTTGGGCTGCATCATCACCAAGTTCGACCGCAAATCGGCCACGCACGTCAGATTCGAGAGCGTGCTCCGCGAAGGCAGCAAGGACGGCAACATCCGGATCTTCGAGACGGTGATTCCATCGAGCTCCGCGGTTCAGGGTTCGGAATCGGCGGAACAGCCGCTGATCCACTACAAGCCCAATGCGCCCGTGACCATCGCCTATTCGGCCCTGGCGGGCGAGATCCTGCCGGGCCTCAAGGGTAAGCGCCAGGGAAAAGTCTCCCAGCCCAATCTCTCGGCGATCGACCAGATCCCCGACGATTTTGAGATCGAGATCACCAAGGAGATCACCGTCTGAGCCGCTGGTCGATTGCCAACGCGTTGGCAACCGACTGCGGCCGGGATCGGGCTTTGCGAGCCGAGATCAGGAACCCTGATTGCCAACGCGTTGGCAATCGGACGATGTAGAAGTAGATGTAGATAATGAAAGCCAAAAAGATCGCCGCATCAGCCGAAGAGATGAAGCAGAAGCTGTTCGGTCAGAAGACTGATGGCTCCCCGCAAAAGTCTCAGCCGTCGGATCGTTTCGCCATCTACCGCGAACACATCGG
>DATEFT010000046.1:0-4198 GCA_035280505.1 Blastocatellia bacterium | reverse complement strand
AATAGCCTGATCGGCGCCACTCCGGCCTTATTGAAAGGCGGCATTCCCGACGAGGCCTTCAAAGCGATCGAAGGGGACGATCAGGCCGTCTGCGGCGAATACAAGAGGCTCAATCAGAGAGAGCGGGAAGGCCGGAGGCGACTCCTGGCCCCCGCGCCCGAATCCGACTACAGCCGGCTCCGGGCCGATGCATGGTGCGCGGCGTTCGTCTGGAAGAAGATCAAAGACCCGAATCATCCCTCTCCGATCACCGAAGAGATGTTTCGAAAGATCGAGCAGGATCCCCGGCAACTCGCTCGTGAGGGGCATGAAGAGGAGATCCGGCGATTGGCGGAACAGTATCGGTTCTTCCACTGGCACCTGGCCTTTCCCGATGTCTTTCGCGTGCCGGTTAAAGATGAGCAGCCCGAAAATGAACAGGCGGGCTGGAGCGGCGGCTTCGAAGTGGTTTTGGGTAATCCGCCCTGGGATCAAAAGCAGTTCAGGGAACAGGAGTTCTTCTCCTCAAAACGCCCCGATTTTGCGAAGGCCGCCACCGGTGAGGCCAGAAAGCAATTAATCAAAAAGCTTGAGACCGAAGATCCCTCGCTCTTCGCCGCCTACCTCGAGGCTCGCCGGCAATCGGAGGCCGTTCGGCATTTTGTGCAATCGTCAGGCCGCGCTCCGCTGACGGCTCGCGGACGGATGAATGACTTCGCGCTGTTTGCCGAGACCAACGGGTTGATTATCCGAGGGACCGGGCGGGTCGGTTGCATTCTCCCTTCCGGAATCGCCACCGATGACACCTCTAAATATTTCTTCCGCAGCCTGGTCGAATCGGAGTCCCTGCAAAGCCTCTATGACTTCGAGAACCGTGACGGACTCTTTCCCGAAGTCGATAGTCGGGCGAAGTTCTGTCTGATCACCTTTTCGGGCGGCGCGGCGAATGTTCATCGCCATGCGGATTTCGTCTTTTTTGCCAATTCAATCTCGGATCTGCGAGCAGCCGAAAAAAGATTTTCGCTCTCCGCCGATGAGATCGCTCTGCTCAATCCCAATACTCGCACCTGCCCGATCTTCCGGTCTCGGCGCGACGCCTCCATCACGAAGGGCGTCTATCTGAGAGTTCCCGTTCTGGTGCGAGAAGGGGACCCTGACGGCAATCTCTGGGGGATCGCGACCAAACCCGGCCTCTTCAACATGACGGCCGATTCCGCGCGATTCTGCACGCGGCAGAGTTTGGAGACCCGGGGAGGAACTCTCAGCGGCAATCGGTTCCATCTCGGCGAAGAGCTCTATCTTCCTCTTTACGAGGGGAAAATGTTCGGGCCCTACGATCACCGGGCGGCTCATGTCGTAGTGAGCGATTCGGCTCAACTTCGCCCGGGTCAGCCGGAATATTTGACGGTTGAAGAGCATTGTTCTCCCGACACTTTTCCTCTACCTCGGTACTGGGTTCAGGCTGGTGACGTCGAGAGACAGTTGGAAGGGCAGTGGACGAGAAGGTGGATCCTGGGCTGGAAAGAGGTGACCAGCAGCACGAACGAACGCACTCTGATTCCGGGAATTTTCCCCAGAGTCGGCATCGGTCACAAGATTCCGGTCGTGCTCCTCTCCGAGAATTGCGAGCTGCTGGCGCCCGACCTGCTCTCTTGCCTGTCGAGTTTGATGTGCGACTTTATCGTGCGTCAGAAACTTGGAGGGACGAGCCTCACGCCGTTCACCTTCAAGCAATTGCCGGTCTTTCCGCCGTTCAGATTCGCTCTCGATTGCCCCTGGCAGCCGGCCGCGCAGCTTCATCAATGGGTGACTTCGCGCGCTATTGAGTTGATCTATACGGCGTCCGATCTAAGGGGCTTTGTCGAAGATTGCGGATACGGCGGCCGGCCGTTCCGTTGGGATGAGGCACGCCGCTTCCTGCTTCGCTGCGAACTCGACGCGGCCTACTTTCATCTCTACGGCATCGATCGCGAGGACGCCGACTACATCCTCGAAACGTTTCCGATCGTCAAACGTAAAGACGAGCAGTCATCCGGCGAATATCGAACCAAACGAGTGATCCTCGAGATTTACGACGAGATGCAGCGGGCCATGAGGGCCGGGCAGCCGTATCGAACGCGGCTCGATCCGCCTCCCGCCAACGGCTGGTTCCCGCCCGAAATACCGTCCCGGTAGATCGACCGGATAAAAAAGGTGATTAAGACGTGAAATCAAGCCGCGGGCCGACCTTCAACTGATCCGGACCCGCGAAGGTTTTGGAAGGTGGAGGGATTGTCGAACGAGGAGCGAGTTCATTAAGCGCCGGCCGTCTCATGAGATCACTGATCGAACTGGAAGCTGCAACAGCCGAGATCGAGCACGCGCGCATGGGCACGGCTGCGCCGGATGTTTTTCGGGACGACATACAGACGTTCTCGCCCCTGCTTTTCGACGTCGAGCAGACCTGCTTCACGCAGGATCCGGAGGTGCCTCGAGACGTTGTAGTGTTCCAGGCCCAACCGGCGGGCAATCTCGCAGACGCCGAGAGGGGCATCCATTAATAGACCGATGATGCGTACACGCGTGTCCTCGCCGAGCGCCTTGAGCGCATTCACGCAGTCAATTCCGTCATAAAGCAGCAGATCCGGCTGCTTCTTCGCCATTCTTTGAGGGATAGATTTACTCATCAGAGCGGATTCTAGCACCGTCGGACCGGCCGTCGCTACAAAAAAACTCCACTCGCGATGAGATCGAGAATCGTTTCGAGTTGATGGTAGCCGGTCTGAAGCAGGAACGTGCGGCTGCGGCCATAACTTTTGGCGCCGGCGAAGTAGAAGCCGGGCTCCCCCGAACTCAAATCCTCCGGGCGAACGGACGGCACGGAAAGACAGTCCGTCACATGCGTGAGCGCGCGGGCCAGACGAGCCGGCCCTTCCGTCGCGGGGTCGAGAGCGATGGCCAGCTCCGACAAGAACGAGAGATCCGGGCGGTAGCCGGTCAGCGCCACGATCTGATCGACCGAGACTTCGCGCCCTCCGGAGAGGCGCGCCCGCACGCGGTCTTCGGATTCCAAATTGAACGCCTCGACCGACGCTTTGCGCTCCATCGTCAGCCATCCGGGGGGACGCAACGCGAGCTGGTTGGCCCGGGCGACCACCTTCTGCCGCTCGGGGAGAGGATCGTTGGCGATCTCCGTGCAGGGCCGCAGGTTCAGCGAGCGGGTGGCCCACACCACTTGCGTTCCGGCCGCCTGGTCGGCGAGATCTGCCAGCTCGGCGACCGCATTTGCGGCGGAGTGCCCGTGTCCGATCAGCAGGACTCTCCGTCTCGCCAGCGCACTCCGGCGGGCGTGCAGCGCGCCGAGATCACGAATGATTCGTTCCGCCGCCAGCGCTCGTTCGCCGGCTGCGGGAATGCCGCCGAGACCGGCGGCGGTCGGGTGGCCATAGGTTCCGGAAGCGTCGATCACCGCCTCCGCCTCGAAGGTCCGCTCACCCTCGGGCGTTTCCACCAGGAGCCGGAAGGGACGCTCGGCCCGGATCGGATGGCCGGCAAAGTCGAGCCGGGTCAGGCCGGCTCGTCCCACGGCCACGACCCGATGTCTTGGGAGCACGCGCCCTCGAAGGGCTTCGCTCGAGGCCAGGGGCGCCAGCACCGTCTCCGCAAACTCCGGACCGGTGAGCAGCGCGTCGCCTCCCGGCAGTCGATCGGCCAGGATCTTCGCGGCGCCTGGAGGCAGGTTCATCGAGAGCGGAGAGAAGAAACGTGTCGGCCCCCAGCGGCGAAGCGATGCGCCGACCTCGTCCCGCTCCAGAACCGTGACCTCCAGCCCCCGCCGGACGCCGCCCAGGGCCGCCGCCAGCCCGGCCGGTCCGGCTCCGATGACGATCAGACGCGGACTGCTCATTTTTTCCGCGCCAGCGTATTGAGCGTCTGCGCCCAATGCGCGATTGCTCCGCCGCCGCGGATCACGGCCGCGATGTTGACGGCTTCCGACATCTCTTCCGGAGTCAGCCCGGCATCCGCGCAAGCCGACGAGTAGGAGTCGATACAGTACGGCTCCTGAATGGCATATGCCACGGCCAGCGCGATCAGCTTCTTGGTCTTGCCGTCCAGAACGCCGGGCTCCATGGTGTCGGTATACCACTTGAGAAACAGGTCGAAGTTGTTCGGATTGACCTTGGCAATCTCACCAAATCGGGCAAGGTCCTCAGACAGATAATAACTTGGCATCGCAAAA
>DATEFT010000045.1:0-6710 GCA_035280505.1 Blastocatellia bacterium | reverse complement strand
CGCGCCGCACGAACTGCAGCTCAGTGAGAGCTGGTTGATCTCCGGTTCCCCTCGCATAGTTCAGATCGCATCTTTCGCGTCTTTCGCGGTTTGAATCTCAAATCTCCTGACCCTGCCGGATTTTATGGGTATGCCGTTGGAGCGCCGACGGCGCGAAAGATAATAGCCAGGGGTGAAGCGCGAAGCGCGGAACCCCTGGGAGCAGCCCGCCGTGACGCGCCCTGAAGGGGCGCCACTAAGCCTGGCAGGACGCAGAGGCTTTGACGATTGACCAGGGGTTGCGCTCGGCTCCGCCTCGCTCACCCCTGGCTATTTGATGGCGCGCCTTCGGCCGTTCGCCCACAGGTCAGCAAATCTCAGATCCTTATTTCCCGCCGGTTTCAGTTGTCGGTCTCTTCTTCCAGGCGATCTTGCCCAGTTCGCGCCAGGTCGTCAGTTTGATCCCGAGTTCTTTGATCAGGGCTTCGATCTCCGGATCCGTGAAGGAGAGAAAATCGCCGTGGCGCTGTTCCCACGAGGCCGTCACCGCCTTCAGTTCGGGATCGTTATAGCCCAGGTGGACGATCAGCATCGTGACGCCCGGTTTCAGTCCGCGCAAGAGATTCTTGTATGACTCTTTGCGTTGCTCGAAGTTCTTGCCCGACACGCCCCGGACCAGGTGATCGAGCACGACGAAACCGTCGTCTTCGACCTTCTTCAGCATCGCCGGCGTGATAGGGATTCCGAGGACCTTCGCGTAGAGTTCGAGTTCCGGGCTTGAACGCATGACCATGACCGGGATTCCATACTCTTTGCCCAGTTTGGTATAGATCTCGAAGAACTCCTGGCGAGTGTAGACCGTGCCCATGTGGGTATCGAGATGCGTCGGCTTGATGCCGAAGGCGAGCGCGCGTTCGATCTGGGCGCGCAACTCGGTCTCGACCTCCGAGGGGACGGCATGCTGGGCTGTCTGCCGTTCGGTTCTCCACATGAACCCCTCTTCGTCCATCAGGCTCTTGACCTTGTCCGCCGAGGCCACCGGGCGCCAGCGAAAATATTTCCATTCGCTGGTCAGGGTCAGATGCAGCCCCAGATCGAGTTCGGGGTGTTCGCGGGCATAGGCCGCGATCTCGGGAAACCAGGGGCAGGTCACCATGATGCTGCCCGAAGTCACCAAACCCTTCTTGAACGCCTCGATGGTGGCGGCATTGACCGAATGCGACATCCCCATATCGTCGGCATGGACGATCAGGACCTTCTCATCCGGGCCATAGCCGAGTTTTTGCGCCGTGGTGGTTTGGGCCATGGCCATCTCGGCTGAACAGAGCAGACAGAACAGACTGAGCCAGAACGAAGCACGATTCATGATGGATGACTTCTCCTGAAAGCATGTGATAACCAAAGACTCAATCTAGCCCATGTCAGGAATGGTGTCTACACGCGTCCGGGCGCCGATCGGCCGGGCACTTCCGCCGGTTGCGCTATTTATCAGGTGTCAGAGGTGTAGTAAGCTCTCCCGTCCCCGGGCAAGCTCGCGCGGTTAGCGATTGCCAATCGACGTGCGGAAATCTACATCACAACCTCATTTCAAGGCAGATCAGCAATGGATAAATCGAATCTGAAGGGAAGTTTTTCCCGGCGCGAAGTGATCAAATCTGCGGGCCTGGCGACGTTGGGCATGGCCTGTCTGTCGGGGCCTCTGGGCCGGAACGCGGCCGCCCACTCGGCCAAGGACCTGCTGCTGTACGTGGGCACCTACACCGGCGGCAAGAGCGAGGGCATCTACATCTACCGCCTGGATCTGAGCACCGGCGGATTGCGGCCGGTGGGCGTCGCCAAGGGGGTGGCCAATCCGTCCTATCTGGCGCTCGATGCTCAGAATCGATACCTGTATGCGGTCAACGAAGTCAGTGAACTGGGGGGTAAGCCCACCGGAGGCGTGACGGCCTTTGCCGTCGATCGGCAGACCGGGGAGTTGCGCAAATTGAACCAGCAGGCCTCGGAAGGGACCTCACCCTGTTACGTGACCGTGCACCCTTCGGGGAAGTTCGTGCTGGTGGCCAACTACAGCAGCGGCACGGTGGCCGTCCTGCCGATCAAGGGCGACGGCAGCCTGGATGCGGCGGTCGAGGTGGTTCAACATCGGGGCGCGGGCGCGAATCCGCGCCGCCAGGACGGTCCGCACGCCCATTGCATCCGAGTGGATCCGTCGGGGCGATTTGCGTTTGCCGCCGACCTCGGGATCGATAAAGTCATGATCTACCGGTTCGACGCGGAGCAGGGAAAACTGGCGGCGAACTCGCAGCCCTTCGTTCAGGCCAAACCCGGAGCCGGTCCGCGGCATCTAGACTTTCACCCGGGCGGCAAATTCGCCTACGTCATCAACGAACTCGATTCCAGCCTGACCGCGCTGTCTTATCAGAACGCCGGAGGCGAACTGAAAGCGCTGCAGACGGTCTCGACCCTGCCGCGGCAGGTGCTGCTCAGCAATACCTGCGCCGATGTGCATGTTCATCCATCGGGTCGATTCGTCTACGGCTCGAATCGCGGTCACAACAGCATCGTGGCCTTTGCGATCGAGGAGCGCACCGGCAACCTGACCTACCTGGCGCACGAATCGACCCAGGGCAAGACGCCGCGCAATTTCGTGATCGACCCGACGGGGACTTTCCTGCTGGTCGCCAACCAGAACAGCGGCACGGTCGTGACCTTCCGGATCGAACGAAACGGGAGACTGGTTCCGGCCGGACAGGTGGCCCAGGTTCCGACCCCCGTCTGTTTGAAGTTCATCTAGAACCGTCTCTCGAATCAACTTCACCGCGTCTTTCGCGGTGGATCCTATTCAACCGAGTCCCGCGGCGCGTCGAACGAATAGATGACCTTGCCGTCGGTGTCGGCGGTCGGTCCGTAGACCGAGGGCAACGGCAGATCCAGCAGCCGCAGATAGACATCCAACTGGCCGCGATGGTGGGTCGAATGGTTGATTCGGCGCGTGAGCACCCAGGCGCGCGAACGTTCGACGTCGAAGAAGGTCGTCGTTCCCCGCCACCACTCTTCAGGTTGGCCGCCCATGAACTCCAGCCGCCGTTCCGCGTCGGCGCGGTACTTTTCGATGTAGTTCGACAAGGTTCTCTCGGCCGGATTCGGATCGCCGGTATCGATCCCGAGCATGACCTTCATCCACCGGGCTTCCGACTCCACCTGGTGGGTGAGCTGCTCCAGGACGCTGCGCGACCTGGGATGGGGACGATAATCCCCCGCGGTCGCCGGAAAGGCCGACCAGATGCCCGTGATCTTGAGAATCTCAGTCTGATAGGTGTCGAGCAAAAACTGATAAGAGGTTTCTTGATTTGTTCTCATTGTGGACTCCTTCGACTTTAAGTCAGCAAGTATTGCACCAGGTTCGCTCAAGTCTCATCGCCGATAGAGATTAATTCTATATTCGATGCTCTGCAAATTTAGTCATGACTATCCGGCTTCATGCAGGTAAGCTGTCGGCGGAGCCTCAAGCAAACACGATTATAAACTACCAAGGAGGTAGAAGATGTCCGTCAGACCGTTGCCTTCAACAGGGTCGCTCTTGCTCGTCATGGGTCTGATCTGCTCTTTTCTATTGACCGGCGTTTTAACCACAGTTCATTCGCAGAGAGCGGAGGCATCGCTCAAGGTTCTCAATCTCCGGACCGAGTACCAGGAGAATCCTCTGGGCATCGACGCCCTCTGGCCGCGTCTGAGCTGGCAGATTCAAGCTTCCGGCCGTGGGGTGGTCCAGTCGGCCGCTCAAGTTCGCGTGGGGCGCAACGAACGCGATCTGCGGGCGGGCGCCAATCTGCTCTGGGATTCGAATCGGGTCAATTCCGATCAATCGGTCCACCGTCTCTATGACGGTCCGCCGCTCAAGTCGGGACAGCGATGTTACTGGCAGGTGCGCGTCTGGGATGGGGACGGCAAGGCCTCCGATTGGAGCGAGCCGGCTTACTGGGAGATGGGTCTGTTGGAGGCGGCGGACTGGCAGGCGAACTGGATCGAGCCGGACGTCCAGGTCGATCCGCCGACGGCGGCCTCCGACGCGGGCAAAGCGGGGCCGGCTCCCATGTTGCGCCGGGAGTTCAGATTGACCGGCGCGGTGCGCCGAGCCCGCATCTACGTGACGAGTCACGGGCTCTACGAACTGCATGTCAACGGCCGGCGAGTCGGCGATCAACTGTTCACTCCCGGTTGGACCAGTTACCGGAAGCGGCTGCAGTATCAGAGCTACGATGTCACGGAGCTGATGCAGAACGGAGACAATGCCGTGGGGGTTATCCTCGGCGACGGCTGGTATCGCGGAAACATCGGATTCTCCGGTCAGCGTCAGTTATACGGCGACCGCCTCGGCGTCTTGATGCAGATCAAGGTGACCTACAGCGACGGGCGGGAGAAGACGGTAATCACCGATCAGGACTGGAAGGCGGCGACCGGCCCCATCCTGGCGTCCGAAATCTATCACGGCGAGACCTACGATGCGCGGCTGGAGCGGGCCGGATGGGCCCTGCCCGGTTTCGACGAGCGCCAGTGGGTCGCGGTCAAGATCGCCAATCATCGCAAAGACAATCTGGTGGCGCCCGCCGGCCCGCCGGTCCGCCGGATCGAGGAGATCCGGCCGGTGAAGATCTTCAAGACGCCGGCCGGCGAGACCGTCGTGGATCTGGGGCAAAACATGGTCGGTTGGGTCCGGCTCAAGGTTCAAGGGCTCGCCGGGACGACCGTCACGCTGCGGCACGCCGAGGTGCTCGACAAGCAGGGCAACTTCTACACCGAGAACCTGCGCGCCGCGAAACAGACGGTGCGATATACGCTCAGGGGCGGCGGGGTCGAGACCTTCGAGCCGCATTTCACTTTCCAGGGATTTCGTTACGTCGCGGTCGATGGCTATCCGGGCGGGTTGAGCCCCGAGAGCCTGACCGGCATCGTGATCCATTCGGACCTGCGGCCGAGCGGCCAGTTCGAGACCTCCAATCAGCTCGTCAACCAGCTTCAACACAATATCGTCTGGGGTCAGAAGGGCAACTTCCTCGACGTCCCGACCGATTGCCCGCAACGCGACGAGCGGCTGGGCTGGACCGGCGATGCGCAGGTCTTCGCCGGAACCGCCGCTTTCAACATGAACGTCGCCGGGTTCTTCACCAAATGGCTCCGGGATCTGGCCGCCGACCAGTACGAGAACGGGAGCGTTCCGCATGTCATTCCGGATGTCTTGACCGCGCCCAATCGGCCGGCCGCCGGCTCCGCCGCCTGGGCCGATGCCGCGGTGATTATTCCCTGGCAGCTCTACCTGGCCTATGGAGACCGGCGGCTCCTGGAGGAGCAGTACCCGAGCATGGTCAAGTGGGTGGAGTATGTCCGGAAGCGGGCGGGCGTCAACTACGTCTGGGACAGCGACAACCACTTCGGCGACTGGCTGGCCTTTGCCGGCACCCGCCCGGACTATCCCGGCGCCACCACCGGTAAGGATCTGATTGCGACCGCTTTCTACGCCTATTCGACCGACCTTCTGCAGCGCGCGGCGCTGGTGCTGGGCAAGCCGGACGACGCGGCGCGCTACGGCGAACAACTGGGCAAGATCAAGAGCGCTTTCTGCCGGGAGTTCGTGACGGAGACCGGGCGAGTCGGTGAGAACACCCAGACGGCCTACGCGCTGGCCCTGCAATTCGATCTGTTGCCCGAGTCGCAGCGCGAGATCGCCGCCCGGAGGCTGGCCTGGGACATCCGCGAACGCAAGCACCTGACGACGGGCTTCGTCGGCACTCCCTATCTCTGCCAGGTGCTCACCCGCTACGGATATCTCAACGAAGCCTACCTGCTGCTCACGCGCGAGACTTATCCTTCCTGGCTCTATCCGATCAAACAGGGGGCGACCACGATCTGGGAACGATGGGACGGTCAGAAGCCGGACGGCTCCTTCCAGGATCAGGGGATGAATTCATTCAATCATTATGCCTACGGCGCGATCGGCGAGTGGATGTACCGGGTCATGGCCGGTCTCCAGATCGATCCGGAGGCTCCCGGCTACAAGCACCTGCTGATTCAGCCGCAACCTGGCGGAGGGTTTACGAGTGTCAAGGCCGCTCACGAGACGATGTACGGCCGGGCCGGCTCCGCCTGGACCCTGAAGGGCGCCCGGTTCGACCTGACCATTGAGGTTCCGGTCAATACGCGGGCCACCGTGCGGCTGCCCAAAGCCGTGCTCGCCAACGTCAGGGAGAGCGGCCAATCGCTCAGCGTCGGTAACGGCATTACCGATTTCGAGCAGGTCGGAGACAGCGTGGTGGTGAATGTCGGTTCGGGCCAGTACCGGTTCAGTTATCTGCAGGCCATCAGTGATTGATTGACTGAACCGCGAAATACACGAAACACGCGAAATGCGCTCGATTCGGCGTGTTTCGCGTGTTTCGCGGTTTGGACCCCGAGCTAACGATCGCCCGTCTTCTGAATGACGGGCGCGGGTTTGAGCCACTCCTGAATCGCTTTGCCCTCGGTTTGAGCGAGCTTCAGATTGAGCAGGGCGGCGGCCGTGGGCGCAATATCGACCATGCGCGCCAGCGGCAAACTGACTCCGGGGTTGACCCCCGCGCCGTAGATGATCAGCGAAGCCCGCATCTCGGGGCGAGAGGGCAGATAACCGTGGGTCCCCTGGTAGTCTTTCCCGGAATCCAGCACCTCCGGTCCGGTCAGCTCCTCGCTGAACGAGT
>DATEFT010000044.1:0-4052 GCA_035280505.1 Blastocatellia bacterium | reverse complement strand
CGAAGCCGCGATCCTTGAAAGGAAGCTTCTCATGCTCAGCCTTTCGGGAGTCAACCCAGTTCTCACGCAACCATTGCCGCACGTCCTGGCGAAAGGACTTGGCGGCGGGATCGAGGTCAAATTCAGGTAGTTTCGTCATCGATCAAATGCCTTGCAATCTGCTGTCAGCCCCGCCGACGAGGTAGGCGCCAATCTCCGCCCGCGCGCGGAACGCTCCGCCAAAGCGGGATACGTTGCCGTGGATCTGCCGGAAATGCCGGGGCAGTTCATGCTCTTCGGAATAGCCGATGGCGCCCATCAGCTGATGCATGTCGATTGCCAGCTGGCGTAACCCTGGATTGAGATGCGCCAGCGCAAGATCGGCGAAAGTGGCCCAAGTTTCGAGCTTTTGATCGTAGGCGGTGGCGGCGGCATCAAGGGTCAGTCGAGCCCCGTCCAGCCGAATGAGGTTGTCAACCAATCGGTGCTGAACGGCCTGGAACTGACCGATGAACTTGCCGAACTGCTTTCTTGTCCCGGCATGCTCGACCACAAGCTCGTAACCTCTCTGGCCCGATCCAAGGGCGCGCGAGGCGGTGGCCAGGCGGACGATTTGCGCGATGTTCTTCAGCTCGTCGACGGGAACAGGCACGAATGTTGCCGCGGCTCCCGTCAATTCGACGGAGGACAAATCCGGCAGAGAGAGCGCCGGTGTTGCCCCGACGCTTACCCCTGGCGCACTTGCATCGACGATGGCGACGCCTGATGGCTCATTCAGAAGGAAGATGAAGCGGTCAGCCGTCGCCGCACCCTCAACGAAGTGGGCAATCCCGGTTGCTTTGCCTTCGGCAAACGTCAATTGCCCGGCCGCAAGATCGCCGTCAAATGCCCCAAGACCGGCGGCGTACAGGTTTTTAGTCGGCGATGGCACGACGGTATCGGAAGTACCCTCGACGTGTTTTTGCACGAGGTTGGCAACAACGGCGCCGATCAGCGGGGCAGGGCAGCACGCCCGCCCAAGCTCTTCAAATACGAGCAATATCTCTCGAAGACCGCCCATCGCCGGGTCGCGGCCGAGATCGGGAACGCCGAGCGATTCGAGTTCCGTCCAGATATCCTTGACCGCCGCGGGCTCCGCGCTCAATTCAACCGCCTTAAGGGCCGGCCACTTATCCGCAAGAAGCCGGTTGACAGAGGTTCGGATCAACTGACGCTCTTCTTCCGAAAAGATCGTCATGTCGTCTGACATGAAACTCTCCACATTCATTTTGGCGGTGGCGTAATGCGACGGCCATCCCGGTTTCGTCGCGTCCCGATCGGTTATGGCCTCGGTAGGACGGGCCATCCCCCATCAGGTCTCGGGGGTAGCGATTAGTCCGTTCTCCCGCATCTTGGTGATCTCGTCAGCACTCAAACCGAGGTCCCGCAGCACCTCTTCGGACTGTTCGCCCAGAAGCGGCGGGAAATCCTGGGCTGGCCCCCGCGACTTGTTGATGAGGGTGGGGCGCCGGGCCAACGTCATCGGGCCCGCCTGGGGGTGCTCCCGTTTTTCGAAGAGGCCGCTGTGAACGATCTCTGGACATTCGAGGACCTCCGGAATCGTAAGGACTTCGGAATGTGGAATGCCGGTTTCGGTGAAAAGCGCGGTCCAATGAGCCACCGGTTGGGTGGCGAAGTAGGGCCGCAGCAATTCGACCAATTCCGACCAATTGGAACGCCGGTCGAACGCGATCGCAAATCTCGCGTCCGTTGCCAGTTCTGGACACCCCAACTGTTCGGTCAGCGTCGTGAAGGCTTGGTCCAGGCCGCCCAATTGGACCGCAATCAATCTGTCGTCAGAGCAGCGCACAATGAATGCCTGAGAGGCAGACACGCGCGTATCTGGCGTTGGGTTCTTATCCGCGTCGGTATAGCCGGCCAGAACATCCGGGATGAACGAGGTGGCTGCATCGACCATGCTGATGTCGAGCCGGCCTCCCTTGCCTGAAATCGCCTTGCCGCGCAGCATCGCCATGATCCCCGTCGCGGCTTGCATCGCCGTGACCTGGTCGGCGACGGTCGGCCCGCGCATCTTCGGATTTTCGGGGTCGGTGAACAGATAGAGGACGCCGGACAACGCCTGGCCCACCGTGTCGAAAGCGGGCCTCTTCGCGTAGGGACCGTCAGGAGAGAAGCCGGCCACCGCGCAATAGATGATATTCGGATTGACCTGTTTCAGCGCTTCATAGCCGATCCCGAGACGGTCCATGACCCCCGGACGGAAGTTCTCCAGAACCACATCCACTTCGGCAGCGAGGCGCTTGACCAGGTCGATGGCGGCCGGCGACGAAAGATCAAGAGCCAGGCTCTTCTTGTTGCGGTTGAACGCACGGAAGTTGAAACCGTAATTGGGTATGTTTCGGCCGCCGTCATAAACCCGAAACGGATCGCCGCTGCCCGGCCGTTCGATTTTGATGACCTCAGCACCGTAATCGGCCAGTTGCTGTCCAGCCAAAGGCCCCGCGATGTACTGCGTCAGTTCCAGGACGCGAACGCCCTTCAAGGGGCTGTCGACGGGGACTTCCTCGGTGTTGGACATCTTCATTCCTCACTCAATCGATAGAACTTGAATTATTCGGGGTTTCAGCGCCGAGTCCGGCGGGCAGGAGCCGGCTCCAATATATGCAAATATCCGCGTGCCGATCTCAAGGATTGACCACGTAATTCGAGAAGCCGCCGCGCCGCGCCGACATATCGCCCAGGGCGTCGTTCACGGTGTCCAGTGTACACGCGCAGGTTTCGAATATCGAGAGGTCCAAAAGCCCGCTTTCGGCCAACGCGGCCATTTCCCGCGCTTCGCGCGGCGTAAACCACAGAGATCCCACAAGCGAAATATTCCGCGTCATGAGATCGTGCAGGAAAACGGGTATCGCCTCTGTAATGCCCCCGGCATTGACCACGCAGCCCCCACGGCGGACGCTGTGATAAGCCTCCAGGAACTGTTCCACGGGCGCGCCGTACGGCAGGCAATCCACTGCGACGTCAACGCCTTCGCCGGCCGTCATGTCCTTGATCCATTCGCGCACCGAACCGTCCAGGCTGGACATCGTTTCGATGCGACCGGGGGAGATCGCCTTGACTTCGGCGAGGAGGTCGCGGTCCCTGGCGACAGCGAAAATACGCTTCGCACCAAGAGCCAGGGCACTGATAACGCCTCCCAATCCCAGGGTGCCTGACGCGCCCGTAATCAGAACCGTTGATTCTGGCCCCACATTGGAGCGGCGCAGCGCCGAATACGCGGTTCCGACATATCCCAGGCGTGCGGCCTGATCGAAGCTGGTCTGGTCGGCGAGTTTGACCGCGGCATAGGAGGGCGCGACCATATATTCAGCCATGCCGCCGGAGGGATAGCGGTCGTAAATCTCGAGAGAGTTGTGCGAAAACCCGAAGTAGCCGTTGAATGTGTAATGGCGGCAGGCCGCAAAATCGCCGTCCACGCAGTGCCGGCAGGTGCCGCAAACCCTCATGGGATTGACATAGACCCTATCGCCAACCGCCACATTCTTAACATGCGCGCCAACTTGCGCCACTTCGCCAGCGGGATCGAGGCCAAAGACGGCGGGCAGCGGAGGCAGGGGCATTCCCAGTCCCGGCGCGATCTTGGCGAGCTGATGAAGCACATTGAGAAGATTCGGCACCATTCCGCAGGATCTGACGCGAATCAGAACATCTTCGTTGCCGGGAATGGGAGTCGGTAGCTCTTCGACGATCAACCGCGCGCCCGCTTCGTGCATGCGAGCCGCTCGCATGGTTGCTGCTGCTTTCATCTGCTTCTCTCCTGCACCATCTCAATTTTCCGCCTCTCAGGGCGGCGGTTTGAACTAGCCTGCACGCGCCGACACAATCACGGCACTTATTGAAACATGAATATAAGAAGGAGAGACGCGCGCGTTTCGATTCTTCTTATGCTTTCATGCTTGGAAATCGACCTAACCGCGTAACAATTTCTTCTTCTACACCAGGCGATTTCGCGGGAAACGAAATACCGGGCGTATCATCCACGAAAAGTGGCAGAGTCGCTTTTCTATCTTATG
>DATEFT010000043.1:0-4129 GCA_035280505.1 Blastocatellia bacterium | reverse complement strand
TCCGGCCGTTTCCTTGCGGATCCCAGACCAGTCCCAACCGGGGCGCCAACTGCTTCTTGCTTCCGAAGGTCACGCTCTGGCCGGGATAGCCGGGGTCTCCGGGGAAGCTCAGCCCGGCGGGCGCATTCCGGTAGACCTGACTGCGAGTCCCCTGGTCGAAGAGCGATTGTTCGAAATGGCTGGCCCAGCCGAACGGGTGATGCATCGGGATGAATGGCTCCCAGCGCAGACCGGCGTTGACGGTCAGCCGCGAATTGACCTTCCAGGAATCCTGCAGGTAGAGGCCGATATAATCTTGCCGTTGATTGTCGAAGACGGCGTTGCCCTGCAGGAAACCGCCGCTCAAGATTCCCGTCATGAAGTCCGCCAGCGGCAGCCCCGTGACCTGGCCGTTGAAAGTGAACTGTCCGTTGGTCGGCCGGTTGTTGGAGGTGTTGATGATGGAGTGAATCCAGTTGCCGCCGAAAGCGATCTGGTGCGATCCGCGAATCAGATCGACGTCCTCGGCCAGTTGCAGATTGGTGGAGTTGAAATAGCCGGGGTTGGTGGCCACGGCCCCGATCGCGAATCCGTTGCCCGAGACGGTGACGCCCATAAATCCATCGACCGGGCTATAGACCTGAACGCCGAGGTCGGCCGGAGAGAAGTAGGACGGCAGCGCGCGCAGGTTGATGGTCCGATTCACCGTTCCGTGAAAGGCCAGGATCGTGTTCGGGCTCATGAGGTAGGTGTCTCCGAGCACGAGCGAATGGGCGCGATTCTGCTGGCCGACGCGGCTCATGGTCAGCACGTTCTGTCCGTCGAAGACCGCCGGGTTGCTGTAGTTCGCGATGAAGTAGCGGCCGTAGAGCGAATGCTTCTGGTTGACGGTATAGTCGATCTTGGCGATGCCCTGGTGCTCGTCGTTGTTGTTGAGAATTCCGTACTGCAATCTGCCGCAGGGATTGGTGGAGACGGGCACGTAGTTCAGGAAATTGAGCGTCTGCTGGTTGATCTGCGCGACGGGAATCCGATTGTTGACGAACGGCGCCCCCAGCGTGACCTGCGTTCCGCCGTTACAGGCCGGCGATGCGAACGCGGTGAAGTCTCCGTTCCGCATCGCCGCCGTGGGCACGAAACTGATGGTGTCGCTCGGATTGGACTTCTCGATCTTTCCCTGGTACCCGGCGAAGAAGAAGAGCTTGTCCCGCGCGATCGGGCCTCCCAGCGTGCCGCCGAATTGATTCCGTTTCAAACTGTCGCGCTGCGGGGCGAAGAAATTCCGCGCATTGAACAGATAGTTGCGGACGAATTCGAAGGCGTCTCCGTGAAACTGATTGCCGCCGGATTTGGTCAGGACGTTGACCGCCGAGGCGGCATGATGGCCGTACCGGGCGGGCAGGGCGCTGGTCTCCACCTTGAACTCCTGCAGGGCGTCGGGGAAGGGCATCGGCAGGTTCAAGTTATTGAACGGATCGTTATGGGTGCCGCCGTCCATGACGTAGGTCATCCCGTTGGCCAGCCCGCCGGCGACCGAGATCGTGACCGTCGGATAGTTCTTGTTGGTGTTGAGATCGCCCGCCGGGGCCGAGGTCGCCAGCCCCGAGATGAAGATCAACTCGGTCGCGACGCGGCCGTTGAGCGGGAGTTCGACCACTCGCTGCCGGTCGATGACCTGCCCGACGGCGGTCGTATGGGTCTCGACCATCGCGGCATCGGCCGAGACCTGCACCTGTTCGGTCACCTCGCCCACCTTCAGGATCACGTTGATCACTGGATTGCTGTTGACCTGCAGGACGATTCCGGCGTGCAGATAGGCGCTGAACCCGCTCTTTTTGACCTGTAACTGATAAGGTCCCACGGGCAGGTTGGTGATCGTATAGTTGCCTTCGGTTCCGGTGGCGACGGTGCGCGTGAATCCGGTTTCGATCTGCCTGAGACTGACCTCGGCGCCGACCACCGCGTTACCATTGGTGTCCTGGACTGTTCCGGAAACCTGGGAAACAGCCGTTGACTGAGCCCACACACCAGTGCAGGCCACAAGACAGCAGAGAGCGATGCTTCTGATCCTCATCGGGAGCCTCCGTTTCTGGTTCTGGTGATGTTCTGATGTTTCAGCCTCGGCTGCGATGTGGCCGGGCATGTGGGGGGATAGGTGTTCCCAGCGGATAGAGTATTAAGGACGAGGGCGCGGAGCGGCTAGAAAGATTCTGCTTTTTATTATGATGATTCTGCGGCCGTCCGGCGAGCCGCCGTCATTCTTGTTCCCGGCATTCGCGCGGAGATTTGTTGAAGAACTCCTTGAAGCGTTTGTCGAAGTAGCTCTGGTCGGTGAAGCCGACCAGGCCGGAGATTTCGGCGATGCTCAACTTCCGATCGCGCAGTAACTGCCGGGCTCTGGTCAGGCGGAGGTGCGTGAGGTATTCGACGAAGGTCATCCCGGCGGCCTGCTTGAAGAACCGCATGAAGCTGGATTGGCTCATCCCGACCATGGCCGCCGCCTGGGGAATGGTGATCTTATCGCTATAGTTGTGCTTGAGATATTCGACCAGGGCTCCCAGCCGGGCCGATTGTTCGCGGCGGCGCAGGTATTCGTCGCGGGCCAGTTCCGAAGTGCCCAGACGCCGCGAGAGCAGATACAGGACCTCCGAGAGATAGGTCTTGCAACCGATCTTGAAATACTGATCGCCGGGCGCGCCGAACCAGCATCTGAACAGCTTCTTCAACGCTTCGTGGACCGGCGGCGCGACCGGATCGTCGGCTTTCAGAATCGGATTGATCTCTTCGGTCAGGCCGTAGAACGGGGTGAGATACGCGAAGTCGCATAGTGCCGAGCCGAGGTTATAGAAAAGCTCCGCTTTGAAGTAGATGACGATGGCCTGGCGTTGCGGCCCCTCGAAGCTGACCACTCCATGCAGCTTCAGATTGTCGACCACCAGCAGATCGCCGCCCTTGAACTCGACGACCCGCTCGCCCATGCGAAAGCTGCCGTAGCCGCTGATCGGAATGAACAACTCCAGCCGGTTGTGCCACGTCAACCTCACCTCGGGCTTGAGCGTCTCGTAGGAGAAAGGGGAGACGATGAAGGGGAACTCCGGGTCGAGCGGCAGATGGTGATGCCCGCTAGCATCCACCAGATGGTCGATGATCAAAGGTTCGAAGTGCAACCCTTTCGCCAAGGCGCTTCCTTTTTCGGTTATTGCCGGCATCACGATCTTTCAGCCCTTTCAGTGTGAACGTCTGCGGCCTGTGATGCGAATTATACAGATTATTGCTGGAAAAGTTGTCAGGTCTCGGTAAATCTCGGCGTTAAAAATGCCAGGTCGCCTTCGCGTAAATGCTGCGTTTGGCCTGACTGGTGGTGACCAGCACGTCAATGCGATCAAATTCCGGGTGCCGATTATCGAGCAAATTTTGCAGCCCCAGGCTCAATTCGAGGCGTTCTCTGACGCTCCATCCGAACCGCAGGTCGAGCCTCGTGTAGCCTGGAATTCCGACATTGGGGAGCCGGGAGACGCGATAGAGCGAGGCGTCCATTTCAAGATTGCGCGGTAGGGTGAGATTGGAATGAACCTGGAATTGATGCCGCGGGCTCCCGCCTTCATCTCCTTCCGACACCGTATCCTGGCTCGTTGCATAACGATGCAACTGCACTCGCAGCCATGAATAGTTGCCCTGAAGCCTCCACCGGCGGGTGAGCCAGAGATTGGCGGTGGCCTCCAGACCGTAACTCTCGCCTCGCGCCTGGTTGGAGAAACGGTAAGGCGTGACCAGCCGCAGGGGCGGTGGATCGGACTGGAAGAACGGCTGATCCGGTTCAATGGTGGTTAACCGATCATAGAGATTGTAGAAGGCCGCGATGTCGAGTACGAGTTTTTTGTCCGGTCGCACGCGGTAGCCGAGCTCATAAGCGCGGAGTTCTTCAGATTTGGTACGCGAGTCGCCGAACGCGATAATCTCAATGGGCGTGCCGTCCTCACCGGAGATCGCCCTGAAATTAGATCTGAGGTCTTGATCGTAGCGCGCGGGGGTTCTGACCGCCCGTGAACTCGCCGCCCAGACCGTTTGATGGGCGCTCGGCGTCCATAACAACCTGGCGCTCGGCTGCAGCTCGAAACCGGTGTAATCATGCCGCTCCAATTTGGAGCCG
>DATEFT010000042.1:0-5770 GCA_035280505.1 Blastocatellia bacterium | reverse complement strand
CACGAAAGACGCGGAACACGCGAAAGATTCCAGATCGATGTTTCGCGTGTTTCGCGTCTTTCGCGGTTCAAATAACAACCTCACACAATTATTACATTCAATGAAAAACCTCTCGCGGCGAAGATTTCTGGGCGGGCTGGCGGTCTCGGGCGCCCTCGCCCAGGCGGAGTCTCAATCGGCCGGGGCGGCCGGATCCACGAAGATCGATCGCGCGGCGTTGATCAACCGCCATCATCCGGTCAGACGCAGTCTGGATCCGCTGGCGCCGCTCTCGCTCGGCAACGGCGAGTTCGCCTTTACCGCCGACCTCACCGGGCTGCAAACCTTTCCGCGCGAATATGAAGCGGCGATGCCGCTCTGCACCATGTCGCAGTGGGGCTGGCACACCTCGCCTCTCGGCGGTCTCGATCCGCAGGCCCTGCGTCTCACGCCTTTCGATACCTACGGCCGCCCGGTCGGCTACCAGGTCAGCAGCGAGGGACAGAGCGAACTCTACAACTGGCTCCGCGAGAATCCGCACCGGCTGCATCTCGGCCGGATCGGACTGCAACTCATGACGACCTCGGGCCGGGAGGCCCAGGCCCAGGACCTGACGGAGGTTGAGCAGCGGCTCGATCTCTGGTCCGGCCTCCTGACCAGCCGTTTCAAATTCGAGGGCGTGCCGGTCACGGTCCGGACCGCCGTTCATCCCAACCTGGACCTGCTGGCCGTGGCCGTCGAATCGAAGTTGATCGAGGAAGGACGGCTGGCCGTTCGGATCGCCTTTCCCTACGGTTCCCCATCGATGCCGGCCGCGGACTGGAAGCAGCCGGACCGGCACCATTCCGAGATTCTCCGGCGCGGCAGCTCCGGGGTGGAGATTCACCGCCGGCTCGATGACGATCGATACTTCGTCGCCATCGACTGGAGCCTTCCGGCCTCGCTCACGGCTCCGGAAGCTCACACCTGGATCCTGACTCCGGACCGAAAGAGCGCGCGACTGGAGTTCGTGGCCGCCTTCTCGCCGGCTCGCGCGGTCCGGCCCTCCCCGACGGCCGCCGCGACCTTCGCCGCCGCCGCCCAACATTGGCAACGGTTCTGGAACGACGGGGCGGCCATCGAACTGGCGGAGAGCCGCGATCCGCGGGCCCTCGAACTCGAACGCCGGATGATCCTTTCGCAGTACCTGACGGCGATTCAGTGCGCCGGGTCGATGCCCCCGCAGGAGACCGGGCTGACCGTCAACAGTTGGTACGGCAAGTTCCACCTCGAGATGCACTGGTGGCACGCGGCCCACTTCGCGCTCTGGAACCGGCTCCCGCTGCTCGAAAAGAGCCTCGGCTGGTACGATTCGATCCTGGCGAGCGCTCGGGAACGGGCCCGGTCGCAAGGCTACGCCGGGGCTCGCTGGCCCAAGATGTCCGATCCCGCCGGGCGCGACAGTCCTTCGCCGATCGGCCCGCTGTTGATCTGGCAACAGCCGCACCCGATCTTCTACGCGGAACTCTGCTATCTCAATCAACGCGATTCCAGGCGGATGCGGGTGACGCTCGAGCGTTACCGCGAGATCGTCTTCGAATCGGCGGAGTTCATGGCCTCGTATGCGGTTCTCGACCGGCGGACGCAGCGATATGTGCTCGGTCCGCCGCTGATCCCCGCGCAGGAGAATCATCCGCCCCGCGAGACGTGGAATCCGACCTATGAGTTATCCTACTGGGTCTTCGGTCTTGAGACGGCGCAACTCTGGCGCGAGCGCCTCGGACTCCGGCGCCGGCCCGAATGGGATCGGCTGATTGCGCAACTCTCGCCGCTGCCGGTGCGGGAAGGCGTCTATCTCGCTCATGAAAATTGCCCCCAGACCTTCACCGAGAGAAATCACGATCATCCGTCGATGCTGGGGGCGCTCGGCATCCTGCCCGGGCCCGGCGTCGATCCGGCCGTCATGCGCCGCACTCTCGATCGGGTCATGAAACAGTGGCAGTGGGACAAGACCTGGGGCTGGGACTTTCCGCTCACCGCCCTGACGGCGGCGCGCCTGGGAGAGCCGCGGATCGCGATCGACGCCCTCCTCATGACGGCCGACAAGAACCGCTATCTGCCGAACGGCCACAACTACCAGCGGCCGAATCTGCCCTGTTACCTGCCCGGCAACGGCGGGCTGCTCTATGCCTTGGCGATGATGGCCGCGGGATGGCGCGGCGCGCCGTCCTCACACGCTCCCGGTTTTCCATCCGGCGGCGAGTGGACGGTGCGGTGGGAAGGATTGAACGCCGCCGTGCTCAGGAAGATCTAGACTAGGGTTTGACCGCGACGTTCTCCAGTCTCCATCCATCGCCGCCCACCACGAGCGTGGCCTCGATCCGGTCGTCCTTCTTCAGCGCGCCGAGAACCTTCTCGTTCTTGAGCGGGAACGGCATGGTCATGGCGCCCATGTATCCGGGGATCGCTTCATGTTCGACCGTCACCTGTTGCGTCTCGCGCTGGATGAAGACGACCTTGCCCTTGAACGGATAACGCTGCTCCGCGGCCGCGGCAATCGAACTCTTCGGTTGAGCGGCCGGCGACGGGGCGGTCGCGGCCACGGTCGACGGATCGGGGGGAACCCGGCCGCTCGACAACTGTTTCACGTAGAGCGCCAGTTGCCAGAGCGCCTCGTCGCGGATCCGGTCTTTCAACCCCGGCATCCCGCTCGGCGGGATCCCCTGGCTGACGATCCGGTAGAGCCGGGGCTCGGTCAGTTCGCGGACCTGCTGGCTCGTCAGATCCCGAGGTTTGACGGTCATGATGGAAGCAAACTCCGTCTGCGCCTTACCGTTCTCACCGTGGCAGGCCGCGCATCTCTGATTGAAGAGCGAGCGCCCGGCGGAGAGGTTCTCTTCATTGGCCGCTAGCGGGCTCTTCACTGGTTGCGTCTCGGCCGGCGCCGGCCCCGGCGCGGCCGGCGAGGCGCCGGAATCGTAGTACACAAAGTGACGGTAACTGGCCTCGACGGACAGCAGCACCGATTGACCGTTCTTCTCGGTCCGCCGCGAGATGACCCGTTTGATCCAATTTCCGGTCGAGTCGAACTCATACTTGATCGTGGCCTCGGGCCGCTTGCCCTTCTCGTCGTAACGCCCCTTCTCGATCACGTTCCCTTTGGAATCATGCTCGGCATAGAGGCCATCGGCCGTCCTGGCATTGCCCGCCCCTCTTGCCCCGCCAGGAGGATCGAAGAACAGCTCGTGTTGAGTGATGGCATAGCCGCCGGGAAAGCTGATGCGAAAAGGCGTCTGCAGGGTTCGTTTGCCGGTCTGGTCGTAGATCGAGGCCGACGAGGCCTGCTGGCTCTCGAACTGCCGGCCGTTCTCTTCGTTGAGAACCACATCATCGGTCAGGACCCCTTTCACCCGGCCGCTCAATCCGTCGCGGTCCCGGTCGGTCAGGACCGGCGCTCGCTCCTCCGTGATCGAAGAAGACGAAAGCGAAGAGGACTGGCAGCCGCTCAGCAGACCCAGCGCCAGCAGCGACGACAGCAAGATCGACGTTAACCGAATTGACACAAGCACCCCCGTCAACATTTGAATTTACTGACGATCAACGGTTCGCGCCCGGTGATCAGTGGGGATTCTACTCATGGTCGGATGCCGATGCCAACAAATCGGCCGGCATCCCGTCGAGTTCCATGACCGGCCGGATTTCGACGGTGCCCAGCCGCGCTCCCGGGATCAGCGCGGCGATGCCGATCGCCCGATCGAGATCCGGAGCCTCGACCAGATAATAACCGCCCAGTTGTTCACGCGTCTCCGCGAACGGACCGTCGGTGAGCAGCCGGTTGCCATCCCGCACCCGGACGCTGGTCGCCGTCGAGGTCGGATACAACGGGTGACCGGCCAGATACTGCCCGCTCATCCGGAGTTGCCGCACGAGTTCCGTGCAACGCAGATAACACTCTTCCCACTCGGGTTCACTCACCTCTTGCTCGGCGAAGTAGATCAGTAACAGATATTTCATGTTTTGGCCTCCGCCGGTGAATCGAACGGCGAGGGCCGGAATCGACATTCGGCCGGGAAATTATTTTTCAATTTGAGATTTCAGGTTTCAACCGCGAAACACGTGAGACCGGCGAAACGCGCAGGCGAGGTTTCCGAATGGGTTCGAAGGCCGTCCGGCCGGACAAGACCACCACTCCGAGGACGCACCGGCAGGAGTGGTGGTCCGGCCGTTCTGACCGGCTCTCTTCGTCAAGCTCCGCTCGGCTCAGTTCGAGTATTCCTGACTGAGACGGCCCAGGGCGAGCGCGCCGAGAGCCAGACCGAGATCGCGCAGCGCGACGTCGAAGTAACCGGGAATCAACAACAGATTGATGATGATCAGGACGAGCCAGGCGGAGACGACATAGGCAAAGATCCGCGGCTTGAACCAGACGCCGAGCCCCGCGACGATCTCGATCAGACCGACCGCGTACATCAGCGAATGGCCATGGCCTCCCACCGCCTGGTTCACAAATGAAGGCAGATATTGATCCCAATTGACGAGGAGGCCGAAAAATTTGTCCAACCCCGCCAGAATCGGCGCGACCGTGAAACCAATGTGGAGTATCTGGTAGGCCTGATAACTGGGATTGCCGATTTGGATCTCCGCCGCCGCCAACGGCGCCGAGCCCGTCTCAGTGTTTGATGCCTGCATGTGCAGACCCTCCTTTCAGGTTCGAAGTCAACTTTCCGAGAGATGTTTCCCACTCACCGACCTCAGCATACACCAGATAAACAATAAGTCAATAATAATTTTGACTTATTGTCTTAATGCGCGGGAGCGGCTATACTGGTGCGCAGGAGGTTCGGGATGAAGGCAACCAAGCTGGGAGAGCGATTTTTCGAGAGCACGCGCGGGCGCCTCGTGAGCCTGTTGCGGGGCCGCAGTTGTACCGTCAACGAGTTGGCGGAGAAACTGGAGATGACGGATAACGCGGTGCGGGCGCACCTGACGACGCTGGAGCGCGACGGTCTGATCAGGCAGAGTGGAGTTCAACGCGGGCATCGCAAGCCGCATTTCGCTTATGAGCTGACTCCGGAAGCGGAGCAGCTCTTTCCGAAGTCGTACGATGCGTTGCTCAACGTGTTGTTGAGCGTGTTGAAGGAGCGGTTGTCGGCGGAGGAGTTGGGAGCCGTCCTGCGGGAAGTGGGGCGCAAAGCGGCGGCCGAGGTCAAGCTGCTGGTCGCGCCCGGTTCCGACCTTTCGACCCGGGCGCGCCAGGCGGTGGAGGTGCTGCAAGCGCTGGGCGGCGCGCCGCAGCTCGAAGAACCGGGCGGCCAGATCCTGATCCGGAGCGCGAGTTGCCCGTTGGGAACCGCCGTCGAAGCCCATCCGGAAGTCTGCCGCGTGGCGGAGACGCTGGTCGCGCAGATCACCGGCGGGCGCGTCCGCGAGAAGTGCGAGAAGACCCCGGCGCCGCCGCGGTGCCGTTTCGAGATTACCGAGAAGAGCAGGCGTTCAGGTTGAGACTTCACTCAGCTCCTGTCCACGGCGAAAACCAATGCGGCAGCGGCCGCTCACTTCGCCGTTGTGGAACGGCGGAGCCAGTCGTCGAAGCCGAAGAGATCGAGCCCGGCGAGCGCGATCGCAACGTCTGCGGACCAGACGGGCTGGATGTAGGCGGGCGGAATGCGAATCGTGTCGCCGTCAGCCATGGACTCGGCGACGAGCTGCGACCCGATGAGCCCGCTCCCCCCGACCACAACTATTTTCATGCGATTCCCTTCCTTTCGATTTTACCGGCGCGCGCCGGTTTCCTGTCTCTCAACTATAAGGG
>DATEFT010000041.1:0-6090 GCA_035280505.1 Blastocatellia bacterium | reverse complement strand
GCGCGTGCAAACTCCTTCTCCAGAAAGTGAAGCGCCGCCCCTCGGCCCTCACGCGCCGCGCGTAATTTACCTTCGACCTCAATCGCCGCGCCAAGCGGGAGCAACAGATCAGACTTCTCCTCCCGGATCTCTCGGCGGAGTTCCTGCACGTAAGCCGCCGCGACATCCGGTTGTGCCAGCATCTCCGCGCCGCGTGCCAGCCAGCCCACGGCATCGAGATATTCCGCATCAACCCCATGTTTCTCTCTGTAGTCCTCGACCGCCGAAATAGCGCTGGCGAGGTCTCCCGCCGAAATTTTGAGCCTGACCAGCCTGACCAGCTCGCCGGCTCCATCCGCCGTCAACACCATGATCATCAAGGTGAACACTGAAGTAAGTAGAACGGTCTTTCTCAAGCGTGAACCTCCTTTGAATCGCTCCTTGTGCTGCTGCCGCGTATTTATGAACGAATGCCCCACGACTTTAGAGCGTGGCGCTGCTCTCAGACTCGGTGATCGGTCCCCCGAACCAACAAACATGCGTCTGATAACTATTTACAATCCAACATAAAACGCCTAAAGCAGAACTCCCCCACCACACAGAATAACCACCAAAGCACTATACAGTCGACGTTATCAGACGCACGACAGGGGCCAGAAAAGAATGAACCCGTTCAGCGGTAAGGAGATCTCAAAGACACCTTAAATGGTTGGATGAAATGAGCAATGAGCAAGAATCAGCAATTAAATGTCAATTCCGGCAGATGACGTTGGCATGGCGCGCAGTCAGAAGCCATTTTCCATCCCTCTTCATCCAGATATCGGTGAAGCGTCGGCGCACAGTCTCTCCCGCAAAAGGGGCATTGCCGATGGGTTTGACTATCTCCAATCCCATCAAAATGACGGTGTCTCCGTGGATCAGCACAGTCTCAGTCTCCCGAACAAAAGAAGAGTAATTAATACTGCCGGAGCGAACCAGTTCCAGAACCTCTTTTCTCCCTCTGGATATTCCGTTACGCGGATTATTAACAGTGAGATCTTCTGCCCAAAGCCCTTCCAATGCCGCCACATCTCTCTGCAGAACTGCATTGACTTCGGCAAGATCGAGCTTTCTGATTTCATCCTCCACCACACTATTCTGCTTTGCGCTCTGTGCCCATGCCAAACTAGACAGGACAAATGTCATCGCTACTGCAAGTAGAATCGATTTCATCTTTTCTCCTCTTAGGTCCCCTACTGATTCCGAATCGATCAAGTTCCGGCACGCTGTCAGCTTAATGCCGCCGTTGGCCAATGTCTATCAGTCCTGAGGATGCCTGGCTGAACATTCACGAGCAAGAATAGCCGTTCTGAGGGATGGTCGGATAGGATCGGGCGAAACTGTCGACAGAATCAAGCAAGAAGAAGATTGGCCCGCCACTCTTCATCGGCCCTGGTCTCAAGACTCTACACCGCTCATCTGCGGGACGTTGTTGCACAAATCCCAAAGGCAAGGCCTGCTAAGCATTACAAATCAAAAGTATAGCTCCTGGGATTTGTAGGGCGTTATTGCACAAATAGCAACGAAGGGAGCGACAATGGCCATGCGGCAAGAGGTTTATCACTTGCCGTTGCGACAGGCCGAAGGTTTTCTCCGCTTGACCTTGAGTTGCCGAACCTGGACTCGTCGGTCCCGGATTATTCGACCCTCTCTCGACCGCGGACGGCGCTGGAAAGGGAGATAATCCATCTCTATCTTAACTGCGCTAACTACGGGACAAAAAACGCACCACGAATTTGATGCGGGCCTTGTTCCACGGTAGATTGTCGATCAACGTTTGCTCAAGCGTGCGAATGTCGTTCATCGTGCGAGTTCCTTTCAGTTTTGGCCAACCGAAAGTCCAATCGCACAATGACCTTATCAACCATGGCCACAGTCAGATCTCATTTTTTGCCCTGTAGAGATCGGACCATCAGATAATCTCGCGTATCAGAGAAATGAACTACACCATCGAACAACTACAACGACGATTTGCGGATTATTCCAATCCCGAGGTTGATGTGGAGCCGATTCCCCGTCTTTCAGTCTGGGAGGTTGCCGGACGACTACACCTTGAATTCTGCGGATCTCCATTGGGCAAACCATACGACGATCTATATGCGTCCATCGTTCAATCCGACGTGGCATCCGTACTCAGTTCAATATCCCTACGTTCACCTTGGGATGCAGATGAAGGAATAAATGGGACACGGGACTGGGATTTATCATGGCTGGCCCGCGCAGATGTCATCTTCCCCAATTTACGCTCTTTCTCTGTCGAGCAAAATAGGCCTGGCGGTCATAACCGTGTGGTAGCCGAGCACACGGGCGCCCTCAGACACCTGCTTCGCAAGGCTCCAAGGTTGGAACAGTTGACCGTCCCCTCGGCGCCCGATAGATCGTTCTTTGAACTGGAATCTCATCCTCTTCGTTACTTGAACGTCGACGCGGGCTACGATACGCAAGGGTTCATCGCCAACCTCGCTTCCAGTTCATGCTTTCCGAGCCTTGGCATGCTTGAATTCGGAGAGTACAACGAAACGTATGTGGATGACTTCCCGGTCGGCTGCACGCCCTTTGATGACTATCGCCGACTGTTCGTGTCTGAAGCCTTCGCCTCCGTTAAATCTTTCGTGTGGCGCAATCCGATATGTTCGGATTCTGAACTGATGGAACTGAGGAAACTACGGTCGTCACGACCAGGAAGCATACAAATTATGATCGTACAGTTTTCTTCACGACATATATGAGGCGCCGGCAGACTCCGGATGATTTGTGTATTTCGCGTGTTTCGCGGTTTCGAATAAATTCCAAAGTGAAGACCACTGCTGTCAAAACCGGCAGCGACTTGTTAAGATAGACCAACCAACGATCCACGATCTTATAAATATCGTTATCCCGAAGAGAGGTAAAGAGATGGTCCGGAGAACCGGTCTACTTCGCATAACTCTCTCGTTGCTGGCGGGTATGATCTCAAGCTTGAATTCGGCGGCTCTGAGTTCGGGATCCGACCATAAAGAGTGACTACTCCATCGCCTGAAGGGCTGGGCCATGGAGTCCCCATCACGCAGCAGGTGGGCATCGGAATGAAAACCCTACTGAACTCTCGCGACAAAAACGAAATTCTTCAGCGACTCGTCAGGGTGGGCCCCACCAGCCGGCCACGTTGGGGAACAATGTCCTCACATCAGATGATCTGCCACCTGAGCGATTCCTTTCGGGCCTCTCTCGGCGAGAAGTACATCAGCCCCTCCACCTCGCTCCTGAAGCGCACATTGTTCAAATGGGCAGCGCTCTGGATTCCGCTCTCATGGCCGCACGGGATCATGACCCGCCCGGAGATGGACCAGCATTTGGGAGGCACTTCGCCCGTGGCGTTCGCCTCGGATCTGGATCAGCTCTTCGCTCTCTTCGATCGATTTTGCGGCTGGGAAGGCGAGTTCGCCCCCCACGCCATGCTCGGACAGTTATCCAGGGCCGAGCGCATGCGTCATGCCTATCTTCACATGGACCATCACTTGAGACAGTTCGGAGTCTGACGCGAGGAGACCAACGATCATGTCCATCGTTGCATCTTTACTTTCCGCCGACTCTCATCCCTGACCTTCCAGCTTCAGGAGGCGCCCGATGACCCCGGCGATCCGCTCCCAATTCTCCGTCTCGGAGGCGAGCTGTTTCCGGCCGCTCTTGGTGATCGAGTAATATTTCGCCTTGCGGTTGTTCTCCGAGGTCCCCCAATCCGAAACGATCCATCCCTGCTGCCCGAGCCGCAGCAACGAGGTATAGACCGTTCCCTCGTTCAATTGCAGGACCTGCTCGCTGACCTGCTCGATCCGGCGCGCGATCCCATACCCATGCAGCGGCCCGAGCGCGTCGAGCACCTTCAGCACCATCAGGTCCAGCGTCCCCTGGAGCACCTCCGATTTCTGAGATTCTGTGTTCTTCTCCTTCGACATGCCCCCAAGATACCCCGCCCCCATTGGAATGTCCACAGGTAGCTCGCAAAATGGGAGCTGGAATCGAGGTGCCGCTAAAGGAGTAAAGGCCTTTTACCGATAAGAATTTCGAGAAAATCGTTCCGGGACGCGATTCATAAAATCGCCGGTTTGTGGGTACTGATTGAGGTTCCGTTCAATGTATACATTTATCGCCAGACAGCCAGTGCTGAGTCGACAAAAGCAGGTCTCCGCTTATGAATTTGCGTATCGGCCGCACGCCGAGGACGGATCCGTGCAGGATCCGGACCAGGAGTCATTCAATATCATCTTCGATCTCTGCACCCTCTTGAGCATGGAGCATCTGACCGGCGGCAAACCGGTCTTCGTCAAAGCGGCTCCCGATCTCCTGCTCAGCGCGCATCTGCAACGGCTGCCGACCGAACCGACGGTCATCGAGATCTCGAAGGTCGTCGAACCGGCGCCCGAGCTGGTGACCGCCTGTCAGGAGCTGAAGAGCGCCGGCTATCGTCTGGCTCTGAACGTCCATCATATCCATTCGGATCTGGAGAAACTGCAACCGCTGATCGAGTTGGCCGACTTCATCAAGGTCAATGTGCTCACCATTCCGACCGAGGTCCAATCCGACCTGCTGCAACGGTTCGGCGCGCGGGGCAAACGGTTCGTGGCCGACTTCATCGAGGATGAAGAGACCTTCCGGTGGACCCAGGAAGTAGGCTACGAACTGGCCCAGGGGCGCTTTCTGAACCGGCCCGTAAACCTGGGCCTGAAGAGTATTCCCGGCGTCAAATTGAACTATCTGCAATTGATTCAAGAGGTGAGCCGCCCCAATTTCGATTTCAGCCGGATCGAAAAGATCATCAAACAGGATGTCTCGCTCTCGTTCAAACTGCTTCGCCATATCAACTCGGCCTACTTCATGAACTCCGGACAGATCCAGTCCCTCCGGCAAGCCCTGGCGCTGATGGGAGAGACCCACCTGCAGAAATGGGTCTCGCTGGTCGCGATGGCCGAGATGGGCAAAGATAAACCGGAAGAGCTGATCATCCAGGCCGCGACGCGCGCCAAACTCTGCGAGTCCGTGGCGCCGGTGGTCGGGCTCAATGACCGGAGAGAGGAGCTGTTCATGATGGGGATGTTCTCGCTGCTGGACGCCATTCTCGATCGTAGCCTGCGCGAGATCCTCAAGGAGATCCCGCTGGCGGAAGACATCAAAGAAGCGCTGACCGGGGCCGAGAACAAGCTTCACGACGTGTATCAATACCTCCTCGCTTATGAAGGAGGCAACTGGCATCGAACCTGGACCTATGCCGCCAAGCTGGCGACCGACGAGTCCTGCCTGCCGCGCTTCTACCTGGACTCCGTCAACTGGGTTGAGCAGAATTTTCGCAGCCAGCCCTCGATGGCCTCTTAGCGAATCCGCGCGAGCCACTCCAAAGTAAGGCTCTCGAAATTCCTTTCGAAACCGCGAAAGACGCTAAATCAACGATCTTTCGCGGCCTATCAATCGATTTCATCGACCGTGCCCTTCATCTGCTCTCCCGGACAATTTGTGATATAGTAGCCGCCGAAGATCAGCATTTCCGTTTGAATATCTCAATTCGTGTGGCGCCTTCAGCCCCACCAATTTCGCCGGCAGGCGCAGATCGTAGATTTCGCGCAGCTTCCGTGAGCTGTCCTGCGCCGGGTTCCGGCCCGGAGGGCTGGAGACGCCATGAAGATCGGCCCGCGGCGGCCGGTCAACGGCTCTATTTTTATTAACGCTTGGAGGAGCGGAGGGGCGCCTGTCTCAACCTCTGCGCGCCGGGATCCTCTGCCAGGATCGGCGCGCCTCATCGCCAAACCTCGGACCGTACCGGCGCACTTCTGCGTAAATGCCATGAAAATAGCACTCCCTTTAGCATGCACGCTCTTACTGTTTTCACCTTCCCTGGCGCAAGACCGGGAACCTGCGGCCGGCCATCTCCACGGAGTCGGCCACGTTCATCTGGAGACATCGTGCTCGCCGTCGGTCGCCGCCGATTTCGACCGGGCCCTGGCGCTGCTCCATAACTTCTGGTACGGGCGGGCGCTGGAGGCCTTCGATCAGATCATTCGCACCGACTCGGAATGCGCGATGGCCTATTGGGGCGCAGCC
>DATEFT010000040.1:0-7967 GCA_035280505.1 Blastocatellia bacterium | reverse complement strand
TGGAGACCGGGTCCCCGTTCAGGATCTTGCCGCTGACGGTCTGCCCCCGGCTGCCGAGGTATCGAATATCCGCCCCGGACACTTCGCCGCCGCTGCCGACCGTGATCTCGCCCGCGGTGTCGATCGTGGATGAAGGGTAGTAGGTCGGCACCTGACCCTCGTACGGCGATGCGCCCGACAACTGATTGGGGCCCTTGTTGGCCGCGATGACATAGGTGCCCGGCACCAGACCATAGAGGCGATAGACGCCCCGGTCGTCGGTGTAGCGAGGGACGCCCATGGACCGGGCGGGCACGGGATTGCCTTCCGCGTCGCGTTTCATGGTCGCGCTCACCTGAACGTCGATCACCGGCAGTCCCCCGGCATCGGTCACCCGGCCGGTAATGGCCCCGCCCCTGATGAAATTGATGGTCGCGTGATCGCCGATGTGGTAGTACCGGGTCAGCTCGTTCTCCAGGAGAGAGGTCGGAGCCTGCACATAACCCGGAATGCCGTAGGCAAAGATGCGATAAGACCGAGGCGGCAGATCCTTGAACTGGAAGTTGCCCTCCTCGTCCGTCAGCACGGTCTGACCTCCCGATCCCCGGCCATCCCCGACGGACCGGAGCGCCACGGTAGCCCGGGCCGCGTTGCCGCCGTCACTGACGAGGATCCGCCCATTGATGGTTCCGGTCGCCTGCCCGCCGGCCGGCTTGTCGCCCTGATTGCCTTGGATCGTGGACTGCGCTCGCGCGAGCCCGCAGACGGCCGCCGGAATCAGACAGGCGGCCAGCCAGATCCTGAGGATCCGTCGCGGAGGATTGACAGCGGTCCGTTCAATGCTCATTGGTTGCCCTCCCTTTGAGTCAGGTTCAAGGTCACCGCCACCTGATTCTGATCGCCACTGCCGACCGTGACTTGCTGTTTGAATTGAGAAACAGCGGTTTTCAACTGCTGATTCTGGTCCGATGGATTGGATCGATTGAAGTAAACGAGCCTCAACTCATAATCGCCGGGCAAGAGGCCCTTGATCGTGAATTGACCGCGCAGATCGGCCTCGCCTCTGGCCGCGCTGGTGGCGTCGCCCCCACGCCGGTGCGCCGTGACGATGAAAGAGCTGAGGTCGAGGCCTGGCGATTCGCCGCCGACCACCTGCAATCGGCCGCGCAAGATCGCACTTCCGTAACCGACGACCACTCGCAGATTGGAGATCTGCTCTCCCGCTCCGACCTCGATCTCGCTCTGACTGATCACCCCTCCACGCTCGAGGCGAAGCAGTGAGAAGATCTGCTCACCGCCCATCGAGTTCAGCATGATTCGGGTCTTTCCCGGCCGGAGGCCGGAAAAAGTGAAACTGCCGTTGGCCGTGACCCTCGAGAAGCTCCCCATGGACCTGACGCCCATCGGCGAGGTGGGAAGAGCGCTCAGCCCGAGTTGCGCGAGCTTTGCGAGGACCGCCGGATCGTTGGCGCCTTCGACCGCGACCACTCCGTTGATCGAGGCGCCGCGCCGGACTTTCAACTCGACACCGGTCACGTCGCCATTGTTCACCTCGAACGGCACCGGCTCGCCGTAGTACTCGATTCCCTCTCTCGGAGGGACCATGGCCGCGTATTTACCCGGGATCACGCTCATCAGGCGAAAATTCCCCTGTGGATCGGAACGCACGCCCATGCCGGCCCAGCCAGCCATGCCCGTGCCGTCAGGCCTCAGAGGGCCATACCCCACATCGACGCCGACCACCGGCTGCCCGGTCTCGGCATCGACCGCCCGCCCGAGGACGTCATAGGTCTTCTTGGCCTCGCCGACCGTAATGCCGATGCCCGTGGCCTCTTCTCCTTCACCCAACTCGATGATCTTGGCCTTCGATTCGTCCGTCACGTCCGGATGAAAAGTCTGCGGATAGTAGTTCCGGTTCGAAGTGACCGAGAAGCTCCCCTCCCGCTGCTCGTGACCGACGCTGACCAGATAGCGTCCCGCCGGCAGCCCGTAGAGACGATAGGCGCCCCGATCATCGGTCATGAACATATAGTATTTAGTAAACTCGAGCATGAACTGGCTCGGCTTTCCGGATTCATCGAGCTGCGTCAGGCGCACGGTCTCCTCGATCAGCGGTTCGCCATTCGCATCGACGACGCGGCCCGTGATGACCCCTCCTCGCTTGAGCGCCAGATTGACGTTCTCGATATTCTCTCCCTCGGAGACATTGATCATCTTACCGCCGGGCTGACCGAAGGCGGGGCGCTCGGAGGTGACCAATCCCGGAGCGAGGGCGCTCACGACGTACCGCCCGGCGGCGATTCCGGTGATGCGGAAATTTCCGTCCGAGTCGGTCCTCGAACGCAACGCCGGATCGGAACTCTGGCGGCCCGCCATCGCCTGGGGTTGGAGAGCGACCATCACCCCACTGGCCGGTTCGTCCTTAAGAGTGACGCGACCCGAGACGATCGCCGTACCTTTGGATTGTGCTTGAGATCTTAGTTGAGGGGCGAATTCCAGTAACAAAGAGCAGAACAGGGCAAGAACCAGGATCCTGACTCCAGGCTTCAACATGTTACCTCCCGGGCCGAGTAGATTAGCCGACTTCCGTGCTCTTCATTCTTAAACCGCGGAACACGCGAAATCATGAAATTTTCGCGTCTTTCGCGTGTTCCGCGGTTTAAGAAAAAGTCCAAAGAACTTCGTCAACAAAGTACCTGGACCTCAATTATTTAATTGGATCGAAGATGTTATCCCACTTGATAGAGACAGACAACACCAGGTGGATCACGCTCCGGTCACACCGAAGTTCCATTAGTTAACGAGCGGTTACCAGACCGGCGCGAGCCAGCGCCCGGCCGATCTCCGGATTTCCCATGAACCAGCGCCAGACGTTGCCGGTCCGCAGGTTTTCGGCGCTGAGCAGGGTGATCCCGAGATCGATCCCGATCACATCCGGATTGACCCAGCCGGTCACCGGGTGGAACGCATCGGCGAAACCGTAGCGACCGTAGATCTGCTCCCCAAACCGGGCCTGCATCTCGCGGAGAGCCGGCAGCGCGATCTCGGGGGTCAACATCAGCGACCCGGCGGCCGCGCAAGGCACGACGGAGCCGTCGATCCATTCATGGCGCGGCGGCCCGCCCCAGGCGACATATCCCCGGCGCGAATCTGAAGCCGTGATGCCCCAGATCTGTGCGGTATACCCCGGAAACGTATCGGCCAGATCCAGGCAGAACTGACGATGCGCCCGCGTGGCGATCACGGAGTTCTCGAAGTAGTCGAGGTGGGGCGGCCGGCGTTCGCGGCGCCCGCGAAAATCGACCCAGGCGTGCGAATATTGATGAACGAAGAGCGGATCGGCGCCGCCCAGGTAACGGTAAGGACCGTAAGTGGTCCATTCGCGCCGCCAGGCCGACCAGGCGGCAGCCGGAATCGGATGGGTCGGCGAGCCGATGGCCAGCAGATAGAGAATCGCCAGCTCGCAGTAATGATCCCATCGATGCGGCAGAAAGCCGCTCTCCGGTCGCCAGCCATGAGAGAGCAGCGTCGGATGGCCGTCCAGCATCCACTGGAAATCCACTCTCTGATAGATCAGCGTCGCCAGCCGCACAATCTCCGGATCCCGGTTGAAGTACCGGCGCGCCGTCAGCACGCCGCCGAGCAGCAGCGCCGTGTCGATCGACGAAAGTTCGCTCTGCCAGACCCGCCGGCCGGTCCGCGGATCCATCCAGTGATAGAACCAGCCGTGTTCGCGCGGCGCCCGTTGAGCCAGAAAGCGCAAGGTGGTCCGGGTCCGCTCGCGCGCCGCCCGCGGCTCGAGCCAGCGGCGCTCGGCGGCCACGCACAACGCGGTCAGGCCGAATCCGGTCGCCGCGATGCTCGCGACCTCGTTCCGGCCGGTCCCGTCCGTGCCGGCCCGATCGCGAACCAGCCCGGTCTCGGGGTCCGCCTGCTCCCAGAAGTATCGAAAGGAACGCCGGGAGAGATCTTCCAGGAAAGTCTCGTCTTCGCGCGAGAGGCGTGGTTGAGGCCGCGGCTGCCCGACCGAGCCGGCCCCATTGATGATGAGCGCGCCCAACAGCAGCAGTAGAGTAGCTCTGTACATTGGCCCTCAATACTTTAATTTGGGATTAGATTCTGAACCGCGAAAGACGCCAAACACGCGAAAGATGGATGGTTTCGCGTCTTTCGTGTCTTTCGCGGTTCAATTCAATCAGCTATTCAACGATCTCAAAACCGGCGGTCTGCAGGTCGACCGAGTTGTTGCCGACCATCACCTTGAACTCGCCCGGTTCGATCACGAAACGATTCTCGCGGTTCCAGAAACCGAACTCGCGGGGGGTCAGCGTAAACTCCACGCGCCGTCTCTCTCCGGGACCCAGGGTCACACGCTGAAAGCCCTTCAACTCCTTGACCGGCCGGGTCACGCTGGCCGCGACATCCCGCAGGTAGAGCTGTACGACCTCATCTCCGGCGCGGCGGCCGAGGTTCTCGACCTCGACGCTCACGGTGAGGTTTTCACCGGCCCGAAGGCGGGTCGCGCTCAATTGCGGGCGGGCCAGCCGAAATTGCGTGTAACTCAATCCGTAGCCGAACGGAAAGAGCGGCGTCCACGGCGAATCGATATATTTCGACGTATATTTGTTGTTTGCGTCGGGCGGCCGTCCGGTCTGCTTGTGGTTGTAGTAGAGGGGAACCTGTCCGATCGACCGCGGGAAGGTCACGGGCAGCTTGCCGCCGGGATTGACGCGGCCGAATAGCACGTCGGCCACCGCGGGACCGGTCTGGGTGCCGGCGAACCAGGTCTCCAGAATCGCCGGGGCGTGATCGGCAATCCAGTTGACGGTCAGGGGCCGCCCGTTCATCAAGACCACGACGACCGGTTTGCCGGTCACGCACAGAGCCTGGATCAATTCCAATTGGCGTCCCGGCAAGTCCAGCGAAGTGCGCGACGCGGCTTCGCCGCTCATCTCCGCCGACTCGCCGACCGCCGCCACAATCACGTCCGATTCGCGAGCGACTCGAACGGCCTCGGCGAGGCCCTCGGCGCCGCCGCCCGCGATCTCACAGCCTCGAGCATAGTTGACCTTCATCGACGGCGAGACCCGGGCCCGGATCCCGGCCAGCAGGGTGACCACATCCTCCGAACGGCCGTCGCCGGTCCACGACCCCATCGGATTCAACCGGTCGTCGGCCAGCGGTCCGACGACCGCGATCGATTTCAAATCCGGGCTCAGAGGCAGCAGCTCGCGCTCGTTCTTGAGCAGGACCATCGAACGCGCCGCCAGTTCGCGAGCCGCAACCTGATGCTCGCGGCTCAGAATGACGCGGGGTTCGCGCGTCTCGTCGGTGTAGGGCCGCTCGAAGAGACCGAGCCGGAACTTGATCCGCAACACCCGGCGCACGGCTTCGTCGATCCGGGCCATCGGCACCCGGCCTCCGGCGACGAGCGACGGCAGATGCTGACGATAGAGCCGGCTGACCATCTCGACCTCGACGCCGGAAGTCAGCGCCAGCCTCGCCGCTTCGGATTCATTCGCCGCCACGCCATGGTTGATCAGCTCTTTGATCGATTCGTAATCGCTGACGACGATTCCATCGAACTGCCATTCGTCGCGCAGCACCCTGGTCAGAGTGAAGGGATTGGCCGACGCGGGCACGCCGTTGAGATCGTTGAAGGCGCTCATGACGGTGCCGGCGCCCGCCTCCAGAGCGGCTTGGAACGGCGGAAAATATTGGTTGCGGAGCGTGGACTCGGAGATCTCCGTCACGTTGTAGTCGCGGCCGCCCTCGGCGGCCCCGTAACCGACCCAGTGCTTGGCGCAGGCCACGATCCGATCCGGCTCGCTGTAATCGCGGCCCTGAAACCCGCGGACTCCCGCCGCCGCCATCGCCGCCCCCAGGTACGGATCTTCACCGGCGCCCTCGACGATGCGGCCCCACCGCGCATCGCGCGCCAGGTCCATCATCGGCGCGAAGGTCCAACGAATCCCGGTCGCCGAGGCTTCGGCGGCCGCCACGGCCGCGGCTCGTTCGACGACGGCCGGATCGAAACTCGCGGCCAGGCCGAGCGGCACCGGAAAGACCGTCCGATAGCCGTGAATCACATCGAACGCGAAGAGCACCGGAATCTTCAACCGCGACTGCTCCACGGCGATCCGCTGCAGTTCATTGGTGCGCTTCGCGCCGCGCACGTTGAGCGTCGAGCCCAGAAGCCCCCGACGAATCAGTTCGCGATGTTCCGGGCGCTCGGCTCCATTCGCCTCGCCATCGAGCTGCTGCAGTTGACCCAGTTTCTCTTCGAGCGTCATCTGCGCGAGCAACGTGTCGATCCGCTTTTCGATTCCGGATTGCGGGCGCGAAGCGCCGCCGACCGCCGCCGCCAACAGACACCCGAGCACCGACCAGACCCACGGAGACCACGGAGACTTCTTCGACATCAACCAAACCCTCCCACCAGAGACGATCCGCTTGCTACCGCTCGCGGTTCCGATTCCTGCCGCTTTCGATCCTTCGTTGATCCGTTGAATCGCACTAAATCGTTTTAGTAATAGAGCTCGCTGTATAACATCGATCTTCGGCGGGCGTCAAGGAGAATCGGCGGCGACGGTGGAGACGGTGAAACGGCGGCTTGTATTTGTTTCAACTCATATGCACAATTGGCGCGATTCCGGCAAGCAGAGGTCTCTCGCAGAATACCGCGTGATTCGCGGTTTGGATCTCGATTCTGCCAACAACGTACTAACCGCAGAGCTGACAAAGATCATGAAGGATTCACCCGGCGATTCCGGCCGCGCGGCGGTCGTGTCGACATTGCAGGTCCCGGGCCCACGCGTTTCGCCACCGCGGGCGACGAGGATCATCGTGCTGATCCATTTCGGATTTCTGCTGGTGGGCATCGCCAACACGGTGCTGGGTTCGATCCTGCCCATTCTGACGGCCAGATGGGGCCTCAACGATGCCCAGGCCGGGCAGCTCTTCACCGCGCTCTTCGTGGGAGCGATTGTCGGGGCCGCGCTCTCGGGGCTGATTCTGAAGAGACTCGGCCCGACGACCATGTTGGCGACGGGCTACGGCGGATTGGCAATCACCGTCGCGGGGCTGGCATTCGGCCCCTGGTCGGCCGGGGTGACGGCGATCGCGGCGCTCGGTTTCAGCCTGAGCCTGACCAACATGACGACCAATCTGCTGGTCTCCGAACTCAATCCCGAACGGCGGGCGGCGGCGCTCAACCTGTTGAATCTCGTGTGGGGGGCCGGCGCGGCCGTCTGCCCGGGGCTGATCTCGCTCTTCACCCGGGGACTCGATCTCTCGCGGCCCATGATCGGGCTGGCTGCAGCCCTGGCGCTGACGGCCTGCTGGTTCTCTCGCTCCCGGTTGCCGGCGATGAACTTCGAATCGGAGGAACCGGCCGGCGGCGCGGAGCCCGCCCGGCGCGGAGGGATCGACCGGTATCTGTGGATGACCTTCCTGCTGGTCTTCATCTATGTCGGGACCGAATCGTCGATCGGGGGCTGGATCGCCGTCTATGTGCAGCGGCTGGGCGCCACGGCCCAATCGCACTGGGCGCTGGCGACCTCGCTCTTCTGGGTGGGACTGCTGACCGGCAGGGCGGCGGCGCCGATCTTCCTGCGCCGCATCAGCGAGACGTGGCTGGTCTTCGGCTCCCTGACCGCGGCGGTCGGCGGGACGCTGGTGATCCTGATCGGAGAAGGATCGACCATGATCTCGATCGGCACCGGGCTGACCGGGTTCGGAATGGCGGCGGTCTTCCCCACGACCTTCGCGCTCTTCACTCATCACCTCGGAGCACAGGCCGCGCGATGGGCCGGAATGCTCTTCGTCATGGAGAGCCTGGGGGGAGCGGTGATTTCCTGGCTGGTGGGCTGGACGTCGAACTTTTACGGCAACCTGCGAATCGGATTGATCGTCCCGCTGATCGCCGGACTTTCGATGATGCTGCTGCAGGGCGCCATCATGCTCAATTTAAAATCGCGAAACACTTC
>DATEFT010000039.1:0-22389 GCA_035280505.1 Blastocatellia bacterium | reverse complement strand
CCGGCAGGGAAAGTTCATGCCCGTGATCGGCCGCGATGAAGAGGTGCGGCTGGTCATTCAGACGTTGCTGCGAAAGACCAAGAACAACCCGGTGCTGGTCGGCGACCCGGGCACCGGCAAATCGGCGATCGTCGAGGGGCTCGCCCAACGGATCGTGACCGGAGACGTGCCCGATTCGCTCAAACATTGCCGCCTCTACTCGCTGGACCTGACCCTGCTGGTGGCCGGCGCGAAGTACCGGGGCGAATTCGAGGAGCGAATCAAAGGCGTGGTCGATGAGGTCAGCGGCCGTCAGGGAGAGATCATCCTGTTTCTGGATGAGCTGCACACGCTGGTCGGCGCGGGCGGAAGTGCGGGCGGATTGGATGCCGCCAACATTATGAAACCGGCCCTGGCGCGCGGCGAGTTGCGCTGCATCGGCGCCACGACTCACGAAGAGTACCGCGAGCGGATCGAGAAGGACGGCGCGCTGGCTCGCCGCTTCGAGCGGGTCGTGGTCGAAGAGCCCGACGACGAGACGACGCTCAACATTCTGCGCGGCGCCCGCCCGCATTACGAGGCTCATCACGCGGTGCGGCTGACGGACGAGAGCCTGGCGATGGCGGTCAAGCTCTCGCGGCGCTATCTGCGCGACCGGTTCCTGCCGGACAAAGCCATCGACGTGATCGATGAAGCCACGGCGCGCATTCGCATGCAGCTCGAATCGAAGCCCAACGCGATCGACGAACTCGAACGCAAGCTGATTCGATTGCAGGGAGAGATCGACACTCTGCGCCGGGAGGCCGCCGGCGGCAAGCGGTTGGAAGAGGCCGAGACCGAAGCGGCCGCCGCGAGGGCGTCGCTCGAAGATTTGAATAAGCGCTGGCAGCGCGAACGCCAGATGGTGACCGATCTGCAGAAGACCCGGAAGGCGCTCGAAGAGCAACGGCTCGCGCTCGAAGCGGCCGAGGCCCGTTCGGAGATCGCCCGGGCCGCCGAGATCCGTTACGGCAGTCTGAAATATCTCGAACAGCAGCTCGAAGACCAGCAACGCGGCGTGGCCGAGATCGAGCAGGGCGGCGGGCTGGTGCCGCAGGAGGTGCGCAAGGAAGATATCGCCGAGGTCATCGCGCGGCGGGCCCGGATTCCGGTGGCGCGCCTCTTCGAGTCCGAACGCGAACGGATGCTCAAACTCGAAGAGCGCATGAATTCGCGGGTCTTCGGCCAGCCGCAGGCGGTCGATCTGGTGGCCAATGCCGCCCGCCAGATGCGGACGGACCTCCGGCGCACCAAACGCCCGGCCTCGTTCCTGTTCGTCGGCCCGACCGGGGTCGGGAAGACCGAACTGGCGAAGGCCCTGGCCGAGGCCCTGTTCGACGATGACGACGCGTTGATTCGCGTCGATATGGCGGAATATAAGGATGAGAGTTCGATCTCCGGCCTGATCGGTTCCCGTCCCGGCCTGGTCGGTTCGGATGAGGGCGGGTTCCTGACCGAACGGGTGCGCCGGCAACCCTATTCGATCGTGCTCTTCGATGAGGTCGAGAAGGGCCATCCGCAGGTGCTGGATCTGCTGCTGGGAGTGCTCGGCGAGGGGCGCCTGACCGATGCGAAGGGGCGCTTCTGCGACTTCTCGAATGCGATGGTGATCTTCACCTCGAATCTGGGCGTCCGGGAGGCCAACGACCTGACCGACGATCCGCAGCGGAAGGCCGAGATCATCATCGAGGTGGTGAAGGCCAATTTGCGGCCGGAACTCTATAACCGGTTCGATGAGGTGGCCTGTTTCAATTCGCTCGATCAACAGATCCTCGAGCAGATCGTCGCCCGTAATCTGAACGAACTTCGGGGAAAACTCCTGGAGGAACAGGAGACGGCGCTCGAAGTCGAACCGGCGGCGGTGGAGCATCTGGCCGCGCAGGCCTACGATCCGGCCTATGGCGCGCGACCGGTCGAACGGACTCTACAGCGGATGGTGCTCTCGCCGATCGCGAGAATGTTGATTACCGAAGAGGCACGGCCGGGCCGAAGGATCAGGATCTCGCACGCCGGAGAGGGCGGATTGCGGATCGAATCAGAAACCAGTTGAGGCTCTAGGTCTTGTGGCTCTACTCTATGCCGATGTTTAAGCGGGTTCTCCGGCTCTCCGCCGCCTGGTTGGCGTTGCTGGTGCCCATGATGGCGCAGTCGCCGCCGCCGCCGCCCCAGGCCGAAAAAGGGGGAGCGGTCAAAAAAGAGGACGTTTCGGTCTACGCCGCCCTGATTCTGTTACAGGACAATCTGCCGCGCGGAACCAGGATGACCTCCGGTTTCCGCACCGCCAACGATCAGCTCCGGATCATCCGTCACGATGCCCAGATCGAGGGGCTCGCCGTTCCGAACAACATGACTCTGGACAAACCGGAGATCTGGCGGCCGATTCTGCTCGAACTGAGAAAACGCGGTTATACGATTGCGGATCCGGACAAGACTCCGCATTCGAGCAATGACCTGATCGTCTTCGACCTGGCGGGAGCCAACCTCGATCAGATCATCAAGGGGGTTCAGGTCACCCAGAGCCGCGGGCTGATCAGGATCAGCAAGATCATCAAGGAGCGCGTCAATCAGGCGGTCCACGTGGAGCTTGAAGTGACGCCGAAGGGGCTCTATGCCCTGGGCGTCCAACAGCCGATCAATACCACGGGGCCGGGCGAGTCGGATCCGACCATCGCCCAGGACCTGCGGCTGCTCAACGAGGCTCATGAGCGGGCCAAGGATAATCCGGCCAAACAGATCGATCTCGACCGGATTATTCTGCAGCGGCTCTCGCCCTCCGACATCACCGGCCAGCGGAGGATCGAGGAGGAGATCCAGGAACATCAAAAACGGCTAACCGAACTGGCGCTCAATGCCAAGAAACAGGCGGCGCTGGACGAGATCCATCAGTCCGAGCAGGAAGGGCGGTCCGAGGAGGCGTTGGGGCTGGCCAGAAGGTTCAAAGAGAATTTCCCGAACGAGCCGGAGTCGCAGACGATTGTCGCTCAATACGAGACGCCCTTGCTGGTCGGAAAGGCCCTGGACCTCTTTCTGAAAGGCGACTGCGACGATTGCCTGCAGGCCCGGGAGCTGGTCGACAGCGCGTTGAAACTGGCCCCCTCGGATTCGATGGCCTCCCGCATCGCCCGGGAGATCGATTCGACCCTTTCGACCTGCAGAACCCGGACCATTCTTCGGATTTTTTTCATCGTGCTCCTGATCGCGGCCCTGCTGGTGGTCGTCTATCTCTTTATTCGCCAGGGCAATTGGGTCCTGGTCGTGGTCGATGGGTCGCGCAAGGAGGAGATGTTTCCGCTGACTCAACCCGAACATCTGATCGGCGCGCTGGGCCCGCCCGACGGCGAGGCCGATATCGAGGTCGGCGACCGGAAGCGCAAAATTTCGCGAACGCATTGTAAAATAGTTCAAGACGGGCGAAAGTTTTACATCAAAGATCTGAGCGCTAACGGAACCAAGGTCAATGGGCAACCGCTCGAAAACGGCGAATATCGCCGGTTAAGGAGGAATGACGAGATCTCTCTGGCGGATGAGGTGACACTGCTTTTCCGAAGAAGATAAGGATATGAAACCAAGATTATCCGATGATCCATACGGTTTTATTGGTTCAACGCTGGCCGAACGCTACGAGATCGAGCAGTTGTTGGGGATCGGCGGCATGGCCGTCGTCTATCGCGCCCGGCACCTGCTGACCCGGCGCACGGTCGCGGTCAAAATCCTGAAACCCGACATGGTCTTCTCCAACCCGTTGCTGGCCAAATATTTCGCGAATGAGGCCAAGGCGACGGCCAATCTCAGTCATCGCAACATCGTCGCGGTCAGTGACGCCGCCTATGAGAAGGACGGGACGGCGTTTCTGGTCATGGAGTTTCTCGAAGGTCAGACCCTGGACGACACCCTGCGGGAGCAACGATTCATGCCCGTGGATCGGGTCGCCGCGCTCTTCGAACAGATCTGCGACGGCGTGGATCACGCCCACAGCCGGGGCATTCTGCATCGGGACCTCAAGCCCGGAAACATCATGGTCACCAAGGACGAGCGGGGCGAGGAGCTGGCGAAGATCCTGGATTTCGGGATCGCCAAGGCCATCACCGAGACGGCCAAGTTCAGCGCCACCATCGCGACCATCTCATATGCTTCACCGGAGCAGTTGAATAAAGGCGCGAGCATCGATCATCGATCGGACATCTACAGCCTCGGGGTCATCCTCTACCAGATGCTGACCAATTCGGTGCCGTTCGACGAGGAGTCGCACGGGCAGTTGATCTACCAGAAGATGAACTTCATCCTGCCCTCGATGCGCGACATTCGGCCGGACATCCCGGCGGAGGTGGAGGACCTGATTCGCCGGGCCCTGGCGAGGGAGCCGGAACGGCGGTTTCGCAGCGCGACCGAGATGTCGCGCGCTTTCTGGCGCGCCATCAATCTGCAGACCGGGGTCCTGGCGGTCGAATGCCTGGATGCGGGGACTGCCGGTCCGCTGGCCGGCGCTTCGGTCATCCTCAACGGCCGATTTTCGGGACAGACCGGCGCCAAGGGCGAGTGGAACCAGGGCGGGCTCTTTCCCCGGCAGTACCTGATCGAGGTCGACTCTCCGGGGTATCAGAAGTGGCGGGCGACGGTGCGGATCGAGTCGAATGAAGAGGCCACCGTCACGGTCCGGCTGGAGCGCGAACCGGCGGGCGAGTTGATCATCAGGACCAACGCGCCGGCGGTGAAGGTCGATCTCGATGGAAAGCGGGTCGGAGAGACGAACGAAGAGAACCTGCTCCACCTGGAGTCCGTGGATGTCGGCGTCCATCGTCTCCGGCTCACTCATCCGAATTACAAGACCGTCGAGGCCGAGGTCGAGATCTCCCTCGGAGAGATCACCCCGTTCGAGAGCGAGTTGTTGCTCCGATCGGCGGGCGTGCGGAACCTGGTCACGACTGTTCGCGGGTCGCTGACCCAGGGCCTCCAGCGTTTGACGGTGGGCTTCCGGCGTCTTCAGGAATCGCCGCAACAGTGGAGACCGATCGCGATCATCCTGCCGTCGGTCGTGGCCTTCCTGTTGGGAGGCTATCTGCTCTACAAACATGGGCTGCCGCACTACCCGGGTGGAGGGCCTCAAACTCCGACCCCGGTGCCGACCGTGACCGCCACTCCGGAGACGGCTGTCTCGCCGACGCCGGAGCCGGAGACGAGTCCGAGCCCGGCCGCGAGCCCGAGCCCGGAGGCCTCGCTGCCGGATCTGCTCGAACGCGGGAGACAGGCTCTCAGGCGCGGAGATCTGGTCCAGGCGGCCGACGCTTTTGAGGCCGCCCGGCAGCTCAATCCGAACAATCCGGTCACCAACAACGCTTTAAGAACCCTCTATCCGCGGCTGGGAGATTTCTACCTGAACAAGCGGCAGTACCGCAACGCGGCCAACACCTATGCCAAGGCGCTCAGGTTTGAACCGACCAATTCGACCCTGCGCGAAAGACAGGGGGATGCTCAAAGCGGCCTGGGCAACTATGCGAAAGCCGTCGAGGAGTATTCCGCGGTCATCAGTCAGGGACGCAACGACGCCTTGATCTTCTATAAGCTGGCCGGCGCCTATCTGAGCCAGGGGAACAATACCTCGGCCGCCAGTTTCGGTCTGGAAGCGATCAAGCGCAACAACGGATACCGGGAGGCCTATCTGCTGGTGGGCCGCGCTCTGGATCGGGCCGGACGTCTCGATGACGCGATCAGGGTCTACCGGCGAGCCACCGAGCTGTTCCCGAACGACGCCCTGTTGCTCTATGAGCTGGGCACCGTCTACGTCGAGAAGCGCAACTTCAAGGAGGCGCAGAACTGTCTCAGACGGCTCGAATATCTGAACCCGGAACTGGGCCGCAAATTGAGAGACCTGATTCAGCGATCGCAGTAGGCCGTTTCAGGCTTCAGCCGACGAACTTGTATCCGAGACCGTGAACGGTCAGGAGATATTGCGGGTTTCGCGGATTGGGTTCCAGCTTCTGGCGGAGCAGGCCGACGTGAACGTCCACGGTGCGGGTCACCGGCATCGCGTCGTAGCCCCAGACTTCGTTGAGGAGGGAGTCCCGGGAGATGACCGATCCCCGGTGCTCGATGAAATAGCGGAGCAACTGGTATTCGCGGGCGGCCAGTTCGATCGGTTGTCCGGCGCGCGTCACTTCGGCGCAGCGGAAATCGACCTTCACCTCGCCGAAGATGTAGGTGTCGGGGGCCTGCGGAATCGCGGCGGGGGCGCGCCGAAAGACCGCCTCCATGCGGGCGAGCAGCTCGCCCACATCGAACGGTTTGGTCAGGTAATCATCGGCGCCCAGTTTCAACCCGAGGATCTTATCGACCACCTGCCCGCGGGCGGTCAGCATGATGGCCGGGGTTCTGATTCCTTGCTGGCGCAGATCGCGCAGGAGGTCGAACCCGTTCTTCCTCGGCAACATGACGTCGAGCAGCAGCAGGTCGAAGTTCTCCTCGGCCGCGAGTTTGAGGCCGCGCTCGCCGTTGGTGGCGGACTCCACCTGGTAGCCCTCGTCCTGCAGACAGTCGGTCAGCGTGATGACCAGCCCTTCCTCGTCTTCGACCAGTAAGATTCGTTTATTCATCGCACCTTGCCTTCAGTACTTTGGCCATTAAGTACTTTGGAATTTGAGAGGCCAACCGCGAAAGACGCGAAAGACGCTAAATCATCAGTCTTTCCCGCAAATTTACTTTCCAAAGTATTCAGTTTTCAACGCCCGGGTGCAGCTTTTCGGTCTGCAGTCGGGAGCCGGCGGAGATCGCCTGATCGCCGATCGGCGCGGCGGCCGGCAGGTTCAGCGTAAAAGTGCTGCCGGCGCCCGGACGGCTCTGCACGCTGACCGATCCTCCGTGCTCCTCGATGATGTTCTTGACCAGGCTCAAACCGAGACCGCTGCCGTGGATCTGGGCGGCCCTGGCCTCCCGGCCGCGATAAAAGGGTTCGAAGATCTGGGCCTGTTCTTCCGGCGCGATCCCGAGGCCGCGGTCGCTGACCGTGATCCGAACCACCGGCCCCTGGTTCATGGTGACGGTCTCGGCCCGGAGGCCGATCCAGCGGCTCTCGCTGCCGTACTTCATGGCATTGTTGATCAGGTTCTGGACGGCGCGGGAGAGCGCCTGCGAATCGGCCATGACCAGCGGCAGGTCGGGCGCGAGCTCTTTATCGATCTGGAAATTTCCCTCGTCGAGCAGCGGCTGTGAGGCGGCCAACACCTCCTCGATCACTTCGGGGACGCTCGTCGGCAGCAGGTCGTACTTCTGGCGGCCCGATTGGACTCCGGAGAACTCCAGAATCTGCTCGATAATCTCCTTCAACCGGTTGGTCTCTTTCCTGATCAGCAGCCCGTACTTTTTGATCTGCTCCTCGTTCTTCATGACGCCGCGGGCGATGTTGTAACCGGCCGCATCGATGACCGCGATCGGCGTGCGCAGTTCGTGCGAGACCCCGGCGACAAAGTCCATCTGCTGTTGGGCCAGGCTGCGCGCCCGCTGCGCCGAGATGATCAGCAGCGCGATGCTGGCCGCCAGGACCACCAGGATCGAGGAGCTGATGAAGAGGTTGCGCCAGCGGACCCGCGAGACGGCGGCTTCGAGCGAACCGGTGCGGTGCCTGAGGTGCAGTTCCCAGAGGTCCCGTTGTTCGCCGAATCTCAGGCCGCCGCCGGGCCCCGGAGGGAACTGGAGTCGGCCCAGGCTCCGCCTCGGCATCTGCTGATCGGCGTTCCTCTCGATGACGGTGGCCGGCGTGGCCGGATCGATCTTCTGGAATTTGTCGAGAAACGAGGCCCGCATCTCTTCGAAGTTGAATCCGAACAGGCCGATGCTGGCGTCGTCTTTCGCGTAGTCCCAGTTCTGGCTGGAAGGCGCCGTCTCGGGACCGGCCTGATAGACGATTCGTTGCTGATCGCGCTGGTTGGCGATCAACAGCTCGTAGCTGAGCTGACCGCCCTCGGTGAAATGGCGTTGGGTGAGCGCCGGCAGAATCTCCTGCTGGATGCAACGCAGGTCCAGGATGATGATCGCATATCCGATGGGCAGCAGGCGCCGGAAGACCCGGTTGCCCGGCAGTTGCTGAACCTGCTGCACCTCCACCAGCGGCATGGTCAGGGCCGGTAGATCGCCGTTCAGAAATTGCAAGGGGGCCGGCCGTCTGATTCGCTCGGGAGCGGGCGGCATCTCGGGCGGCTCGGGAGGACGGCGCATCATGACCAGGTGTTGTTCCAACCGGTCGCGCAGTTCGGCCATCTCGTCGGGCCAGTCGCGGTTCTCGAAGAGTCGAGTCTCGGGGTTGAGGAGAGCCAGATTCAACCGCTCTCCGTCGCCGGGCCGGGTCACAAAGACCGATTTGATCAGCCCCGGATAGGAGGCCGTCTCCCGCCAGCGGTCATAGTTCTCGGCGATCGCCGCGAACTTCTCGCCGCCCTCAATCATCGGTTGCGGCAGGAGAGAGATGCCCACCCGCGTAATCTCATGATTGAAGTCCTGGCTGAAACGCACCGCCGCCGAACGCAGACCCGCCTGCATCTGTTCGCGGTTGCCCTCGCTCAACTGGCCGAGCCAGTGATATTGCAGGGCGGCCAGCGACGGTAAGAGCAGCAACAGGACGGCCATGACCGCCACCTGAACTCTGGATCCTTGCTGAAGCCGTCGCTTGAAGATCTTCATGGCGCGAATTATATCCTCTCATCCCGGCTTCGCTGAGCCTCTCCCACGCGAATTTACACAGTTTACAATATATTTGCCTGCCCATGATCTGGTCCTCTCCGGACCCGATCGATCCGGGGTGAATTTGCAAATCTTACAAATTCTTTTCCTGGATTTTAACTCTTGCTTGACCTCATGGGGCATGATCCTCTCCAGAGAATGCAAGCGTATTCTTTCACTTGAATGTGTTGTCAGTAACAAAAGAAGAGGACGGAACGAACGGAAGAGGCCGGTCAGGGCTCGATCTAGCGGCGGCAAGACGAGAGCGAGTCAGTCCCGACCCTGGATGTTTGGCAAGACGCAGGGTCGGAGACCGGCTCGATTCGTTCGTTTCGCCTTCTCCTTTCCAATCCGCAAGCCACACACACTGCTCAATAATAATATCGAAACCGCGAAACCAGGTGGACAGGCGGCCCGTCTATAACAAGCTAAGTTGACTGCTCGTCATTTCCAGCATTGATCGGCGTTCGAATCACAGCGAGATCGATCGAGGTTCCCACTGTTCACGCTCTGTCGATATTTAACGACCGTGGCGAGGGATCGAGTTACGCGCGCGAAATACCATCACAGGCACGCGCGCAGACAGCCGGTGGTATGGTGAGGCCGCCGGCTGTCTTTTAACTATGCGGCACCAGGGCTCCGCCATGGGTTGGGGTAAATTAATGTGACTGTTTGACGGCCCGGTGCGCTCTCAGCAGTAGCGGTCGAAGATGGAGATCGGTTGAAACGATCAACCGCGAGCCAGAAACGGGTGGGGGATCATCTCATGTTCAAAATGCTGATGGCGGGATGCCTGACGTGCGCCAGTCTATCGATTCTCAGCGCCGGGAGCGTCCGAGTTCAAGAGTTGGTATCGGCGAGGGTGCTCTCCATCGAAGGTCAGGTCGAGATCCACAGGGCGACTCCCGATCAACCCAGGTCCCACCAGATCGCCTTCAAGGTCGAGGATGAGTTGAAGGCGGGCGACACGATCGTCACGGGCAAAGGCGGGCGCCTGGTGCTCGGGCTGTCGGACGGTTCGCAGGCGATCATTGCGCCGCTGACGACCGTCATCATCAAGGACCTGCGCCAATCGCCGCGCACACTCTTTCAGATCATCCGCGGAAAGGCCCGCATTCATATCGAGAAGCTCGGCGGCCAGCCGAATCCCTACCGCGTCAACACGCCCACCGCCGTCATCGCCGTTCGGGGCACGACCTTCGATCTGCTGGTCGAGGAGGAGGAGACGAAGATCTACCTGCATGAAGGCGAGGTGACGGTCACGAACCTTCGGACGCCGGATCAACCGGTCTTGCTGGTGGCCGGGCAGATGACGCAGGTTCTGATGCAGCGTCTGCCCAAACCGCCGGCCTCGTTCAAGGTCGGACAGAACGATCGAACCTTCAAAATCGAGCGGCGCGGCTCGGGCTTAAAAGTCCGGCGCGGCGAGGAGATCTGGCCGGGTCACCGGCGAGTCGCCGGCGGCCTTCCGAGGCCGGCCGGACCCGGCGGACCCGGCGGACCCGGCGCCGGCCGAAGCAGTTCCATCTCCGATGGCCGGGCGAGGCCCGATCCCGGTCGGGGCGGCCCGGCCGCCAATCCACGGCCTGCCGGCAAAAACCAGTGATGATGGTGGAGACCAGTTCTTTGAGATTTGGGATTCAAAATAGTCGACAAAATATTGACGCACCTTGATGAAGGATCGATATGGCCGAAACTCTTTCCAGACCCTGCACAGTGTTGGTCGTTGACGACGAGCGTGGCGCGCGAATGGCGCTGGAGATTCCGCTGCGCCTCAGCGGCTATGAGGTCTCGGCCGCGACCTGCGGCCGAGAGGCGCTCAAGCTCGGTCAGGGCCGGCGATTCGACGTGGTCTTGACCGATATCTATATGCCCGACCTCAACGGGTTGGAGGTGGTGCGCGAGTTTCGCCGTTTGAGTCCGGAGACCAAGATTATCGCGGTCACGGCGCAGGGGTCTCTGGAACTGGCCCTCCAGGCCATCGAGGAGGGCGCCTTCGATTTCATCGCCAAGCCTTTCGAGATCGACGAGGTCCTGGCCCTGGTCAACCGCGCCACGCGGCAGGCCGAGGTCGCCGAACCGGAGCCGCCCGAAGGTCTCGATCTCGTGACGAGTTTCTCGGCCTCGAACCTGATCGGCCGCAGCCCGCGGATGGTGAAGGCCTATAAACTGACGGCGCATGCGGCGCGCACCCAGACCACGGTCCTGATCGAGGGCGAGTCCGGGACCGGCAAGGAGCTGATCGCGCGGGCGATCCATCTCTACAGCCAGCGGGCCCGCCAGCCGTTTACCGCGATCAATTGCAGCGCGATGACCGAGACGCTGCTCGAATCGGAATTGTTCGGATATACCAAGGGCAGTTTCACCGGCGCCATCGCCGACCGTCCCGGCCTCTTCGAGAGCACTCATGGCGGAACGATCTTTCTCGATGAGCTGGGCGCCACGAGCCCGTCGTTTCAGGCCAGCCTGCTCCGCGTGCTGCAGGAGAAGGAGGTGCGGCGCATCGGCAGCCGCGAGGCGCGCAAGGTCGATACCCGGATCATCGGCGCGAGCAATATCAACCTGGAAGAATTGATGGGGCGCGGCGAATTTCGCTCCGATCTCTTCTACCGCTTCAGCGTGCTGGTGATCACCTTGCCGCCGCTGAGGGAACGGGGAGCCGAAGATCTCGCCCTGCTCACGCAGCATTTTCTCAAACGGGCCGGACGGGAGCAGGGCCCGCAGTTCCAGATTCGGAAGGAGACGCTCGATCTGTTGGCGCGCTATCCCTGGCCGGGGAATGTGCGGGAACTGGAGAACGCCATCGAACATGCGGTGGCCGTCTGTGCCGATCGCGTGATCACGATCAACGACCTGCCGCAACGGATCATCGAGCGCGCCGCTCCGCCCACGGTCCCGGTCATTCAGGCCGGCCCCTCGCTGATCGAAGATCGTCCCACCCTGGCGGAACTCGACCGGCGCTACATTCAACTCGTCCTGGCGGAGGCGGACGGCAACAAATCGCGCGCCGCCGAGATTCTGGGGATCGACCGCCGGACGATCTATCGTTATTTGGAGCCGGCCAACGATGAAGTCTAGACCGCACACGGTTCGGACCGCGCTCGTCTTCGTCTTCAGCCTCTCGCTGGTGGCGATCGTGACCTGGCTGGCGCCCTCTCTCTCGGCGGCCTCCCTGAACATGCTCTTTCGCCTGCGGGGCGAATTTCCGCCGCCCGCCGATCTGGTGGTGCTGGCGATCGACGATCAGAGCCTGCAGCGGGTCGGACAGTGGCCCTGGCGCCGGTCGGTGATGGCCGGGGCGCTCGACCGGTTGACGCAGGCGGGCGCGCGCAGCATCGGCCTGGACGTCATCTATGCCGAACCGTCAGTCTTCGAAGAGGATCAGCAACTGGCGGCGGCCATCGCCCGCAACGGCCGGGTCGTGCTGCCCGCGCAATTGTATGAGGCCCCGGCGGGAGCCGATTCGGCCGCCCCGGCCACCGAGTGGCTGCTGCCGCTTCCGGCGTTGGCCGATGCCGCCAGGGGGATCGGCCACGCGCACGTCTCGCCGGGGGTCGATGGGATGGCGCGCAGCATTCAACTCAGTAAAGCGGATGACGAGGCTCACCGGTTGTGGGCCTTCAGCCTGGAGGTCATTCGCGTGGCCGAATCGATCTCGGCGCAGGATCTGGAAGAGGGCGCCGGCCTCTTTCGCTTCGGAACCTATCGCCTCTCCGTGCGTGACGAGGCCGCGGCTTCGTCCATTGACGGTGTGTCCATCGTTCGCCAGAACGAGATGTGGATCAACTATGCCGGGCCGACCGGCTCCTTCCGCTCATACAGCATTGCGGACCTGATCGACGACCGAATTCCGCTCTCGGCCTTCGCCGACAAGATCGTCCTGATCGGCGCGACGGCCGAATCGATGGGTGATACGCGCGTCACTCCGTTCATGCACTACCGCGCCGCGCATCATCAGGGCGGGCAGGAGATGCCGGGAGTCGAGATTCACGCCAACATCATCAACACGATTCGCGGCCGGCTCTCGTTACGCTCGCTGCCGGATTGGGGAAGCTGGGTCGCCGGTCTGGTCGTGGTCGTGCTCTCGGCCCTGGCCGTCAGGTGGTTCGACGGCTGGCGACAGGTCTGGGCCCTGTTGCTGGTGCTCGGGGCGGTGGTCAGCGGGAGCTTCCTGGCCTTCAGCCGTTATCTGATCATTCCGCCGCTGGCGCCGATGGTGACCGGCCTGGCCGCCGTGATTCCGCTGCTGCTCAATCGGGCGCTGGCGGCCAGCCGTGAGCTGGACCTCAAGCTGGCGGCGCTGGTCAGCAATCAGCAGGGGTTTCTCCTGACCGATCCTCAATCGGGCTCCTATTTCATCAACAATCAACTGGGGCTGGACCTGCCGCACACCCTGGCCTGGAAACTGAGGGCCGTCGACGATCTGACGACCAGGCTGCTGGCCCGGATGAGTTTCATCAATCGCATCCTCTCCAGTATGGGCGAGGGAGTGCTGGTCGCCGACCTGGCCGGGCGCATCGTCTTCGCCAATCGTGAGGCGACGCAGCTTCTGGGGTGCGGGCAGGGGGAACTGGTCGGGGCGCATCTCGCCGATTCGCTGATCGAGCGCGGGATCATCGATCGGCGCCGGCTCTATGAGGCCCTCAACGGAGTGGCTCAGGGTCACAGCTCCCAATTGGAGTTCGAGACCTCGTCGTTGACGCCGCGTTACTATTCATTGCTGCTTTCGGCGCTCAGCGCCGGCCTGGATGCGAACGCCGGCCGGGTCATCTCCTCCTCCGGCTCGACTCTCGATCTGCTTCCGCCGGAAGAGATCATCGGCGTGGTGGTGTTGATCTCGGACATCACCAAGCGGGTGGAACTGGATCGCATGAAGACGGAGACCTTGCAACTGGTCTCGCACGAACTGCGCACTCCGCTGACCTCGATTCAGGGCTTGAGTAACGTCCTGATCAAATTTCCGGTCGCCGCCGACGAGTCCAGCGAAATGCTCAAGACCATCCACTCGGAAGCCGTTCGGTTGAGGGAGACCATCAATCGCTACCTGGATCTGACACGCCTCGAATCCGGCGCCCAGCGGCTGCATCTGGCGCCGGTCTCCTGCCAGACGTTGATCGCCGAATGTGTCCGCAACCTGTCCCTCCTGGCCGCCGAGCGCCAGATCGAACTCGTGGCCCAGATCGATGCGGAGGTGCCGATTCTACAGGTCGACGCGCAACTTCTGAGACAGGCCGTCAATAACCTGTTGAGCAATGCCATCAAATACAGCCCGCCGGAGACCCGGATCCTGATCACGGCCGAACTCCGTCACGCTCAGGCCGTCATCGGCGTCCGGGATCAAGGATTCGGAATCCCCGATGAGGCCCGCGAACGAATCTTCGAGAAGTTCTACCGGCTGGAACGAGACGCCGCCTCCGGCATCATCGGCACCGGCCTCGGGTTGCCTCTCGTCAAAGAGATCGTCGAACAGCACGGCGGACGAATCACTTTCGAGAGCGCCCCGCCGGCCGGCTCCACCTTCCTCCTCCACCTTCCAATCAGTCTGGAGAAGTCCAGAGAAGTCTAGAAAAATATCGATTTCTCGGCTACGCGCTCGCTATCCGGCTTTATCTCCACTCTCCATGTAACACGAAACCCGCCCAGAAATATGGAGAGGCCCACTGTTTCTGTTGTGACAATTCATACTGAGCCTTGCGCAGGGCGGCGGCCGGCGGCCGCGCCTCTTTGAACAGGCCCTCATAGAAGAGCTTCATCAGTTCCGCCGTCGCCAGATCGTCGACCTTCCACAGGCTGGCGACCACGCGTGGCGCGCCGGCGTAGATGAATCCGCGGGTGAGTCCGATCAGACCCTCGCCTCGGACCTCTTTGCCCAGCCCGGTCTGGCACGCGCTGAGCACGACCAGGTCCGCATTCAACCGGAGGTTGTAGATGTCATGCAGCCGCAGGAATCCATCCTGAGGTCGGCCCTCCCGATCGAAGAGCGAAAAGACCAATCCGGAGAGTTCCGGGTGCGCACTGTTGAGTAGACCATGAGTGGCAAAATGCAAGATGCGGTATTGACTCAGTTGTTCGCTCATCACCAGGGCCCGGCTGGCATCGAAGTCGGTGGCCTTGAGCCCGGTCTTCGCGGAGGCGAGCGCAAAAATGCTCTCGGCTTCCTGGCGGGTGAAGAAGAGTCGCGCGAGCCTGGCCCGGGCATTTGAATCGTCGGGGCCACTGAGGGCCTGTTTCAACGCCGTCTCTTCGGCCGGAATTGCCGGGACCGGCGATGGGGCCGGCGGTGCGTCATCGGAGACCTTCGACCTTCTGGCGATTGCCAGCCGCGAATCGGTCGCGTCAAAGACCGGGTCGGCCAGCACGGCGATCGATCCGGTCGCCCGCGGCCTGCCCTCCGCCTCCCGGCGAATGGTCGCCAGGACCGACGCCGACGGGAGACTGACGATCTCATGCTGCGCGATCAGGCTGGGCCGGCGGCCACGGCCTCTCGCCGGTTGATCCGCTCCCGGCGGCGCCGGCAGCGCGGCGAACGGCAGATAGGAGAGCACGCCCGGAGCCACAATCAACAATCGTTTGCTGCCGAGTTGCGAGGCCACCGGTCCGAGCAACACCCGGCTGAGCGCCTCGGCCCGCGTTTTTAATCGTTGATCCGGCGGGACCCCGTGCTTCTGGCGCGCGGTGATCAGCTCATAGACTTCACGGGCGGCGGCTTCGATCTCGGCTCGCGGCGGAAGCCGGTAACTATGGAAAGTCGTCGGGGTGACGGCCCAGAGATAGCTGTTCTGGTCCTGCAGCGCGTATTCGAGTAGCAGCGTCTCCGGATCCAGCAATCGCCCTTGAAGGTCGGCGACGGTGAGCGGCTCCGGCTGAGTCAGCGCCGCGTAACGCGGACTGCCGCGGCGAATCTCCGCTTCGGTCTCGCCCAACTGTTCCGTGAGTTTGGTGATCTCCAGGGCCAGGGCCGCGGCTTGCGTCTCCTGATATTTGCCGCTCATCAACCTGGCCTGCGCGGCGGCCTGCGTATTGAGCTGTTGTCGGAGCTCCTGCTCTCTCTCCCGCAGCGAGGGGGAGATGCCGGAACGAATGTCGGCGCGGGCTTCGCTCAGTAAATCGAGCAATCCCCGCGCCCGCGCCCGCTCACTGATCTGCAAGGCCACCCGATCCTGCCCTTCAGCCCGATGTTCCAGGTGCATCTGCATCGACAGCTCGATGCTTCGCTCGTATTGTCGCTGGGCCCTGGCGAAGTAAGAGTTGCGTAACTCCGACCCCAGGACCTTGGCGCGGATCGATTCGGTGAGATCCAGAGATTGATCGAGGAGGGCCCGGGCCCCGTCGGTCTCGCCCAGCTTGTACTTGGCGGACGCGAGTCCGAGTAAGGTATTGGCCTCGCCCTCGCGATTGCCGACGGCTCGTTGGATCGGCAGCGCCTGGCTGAAATACTCGTGCGCCCGTGGTGCGTCCCCGGTCAAGGCCCAGGCATTGCCGAGTTCGTTGATCGCGGACGCTTCGCCTCGGCGGTCGCCGATGGTCCGCCGGATGGCCAGGGCCTGCTCCAACATTCCAATCGCCCGTCGAGAATCGCCCATCTGATTGCTGACTGAGGCCAACGCCTGTAAGGATGCCGCCTGTCCTCCGCGGTTGCCGAGCGTTTCGTTGAGAGTCAGGGCCTGGCGATACTGGTCGATCGCTTTTGGCAGATCGCCGAGGGCCTGGTAGACCTGCCCCAGGTTGTTGATGACCGTGGCCTCGCCGGAGAGGATCTTGGCCTCGCGGCACTGCTGCAGCGAACGGTCATAGTAATCGAGCGCCCGGTCGTAATCGCCCAGATTGGTGTAGACCCTCCCGATGTTATTCAGAATTCCGGCCTCGGTCCGGGGGCTGTTGAGGGTCTCCGAGAGCTTGAGCGCCCGGCCATATGTGTCCAGAGCCTGCTGCGAATCGCTCATCGACTCGTAGACGATGCCTAGCCGGTTGAGAATGTTGGCGACATTACCGGGTTCTTCTTCAGGGGAGACGGCCTTTAATGCCTGCTCGTAAAATTCGATCGCCTGTTGCTTCTTTCCCAGCAAGTCGTAAGCCCGGCCGAGGTCATTGAGCGTGACGGCCTCACCGCTCCGGTCTCCGGAGCTGCGGCGTAACGGGAGGGCGAGGTTGAAATGAGCGATGGCCTTCTCTCTTTCATCCATCGCGTTATAGGCCCAGCCGATCCGATTCAGCGTCTCACCCTCCCCAAACCGGTCGCCGGACTCGCGGATAATCGGGAGCGCCTGCAGGTACTGCTCGATGGCTTTCTGCCTCTCTTCTCTGAGGTAGCTGATCAGACCCAGGCTACTGAGCGTCTGGCCTTCTTCCAGGCGCCGTCCCTCGGCGCGCCAGAGCGCCAGCGCCTGATTGTAGGCCTCGAAGGCCTTCTGAGGATTCGATAGGATGTAATAAAGATCACCGAGGTCGCAGAGCGTGGTTGCTTCTCCCACCCGATCACCCAGAGCCTTCCAGGCGGAGAGCGCGGCTTCGTACTTCTCCATCCCGCCCCGCCTCCCTTCTGCGGTCTCCATCGATGATAATTTTTTCCCCTCCATCCGCAGGCGCCAGGCGATTACCCGATCCGGATCCTGCGAGGTCGCCTCCCGCAAGGCTTCGACCTTCAGCAGGTACCGCCCCGGCGTCTTCATTTTCGATCTCACCTGGAGTTGGCAATGACAGGCGGCTGTCGCCACCAGCGAGAGCATCTCCTGTCCATGGATGTCGTCGTCGTAATCGGCTTCGGCCAGCGCCTTGCCGTCCGGCCCCAGTAAGGTGACGGCCACATTGCTACTGCGCTGCTCGACGGAGATCTGCAGGTACTGTCCCGCCGCGAGAGAGATTTGATAACCGTCGGTCTGCCCGCCCGCCAGTTCGCGCTCGCTGAAGGTGCCGAGAGTCAGGGCGCCGACCGCCCCGGATGACTGTTGGACTATGGCGCCGGGGAGGGCGGAGAAAGCGGTCGTTCCGAGCACGAATACCACCACGCAGGCAAACCAGGTCAAATAGCCTCTGCCGCGCGGGCTTTCAGGAGCGGCCACGCCCGTTCTCTTTTTCATAAAGGATCTCCATTCAAGGTTACATTGACTGATCAGGCCGGAGGAATGATACTCCCGATCGGCTTTCGCTGAAAGATGCGGATTCGCTCCCGACTTTCCTAGGCTTTTCTAGACTTTTCCAGCCTGCTTCAGATCCGTCACAGTCCCCGAGCCGGAGTGGCCCGGTGAGTGTCGGTTTTGGCCATACTTTCAATCGATCTGCGGCCGGTCGGATTCGTAAAGCCTTCTGCCAGGCCGTTTTCGCGCGGGACCGTCCTCCGACGGATCATGGTACATCGCTTGCACTATCAACAATCGAAGGTCACTATCGGCAGAGGTGATCTTAATCATGGCGCGTTTCAAGGTCTGGACGGGGGAAGGCGACACTGAGAATCACTGGGAGGTAGATTGTCGCCTCGATTTTGAAACGCGCCATAACCTATCTCTCACTACCTGCGGTTCAGATCCAATCACCTGAAATTAGCCTTCCAAATCGGCACCGCGAGCGGTGGCGAGCGGAGTATTCCTGAAGGTACTCATTCAACACCTCTCAAAAATATCCATCCAGGTACAAAACGTTTGGGAACCATCTCTGCCGCAAGCGCGTGTATGTGAAGTGTTACTGAGGTAGTTATCGGGGTTGAATTAAACGATCACAGGCTGGCCGGATCTGAATGGCCATGAAGATTCGGCTATGGTGTCTCTACGTATCGCCGCAGCACATTCCGTTATGGTCCGCCGAAAGCGTGGCTTTCCGTGGAGGAGTGTGTCCGCCGCCCCGATTTATCACTGAGGAAGTCATGGGCATAAACAAAGAACTCCGGGCGTGGCTCGCGTTTCTGTTGGTCGTCTGTTTGGTCTCGCCGAGCGCGGCGTTGGGAGAAGGCAAATCGGGCAAGAAGTACTTCAAGGAGGGGGTCAAGTACGAGAGTGTGGAACAGTGGGATCTGGCGGCCCAGCAATACGCGCTGGCCGTCGCACAGGATCCCGACAACGCGGAGTACCGGCTTCGCTGGTTGCGGGCCATGCAGTTCGCCGCTTTGATGTACGTCTCCCGCGGAGACCAGTTCGAAGCCAAGGGGGACTACTCCAGCGCGTACAACGCCTATGCGAAGGCGCTCACCTACGATCCCTCCAACGAGACCGCGCGAACCAAGATGACGCGCATGGTCGACCAGCAGAAGGCGCGGGCGGGAACCGGCGACCCGGTCAGTTACAATCAGCGCACCGGCAATCTGGTGCCGGTCAGCCGTCAGATTCAGACGCCCCGAACCCGGCCGCGCGGCGATGCCGTGCAGAGGATCGAATTCCATGAAGGCTCCAGCCTCAAGCTGGTGATCAATGCTCTGGCGCGTGAACTCAATCTCAACGTCATGTTCGACGAATCGGTCAAGGAGACCAGCAAGGTGGCGGTCTCGTTGAACGAGGTGACGCCCGCCAGAGCGCTGGACATGATCCTGATGCAGAACAAGCTGATCTTCGAGCAGGTCGACCGTCGCACGATCATGCTCTACGCCGACAATCCGGCCAATCGCCTGCGGCTGGAGAAGCTCCTGGTCAAGACCTTCTATCTGAACAGCGTCGATCTCAACGACGCCCGCACCATCATTCAGAGCAGCATGGGTCAGCAGCGGCCGATCAGCATCAGCAAGCAGCTCAATGCCCTGATCGTGCGGGCCACGGCCTCCGAACTCGGGGTGGTGCAGTCGATCATCAACAGCATCGACAAGAACCGGGGGGAAGTCGTCCTGGATGTGAACATCTACGACGTTTTCAACAGCGCTTCGCTTCAGATCGGCAACTCGCTCTTCGCCAGCGATTCGGCGAGCAAGGCGGATCCGCTGAACGGCGCCTTCGGCTTGGACAACCTGGGAGGGTTCGGCTTCGAAAGGTTCCGCAGCGGAGCCCTGTTCGGGTTGCCCGCCACTTCGCTCAGCCTCCTGCAGACCAAGGGCTATTCGAAGCTGCTCGCGAGCACCCAGATTCACGCGCTGGACGGCGAACAGAATCAGACGGTCGTGGGCCGCAGCGTTCCGGTCAAGACCGGAACCACTTACCCGGGCACCACCACCGGCACCAGCTCCACGACGGTGGATAACATTCAGTACCGGGATGTGGGGCTCGTCATCGACGTGACTCCCACCATCAGCAACGAAGGGTACGTGCAGGTCAAGATGAAACTCGAATCGAGCAATGTCGAGACCTCCGGTGAGGACTCTTCGCTCACTCCCACGTTCAGCAAACGTTCATTGACCACGATTTCACGGGTGCAGGACGGCGTGACGGCGGTGGTCGCCAGCATCAAGCAGGATAACCGGGGCGAGAACCGTTCGACGGTGCCCGTGATCGGGATGGTCCCGATCCTGGGGCGCTTCTTCTCCTCGCCGTTGAATACCAATAGCCGGACGGACATCGTGATTACCATCACGCCGCATATCACTCGCGCGGCCGAGATCAATCCGGAGGATCATCTCGCGTACCTCTCCGGCACGCCGCAGGCTGGACTGACGCTGACCGTCGAGGATGTCGTCTATCGCGCCCAGGCCGAAGAGGCGCAGGAACGGCGCGAGGTGGCGCAGGGGTCTTCGACTGCTCCGAACGAACCGGCGGTCGATGCCAACGCCAAACTGGTGACGGTCTCCGTGTCGGCGTCCGAGACGGTCCAGACCGCGCCGGCTGCTCCGGAGATCCCCTTCGCGGATCGAGTGAATCCGGCAAGCCTCAACCCGGGCTCCAATGGCCAGGGACCCCGGGCGACGGCCGCTCCCGTTCTGCCGCTCAACAAATCCGTCCAACCCGTGTTCTATGAGGGTTCCAAACCGGCGGTTACGCCGCCCGCTCCGCCGCCATCGGCTCCGCCGGTGCAGAGCAAAGCTCAACGCGCCGGCCAATCTTGAAGAGGGCCGCCAGCGCGTGACCCTCGCGAAACAGGCGAGCCATGGTCCTTTTCGCCTGTTTCGATTCAAAACCGCGAAACACACGAAATACGCGAAATTATCTGGCGTTCGCGTATTTCGTGCGTTTCGCGGTTTTAAATTCGCTAAAAACTCCTGATTCTCCATTCAATCTCCGAGGATTTTAATCCGATGAGGAGGCGAGATGTAACTCCGGAGCCGCCGGGGGCGTCTCTGTAATCGGTGTCCATCCAAAACTTTGCAGACCGAGAACCATTTTTGAGGAGATTGAGATGAAAAAACTACTTGCAATCGTTACTATACTGCTGTCGATCGGCCTCTCCGCGCCTCAGGCCCTGGGGCAGGACTGGGCCAAGCAACGTCTGGAGAAATCACCGCGACATCAAGAATGGATCGATGTCAAACACGGCAGCCGAAATGTACGTTCTTTCATCGTCTATCCCGAGGTTAAGAACAAAGCGACAGCCGTGATCGTGATCCATGAAATCTTCGGATTGACCGATTGGGTCCGCAGTCTGACGGACCAATTGGCGGAAGCGGGTTATATCGCGATTGCGCCCGACCTGCTCTCCGGGATGGGACCCAAGGGCGGCGGGTCGGACGAGTTCTCCGACCGCAGCGCCGTCGGGCAAGCGATTCGCGCGTTGCCGCCCGACCAGATCACGGCCGATCTGAACGCGGTGGCCGATTATGTGAAGAGTCTTCCGGCCGCCAACGGCAAGATCACGGTTGGCGGGTTCTGCTGGGGCGGCGGCCAGACGTTTCGTTTCGCCACCAATCGCGCCGATCTGAAGGCCGCCTTCGTCTTTTACGGCGCGGGGCCGACCGACAAGGAGTCGATCGCCAGGATCAAGACTCCGGTCTATGGCTTTTACGGCGGCAACGATGCGCGGGTCAATGAGACGATCCCCCAGAGCCAGACCTTGATGAAGGAGGCCGGCAAGACCTATGAACCGGTCACCTATGACGGCGCCGGGCATGGTTTCATGCGGGCCGGCGAAGACCCGGAGAATAAGAACGAAGCGAACACGACCGGGCGGGCAGGGGCCTGGAATCGGTTGAAGACCATCCTCAAAGGGATTTGAATTGATGAATAAAGTTTTGATCGTGACTGGCGCCAGTCGCGGGATCGGCGCGGCCACCGCGCGATTGGCCGCCAGTCGCGGTTATGCCGTGGCCGTCAACTATCATCACAACCGGGAGGCCGCGGAAGTGGTCGCCCGCGCCATCGCCGAGACGGGAGCGCGAGCGATCGCGGTTCAGGCCGATGTCGCCGCGGAGTCCGAGGTCCGGCGCCTGTTCGAGACCGTGGATCGGGAACTGGGGACGGTGACGGCCCTGGTCAACAACGCGGCGATTATCGATCGGCAGATGAGGCTGGAAGAGATGGACGCCGCGCGTCTCAACCGGATCTTCGCCACCAATGTCACCGGCAGCTTCTTATGCGCGAGTCAGGCGATCAGGCGCATGTCGACCCGTTACGGCGGGGCGGGCGGATCGATCGTCAATGTCTCGTCGGCCGCCTCGCGCCTCGGCGCTCCGGGTGAGTATATCGATTATGCCGCCTCCAAGGGCGCGATCGATACGATGACGATCGGATTGGCCAAAGAGGTGGCCACCGAGGGCATTCGCGTCAATGTCGTGCGCCCCGGAGTGATTTACACAGATATTCACGCCGATAGCGGCGAACCGGG
>DATEFT010000038.1:0-22876 GCA_035280505.1 Blastocatellia bacterium | reverse complement strand
TCTGCTTAGCTCCTGCCGGAACCTTCACCAGTTTGCTTTGATCGACTTGAGCTTCGCCGCCTTTGGCCGCGTCCTGAGCCAGCGCCGGCAAGCTTACCCCTAGCGTAAACCCCAATATCAAGGTGCCAACGATTTTCCTTTTCATTTCTGTCCCTCCCAGGAAGTTTCTGGATAGATTGTTTAGTGCTGTCATCATCATGATGCTGCCATAGCAAAAGCCATACCAATCAAAAAAACAGGGTAGGTTCTTTTTGCTCGTCAATAGTTTAGGTGATCACAGGACAGGGTAAGCACAGTGGTGGCCGGATGTGAGTATCCTAAACCCGTACACTGCCCATATTGGCAGTGGATAACTTGCATATACTGGAATAGTAAATCCTCATAAGGTGTTGTCTCTCAAAGATCGAGCAGAATCAAACCACCACATAATACAGCGCGGCAATTTGAAAGGGAAGGGCACTATCCGCGATTAAATCTGAACAATTGTGAATGGTAAGTCACAATTGGACAAGATTATAGCGATGTAATTTTATGATTGCATCTTCGAGCGGCCTGGCATACTATGCGGGCCGTTATCGCCTTCGGCAGCGCTGGAACCGCCGCCGAAGGCAGCCACCGCACCACACCTGATCGAACTTATCCCCAACCTGCAGAGATCGGATTGCTCCCCAACAGAACCAGGAAGAGCCATTGCTGGGATGAAAAAAAACTTGAACAGTTTTAATAAGTTGGCGCGAGCCATGTAATTAGGAGTCTACTGAATCAATGAAGATACGACGGATGTTGTTTGGAGTCGTCTTGATAGCCATCTTTTCAGTCCAGCCGCTGATGGCCCAATTCAATCGCGGAGCCATCGTCGGGAAGGTGACGGACGCCAATGGCGCCGCGATTCCCGGAGCCGAGGTCAAGGTGACGAACCTCGGCACGAATGAGAGCAAGAGCTTCACGACCGATGGGGATGGGGACTACAACTTCCCGGCCTTGCTGCCCGGGGTCTACAGCCTGGAGGTCGGTCATGTCGGATTTCGACCTCAGACGGTGAGCCGGATCGAGTTGAACATCAACCAGACGGCTCGGTTCGATCTGATCCTGTCGGTGGGGAATGTGCAGGATCGGGCGGAGACGGTGGCCAGCGCCGTGCTTCTGAAGACCGACACCTCCGAGATCGGTCACGTGCTGACCAACAAGCAGATCGTCGAGTTGCCGCTCAACGGGCGCGACTATCTGCAACTGGCCCGGCTGATCCCGGCGGCGACTCCCTCGCGCGCGGGCGCCACGGCCGGTCAGAAGGGCGTCAGCCGCAGCATCAACGTGGCCGGGGCGCGCGACACCTCGGTCAGTTTTCTGCTGGATGGCGTCGATTCGAACGACGTCTCGTTTCAGACGCCGACCATCACGCCCTCGATCGACGCGATCCAGGAGTTCAAGGTCTTGCAGAACTCCTACACCGCGGAGTTCGGACGCGGAGCCACCCAGATCCTCGCGGCCCTCAAATCGGGCACCAACGAATATCACGGGTCGCTCTTCGAGTTTCACCGCAACAGCGCCACCGCGGCCCGCGGCTTCTTCGATCCGGTGGTGGCGCCCCTCAAACAGAACCAGTTCGGCGGAACGCTGGGCGGGCCGCTCACCATTCCGAAATTGTATCGCGGCCATGACCGGACGTTCTTCTTCTTCAACTACGAGGGGCAGCGGATCCGCACCTCGCAGCCGCTCTTCGGCTTTATCCCGACCCCGGCGCAACTCGCGGGCGATTTCTCGGCCGCCGGCAATCCGGTGATCCTCAATCCGCAGACCGGCGTCGCCTTCGCCGGCAACCGGATTCCCGACAACCTGATCTCCGCTCGCGCCCGGAGGATCGCCGGCCTCTTTCCGACGCCGAACGTGAGCGGCCAGGTCGGACGCAACTTCACGTCGAGCCCGGCCCAGACCGATGACAACGACCAGATCAACACGCGGGTCGATCACAAGCTGGGCGAACGGGACAACTTCTTCGTCCGCTATTCGTTGCTGGATCGTTTCCGCACCCGTCTGGCCGTGCTTCCGTTCTCGGGCAACGTGGACGACGTGCGCGGGCAGAACGTGGCGATCAACGAGGTCCACACCTTCAGCAGCACGCTGCTCAACGAAGCCCGGTTCGGGTTCAACCGCAATCGCTACCTGACTCCGCCGGATGCCAGCATCGGCGATAATGCGGCCCGGGACTTCTTCGGGTTCACCAACACCACCACCAGCCCGGCCACGGCCTTCGGGATTCCGCAATTTACGTTCAGCGGCGGATTCACCACGCTCGGTCCGGGCGGCAATTTCCCGCAGAACGCGATCACCCAGACCTCGCAGTTCGTGGACAACGTGACCTGGATCCGCGACGCCCATACCTTCAAGATCGGTTTCGACATCCGCCATACGCGGCTGACCCAACTGGTGGCCAACAACGATCGCGGCACGGTCAACTTCACCGGGCAATACAGCGGGAGCGCCATCGCCGACCTGCTGCTGGGCGTTCCGCAGAGTGTCGCCGCCGCGGTCGGCGACCAGCTCGCGCACAACACCAGCAATCTCTACTCCTTCTTCTTCCAGGATGACTGGAAGGTCTCGCCGCGGTTGACGCTCAACCTGGGAGTGCGTTACGAGTACGCGACCCCCTGGCGGGAAGAACTCGACCGGTACACGGTGGTCGATTTCAATGACGCGCGTGGCGGCCGGTTGCAGTTGGCGGGCACGTCGCGGGCCTTCATCCCGGGACTGGGCGTGGTCGAGACCGGCCTGGATGCCCGGGAGACGATTCTGGCGCCGGATCGCAACAACCTGGCGCCTCGCCTCGGATTCGCCTATCGCCCGGTCTCGAAGACCGTGCTGCGTGGCGGATACGGCATCTTCTATGACGTGCAGGAGGGCAATGAGCTGCAGTTCCTGCGGAACAATGCGCCCTTCTTCTTCGTCCAGAACACGGCCGGCAACCCGCTGGTGCCGAACCTCAGTCTGGACTCGCTCTTTCCGGCGCCGGCCGCCAATCCGACCGGAACCATCCAACCGTTCTCGGTGGATCCGACCAATAAGACTCCCTATCTGCAACAGTGGAATCTGAACGTCGAATATGAAGTCCGGCCGAACCTGCTGGCGGAGGTCGGTTATCTGGGCTCCAAGGGCACGCGCCTGCTGCGGCGCAGCAATTTTCAGCAGGGAGACAACATTCTGGTCCGGGATCCGGCCAACCCGACGTCGCTGGCCCAGCGCGTGAGATTTCCGAATTTCAGCAACAACGTCATCATCGGGACCGACAACGGGGCGGCGTCGACCTTTCATGGGTTGATCGCCAAGCTGGAGCAGCGGCTCTCGCACGGGGTGTCGTTCCTGACCTCCTACACCTATTCCAAGACCATCGATGACGCCTCGAGTTCATCGAACTTCGGCAACTCGCCTTCCAATCCGCAGTGCCGTTGCGATCTGCGCGGGAACAAAGGCCCGTCGGCCTTCGACATCCGGCACCGCGTGGTCGTCAGCTACAATTGGGAGCTGCCGTTCGGCAAGGGGCGCTGGTTGTCCAGTTCCAGCGAGACGGTCAACAAAGTGATCGGCGGCTGGCAGGTCAACGGCATCACCGCGCTGCAGAGCGGACCGCCGTTCCAGCTCAACACCTCGGGCGATAATGCCGACATCGGCACCGGCGCCGGCAGCAGCAACAACCAGCGGCCCAACCTGGTCGGCGATTCCTATCAGGGGATCGATCAGGGAGCCTCGATCCAGCGTCGCGGAGTGGATGCCGGAACCTTCTACTTCAACCGGGCGGCCTTCGCCAAACCGGCGCGATTCCGTCTGGGCAACCTGGGCAAGAACACGCTCTATGGCCCGGGCTTCCAGAACTGGGACTTCTCGGTCTTCAAGAACACGCCCATCGGCGAGCGGATCAAGACCCAGTTCCGGGCCGAGTTCTTCAATTTCTTCAATCAAGCGAACTTCAACGTTCCGGGATTGGTCCTGGATACTCCGACCTTCGGCGTCATCAACAGCCTGGCCCCGGGCGCGGGCGGCCGAGTGATCCAGTTCGGGCTCAAAGTTCTCTACTGAAATTGACAGTCGGTGGGAGTCTTGCGGAGAATAGGCCACCACTGAAGATCACGGCAGAGAGAACGCGAAGCACGCGAACCCGGCGAGACCGACGAACCAGCCCTGCTGGCTCGCGTGCTTCGCCAAGTTCGCGTGCTTCGCGTTTTTTGCAGGCTCAAAATCGATCGATCGACCGCGCAATTCGCGGTTAAAGAATAAACGGACTGAACATCACATATGATAAATCACCTACCGGCCGGGCTGCGACTTGTGGCCGTCCCGGTCTTGCTCATCGCGCTCGGACTGCTCGCCACCCTGGGAGCCCCACAGGAATCGGTCGCGCTGGAAGACGGATTTCAGAATCCGCCCCGGAGTTCCGGGATCCGCTGCTGGTGGTGGTGGCTCAACGGCAACGTCACGAAAGAGGGCCTGACCAGAGATCTCGAAGAGATGAAGGCCAAGGGCTTCAGCGGCGCCTCCATCTTCGACGCGGGGGGCGCGGAGCAGCGCGGCAATCGGCAGGTGCCCGAGGGGCCGATGTTCGGCACGCCCGAATGGCGCGAGCTGTTCAAACACGCGGTCAGGGAGGCCGATCGGTTGGGGCTGGTCCTGAGCCTCAACATTCAGAGCGGATGGAACCTGGGCGGGCCCGACGTCACGCCCGCCGAAGCGACCAAGCATCTGACCTGGTCGGAGGTGCGGGTGAAAGGGCCGGTCGCCTACCGCGAACGGCTGCCGCCACCGCCGATCCACGACGGCTTCTATCGCGAGATCGCCGCCCTGGCCTTCGGCGCCAAGGCCCCGGCCGCCAAGCCGCCGATCCGCGATCTGACGTTTAAAGCGGCGTTTAAAGAGGTCTCCATGTCGGCCCCCGACACGCGCTACCTGCTCAACGATGTCGCCGCTCAACCCGGCGAGGAGGATGCGCGGCTCAAGGAGATCGTCCACCTGACCGACAAGCTGGGACCGGACGGCACGCTGCAATGGAACGTTCCGGCGGGCGAATGGGTGATCATGCGTTTCGGCTACACCACCAGCGGCGCCCAGGTCTCCACCTCCAGCGGCAAATGGAAGGGGCGCGTCATCGACCACCTGGGCGAACAGTATTTTCTGCGCTACTGGAAGACCCACGTCGAACCCCTCTTGGAAGACGTTCGGCCGATGGTCGGCCGGACCCTGAAATATCTGCAGACCGACAGTTGGGAGCTGGACGGTATCAACTGGACCGATAACTTCGCCGCGGAGTTTCGCCGGCGGCGCGGGTACGACGTGATCTCCTATCTGCCGGTGGTCGCCGGCAAGATCGTCGAGAGCCGCGACCAGAGCAACCGCTTCCTCGCCGATTTTCGCAAGACCATCAGCGACCTGATCTCCGATCGTCATTACCGCGTCTTTGCGGAGCAGGCCCGCCGATACGGCATGGGAATTCAACCGGAGTCCGCGGGCCCTCACGCCGGACCCTTCGACGGGCTCAAGAACTACGGCCACAGCGAGATTCCGATGGGCGAATTCTGGGTGCCCTCGCCGCATCGTCCCACGCCGGAGCGCCGCTACTTCGTCAAGATGGCCGCGAGCGCCGCCCACATCTACAACCGGCGACTGGTCGGCGCCGAGTCCTTCACCTCCATCGGTCCGCACTGGGACGACACGCTGTGGTCCTCGCAGAAACCGAGCTTCGATCACGAAGTCTGTTCGGGCTTGAATCTGGTCTTGCTCCACACCTTCACCGCCTCGCCGAAAGAGATGGGCTTACCCGGGCAGGAATATTTTGCGGGCACGCATTTCAATCCCAACGTCACCTGGTGGGAGCAGGCCGGAGAGCCGATCCGGTACATCAACCGCTGCCAGTTCATGATGCAGCGCGGGAAGTTCGTCGCGGATGCGCTCTACTATTACGGAGATCACGTGCCGAACATCGCGCGGCTCAAGGAGGACGATCCGGCCAAAGTTCTGCCCGGTTACGATTATGACCTGATCAACGAGGAGGTCCTGCTGACGCGCCTGAGCGTGAGGGACGGCCGCCTCACTCTGCCGGATGGACAAACTTATCGCCTGTTGGCGTTGCCTGATCACCAGGTCCTCTCGCTGGCCGCGCTCCGGAAGGTGCGCGATCTGGTCAAGAACGGCGCGACCGTGCTCGGTCCCAAACCGGAACGAACCGTCAGCCTCGTCGGATATCCGAAGAGCGAGATCGAACTTCAGCAACTGGCCGGCGAACTGTGGGGCGCGGGCGATTCGGGTGAGCATCGTGCGGGGCGCGGGCGGGTGATCTGGGGGAAGACCGCTCGCGAGGTTCTGCAATCCGACCGGGTCGCGCCGGATTTCGAGGCCCAAAGCCGGGCGGGGGGCCGCGCCGCCTTCGACTACATCCACCATCAGTTGGGAGAGATCGACTACTATTTCGTGAGCAATCAGGACCGGCAGCCGCAACAGATCGACGGGGCGTTCCGGGTGAGCGGCAAGCAGCCGGAGCTGTGGGATCCGCTGACCGGAAAGATCCGGGAGGCCCGGGCCTTCACTCAGGCTGACGGGCGCACGATCCTGCCCCTGGAGTTCGACCCTTACGGATCGGTCTTCGTCGTCTTTCGCAAACCGATCTCGCCGACCCGCAACGGCGAGGCCCGGAGCAACTTTCCGAGCTACGAGCCGGTCGCGGCCATCGAGGGCGCCTGGCAGGTGCGGTTCGATCCGAAATGGGGCGGGCCGGAATCGGCGATCTTCGAGCGCCTGGTCAGTTGGACGACGCGGCCCGAGGATGGCATCCGTTTCTATTCGGGCCGCGCGACCTATCGAATCGAGTTCGATCTCAATCAGCAGGTGGCGGCCTCCGCGAGACTGGCCCTGGGGCTGGGAGAGATCCGCGATGTCGGAATCGCCCGGGTGCGCCTGAACGGGAAGGATCTGGGCGTGACCTGGACGCCGCCGTTTCGGATGGAACTCGGCCCGGGTCTCATTCAACCGCGCAACGTGCTCGAGGTCGAGGTGATCAACTCCTGGCGCAACCGATTGGTGGGCGACCGCGATCTGCCGGAGGACCGGCGCTTCACCAGGACCAACGTCACGATCAGAAAAGAGTGGCCGCTGCTGGATTCGGGTCTGCTGGGCCCGGTCCAGATCTTCTCCGTCAAAGACTGATTGGATTGCAAGGGCCCGGGCCCTGATCGTTCTACCAACGGCCCCTCACCATTTAAAAGACCATTCGACGGAGGAGATATGAAGAGTTGCCGTTTGTTTATCGCTTTGCTGGGATTGATGTTGGGCGCCGTCACGGTCAGGGCGCAGGGAGTGATCTTCCCGCGCCCCTGCCCGCGCCCGGTGATCTATTGCCCGCCACCGCAGCAGCCGATTCCGCAGCAGCCGCTGCGAGTCAAGAGCATCCGTTTCTCGACCAAGATCGATAATCAGGTCGCCGTCACCCGCGTCGAGCAGGTCTTCTTGAACGAGACGCCCTACACGCTGGAAGGGGTCTATTTCTTTCCTCTTCCGGACCAGGTCTCGATCACCGAATTTGCGATGTGGGACGGCCAGACGCGGTTGGTGGGCGAGACCCGCTCGCGCGAAGAGGCGCGGCGAATCTACAACGAGATCGTCCGATCGCGCCGAGATCCGGCGCTGCTCGAATACGCGGGCAAGGATCTGTTCCAGGCCAGCATCTTCCCCATTCCGCCCAACAGCGAAAAGAAGATCGAGCTGACCTACAGCCAGTTGCTGACCGGCGAGAGCGGCGCGGTCTCATATCGTTATCCGCTGGGCACCGGCTGGCGCGCCAACGGGATGGTCTCCAATCCGCGGCGGCCCGGGCCGGGGCCCCGGCGCGAACCGGAGAACCAGATTCCGGATTCGAATCGCGAGTCTCAGCCGGTCGGCCTCATCTCCGCCGAGATCGAGATCACCTCGCGGACGCCGATCAAGAGCGTCTATTCGCCCTCGCACGAGATCGAGGTCAAGCGCGACGGCGAGCGGAAGGCGCGGTTGAGTTTCGAAGTCCGCGCCAGTTCGTCGCAGCCCGATTTTCGCCTCTTCTACACGCTCTCCGAACAGGAGGTCGGGCTCTCCCTGCTGGCCCATCGCGAGCCGGGCAAGGACGGCTATTTTATGCTGCTGGTCTCGCCCAAGGCCGAACTCGACGAGCGGGAGACCGCGGCCAAGGATGTGATCTTCGTGCTGGACACTTCCGGTTCGATGGCCGATGACGGGAAGATCGGGAAGGCCCAGGCCGCCCTGCGGTTCGGCGTCAACACTCTCGAGGCCCGCGATCGTTTCAATATCATCTCGTTCGCCGGTGAAGAGCATCTCTTCAACGAGCGGGTCATCGCGGCCGATGAAGACGGCAAGCGGCAGGCTCGGGAGTTCATCGACAAGATGCGGGCGACGGGCGGGACCAACATCAATGACGCCCTGATGGCCGCTTTTAAACAGTTGCCCTCGGGAGACCGGCTGCAGATGATCGTCCTGATCACCGACGGCCAGCCGACGGTGAGTATCACGCAGCCCGCGCGCATTCTCAGCAACGCCCGAGAGGCCAACCGATCGAAGGTGCGGCTCTTCACCTTCGGCGTCGGTTACGACGTCAATACGCTGCTGCTCGACGGATTGGCTGATGAGAATCGCGGGACGGTCGCCTATATCGAACCGAACGAAGACCTCGAAGTGAAGGTCTCCAACTTCTTCGCCAAGGTCAATCATCCGGTTCTGAGCGACCTCCGAATCGACTGGGGCCAGGGCCAGACCGACCTGGTCTATCCCCGGACCCTGCCGGACCTCTTCCATGGCTCACAACTGGTTTTGCTCGGGCGCTACCGGCCCGCCAACACCCGGTTGACGCTGACCGGCCAGGTCAACGGGCGGGAGCGGCGGTTCGTCTACAACGACCTGCGTTTTCCGGAGAAACATTCCGACCATGAATTTCTCCCCTACCTCTGGGCGACGCGGCGGGTCGGATATCTGCTCGAACAGATTCGCCAGAACGGCGAATCGAAAGAGCTGCGGGATGAGATCGTCGAACTCGGCACCCGCTACGGCATTGTGACGCCCTACACGTCGAACCTGGTCCTGGAACGGCGCGACCGGGTGATCTTCCTGGGGGCACCCGGGGCACCCGAATCGAGCGCTCAACGCCTCTCGGGGAGCCTCGAAGACCTGAAACAGGTGAGCGGGCAGGGCGCGGTCACCACAAGCAAGCGCCGGGCCAAGATGAAAGAATCGGACATGGTTCTTCAGATCGATAAGGATTCCGATTTGAACTCGGCTCTGCAACAGGTCGCGGGTAAGACCTTCTACCTCCGCGATGGCGTCTGGATCGACAGCGAATTCAAACCCGAATCCAAGATGCCTCTGACCACGATCAAGTTCGGCGGTGATGAATACTTCAACCTGATCGCCCGGGAACCGAAACTCGCGGACTTCTTCGCCCTGGGTCAACGAGTGGTGGTGGTCTGGAAGGAGAATATCTATCGGATCGAAGAGTGAGATTTGAGATTTGCCGACCCTGCAGGAATTTGTGGGTCCTTTTGCGCGCCTTCGGCGCTGGAGGTCGTTCGGAGCGCCATTGGTTTATAAACCGCGAAAGACGCGGAAGATGCGAAAGATCTTGGATTTCGCGTCTTCCGCGTCTTTCGCGGTTTTGAATCTATTTGAATTCAGTAGACCGGAATTATGATCTCGAAATTGGGCAGGGTGCCGACGGCCGGGAGGTTGTAGCCTCCGCTGAAACCTGGTCCCCGGCTGATGACTGAGCCGAGCAGCGGCCGCCCCGTCGAACTGATCTTGACCCAGCCGGTTCTGCCCGCCGGAACATGGCGGTTGATTCCTCCGCTCCGATTGAAGAGCGAGGTAAAGCTGTCGACCTTATAACAGCGCAAGGTGAAGCTGGACGAGATCGAGTTCTCCTGATCATCGAAGAGCAGCACGAAGGTGTTGATCGGATCCGCCGATCCGAAGGTCAGATTGGTGGTCGGCGAGTAGATGATCAGGTTGTTGGAGTCCGTCGTTTCGCTATTGAAACTGGTCACCGCCACGGCATTCGGAAGCCGGTCATAATCCGTCCCGTTGAAGGTCAGCCGATAGTTTCCGTCGAGCCCCTGGTCGATCGGTCCCGGCGAGAGCTTGGTGATGGTGGTGGCCGGAAGCGTCGCCTGCCTCCCGTCATTTTCACGGATGTAAGCGGAACCGACCAACCAGTTGAACTGGGTCGGAACCCCACCCTCCGTGGCGACCGCGATGATGTACCCGTCGACTCCCGGGTCCAGGTCGCTCATCAGAAAAGAGACCGTCTGGCTCGGGGTCAGTGACAGGATGAAATCTGCGATTGAACAGGTGGCCCCATCGACGAAGAAGAGATGGACCGCCGCCGAATCGTTCGCATTGGTATTGGTGATATTGATCTGGGTGTCGGCCTGCTGTGCGGTATTCGGGTTACTCGTGTATCGATTGAAGAAGAGTACGCTACCGGGTCTCGTATCACTGAGATTGGTCTGAGCCATGGCCGCCAGGTTAAAAAGTACCAGAGCGCCGAGGACGAACACCAGGCTGGTGAGGCGACGAAAACTTTGCTGAGTCATAACTCCTCCGAATAAAGCCCTGAGCTGATGCGATCAGAATTGACGGCAATAAGGGCGCAAGCTTAACAACTTTTGAGTTGGCAGAAAGTTGTTAACCTGATCGAGTCACTCCACACCGAAGTGCATTTACATGTACGAGAGTAAGACGCTGGTAAAGGATCGATTGGCTAACTCAGTGCCGTAATTGCGATGCCGGACTAGTATTGGAGTGACGATCTTAGCACAAATAAGCCGAATCCCAGCCATGTTTTTTATCAGGGCCCCCGGCATTATCTGTGTCCGGTTGACCCATTTGCCTACTCTTTGTAGAACAGGTGCATCTGTTGGACACGCGGCCCTCCGAGATAGGGCCAGGAGAATCTGAACAGGAGGCCCTCCAGCTCGAATTTCCGGGATTCGAGCCGGACATAGCCGGCCGATTCGAAATCGGCCGCGTTCATTCGATACCATTTGGGCCCGGTCTCTCCATCCCAAAAGATGAGAGTCTGTCTGGACGACTGACGGATCAGCTCCAGGTTGTGGTCGCGATCGCCGTTGAACGCCGGATTCTCCCAGGGATCGCGATCGAAGGTGATCCGCATATAGGACTGGCTGCAGATCAGCCGTGAGACGGGGCGTTCGTTGTGGCTAAACCACTGCTGCATCTCCGCCACCGCCCGCGCGTCGCGGGTGAACGGCCAACTGTCGACATAGGCGAGGCAGATCAGCGCCGAGAGCGAGAGCGTGGCTGCGGCCAGGGCTCCGGTTCTGATTCGGGGCGAGAACCGGTCCGCCAGGCTCTTCCAGCCGGCCAGGGTGATGAGCGCGATCGCGGGAGAGACGCAGACGAAGTACCGGGGATAGCCCGCCGAACCGAACCAGCCCCGGGTATACATCACCGAGTGCAGGATGAAGACGGTCAGGAACGACCAGGTGCCCAGCAGGAACTCTCGCCGTTTGAGCAGTCCGACCAATCCGTGGAGGAACGGCGCGAGCAGCAGCGGGCCGACGATCAAGGGGGAGACCGCCGCGTACCACCAGATCGGTCCGGTTCCGTTGGCCCGGCTGTTGACCTGCCAGTCCTGCGGCCAATCATGGGCGATCCAGAGCGGGTCGCCGGTGATCAGATAGGCGGCGAGCCACCACGAGAGCATGCCGCCGGCCAGCAGGAGCGTTTCGGGAATTCGGCGCCACCAGGCTCGCGGGTCTCGCCGGTCGAACAGGACCCAGCAACCCCACAGCGACCCGATGAAGAAGCCCTCGGGTCGAGCCAGAATCAACAACGAGATGGTCAACATTCCGAGCTTGATCCGTCCGGAGAGGTGCAACCTGAGCCCGATCACGAAGAGCAGGGCGAAGAGCGGTTCGGTCATGACGACGGAACTGACCAGAAAGAAGGCCGGTTGCAGAAAGAGCAGGGGAATGGCCAGTTCCGCGCGCTCGAACCGGAGCTGCCGCGCCAGCCGGAACGTCTGCCACGCGGTCGTCAGACAGATCGCCACCGTGAAGAGCTTGGCGGCCGGATAGCCGAACCGGGCGGGAAAGGAGTAGAGGAAGGTGAAGAGCGGGCGCGCCCAGACGCTGACGAAGAGATTGGGATGCCGCCATCCCCATCGCGCGAACAGGAAGTGATAGCCCGAATCCTGCTGTTCGCTGTCGGCATAGAGCAGCGTCAGCGCGACGCCGAGGATCGCAAAGACCAGGATCCAGAATTGGGCCCGCCGGGTGACTCGATCGATTTCAAGCATGTGAGTTCAGTAATCTTGGGCGTCTTTCGTCTATTTCGCGGCCTGTTTGCCGACCCAAAAAAAGAACGAAACCAACGTCTCCGTCGGTTTCGTTCTTTTCACGGTTCGATCTTTTCAATCCGGTTTATGCGTAGGAGTGCAGACCGGGCAGGATGTAGCTCACCCCGAGATAGGTGAAGATCACCAGCAGGAAGCCGACCAGGGCGAAATAAGCGCTTCGGCGCCCCGACCAGTTGTGCGCGATCCGGGTGTGCAGGTATCCCGCGTAAGAGAGCCAGGCCACCAACGCGCCGGTCTCCTTGGAGTCCCATCCCCAGTACCGGCCCCACGACTCATTGGCCCAGACCGCACCGGTGACCAGCAGGATCGCCAGACCGGCGAAGGCCACGCCGACCAGTTTGTAGGTCAGGCTGTCGATCTTTTCGAGCGAGGGCAGGCTGGCGCGCAACTTCTCCGTGCGGAAGTTGAAGAGCGCGACGAAGAGCGTGGCCGCGAAGATGGTGAAGAGCGCCGCCATCTCGACCGGATTGCTGCGGATGTTGAGCACCATCGAGTCGCGGTACTGTCCGAGGAAGTTCACGCCGATGGTGGCGATGTTCTCGGCCGTCTGGCGGGCCGCCTCTTTGGAGCCCAGGGCCTGGAGACCGGCCTGATAGGCCTGGTCATTGCCGACCAGCGATCCGACCGCGCCCATGTGGTTGACCTGATAGAAGACCGCGCCGATCGTGACGGCCATCATGACGAGGGCCGCGCGCGAGAGCAGGTGGCCGAGCCGCCGGGCCCGCTCATGATCCCGTTGCAGATAGAGCAGGAAGCAGACCGTCATCGCGATCAACAGCAGCATCGAGAGGGCGAACAGCGGGCCGACTCCGGGCAGCGCGACCCGCGCTCCGGTGATCATCATCCCGCGATCGTGGATCACGACCGGGTTGAGCCGGAAACCGAGCGTGAACGGATCGAAGGCCTTGATGCCGCTGGTCAACCAGACCAGCACGAATCCGACCACGAAGAAGGCCGTGACGGCCACGCCCATGGCTTCGGTCTTGACGCCGTCCTTGAGCAGGTAGACCACGGCGAGCGCGAAACTGACCAGGGCCACCCCGTAGCTCATCGAGGCGACGCCGACGTGAATCGGGCGCCAGTAGCTGTCGAGCACCGGCGGCAGATCGATGAAGGAGTTGCCGATGAAGGTCGCCATGAGCAGGATCAGCGAGATCAGCGGCAGCGAGATCGCGCCGATGAATCGGGTATTCTCGCGGTGGCTGATGAGCAGCGTCGCGAAGGCCGCGCCGAAGGCGAAAGCGACCGAGAGATCGTAGAGATTGGCGAACGGAATATAACTGAAGAACCACGTCGGATGATATTCGCCGGTAATCTGGTTGGTCATCCGGACCCAGTTCTCCCGGTCGCCCATCGTCACCCAGCGGACCAGCCAGCTCGACAGGTTGAAGAAGAAGCCGAGCGAGGCCGTCCACAGTCCCAATCTCTGAAGAAAGCCGACCGGCGCCCAGAAGTTGGTGACCAGCGAGGCGGCCGCCGTGATGTAGCAGAGTTGTCCGAGAATGATCAGGGTCCCGTCAGTCGGGACCGCCGAGGCGCCGAGTTTAACCCGCGCCGTGGTGATGATCGCCGCGCCGATCAGCGGCAGGATCGCCGGCAGGTAACCGGAGATCGATAATTGCCGCCAATTCAGTCCCTTTTCCGCGGCGACCGAGGCGTTCATCGTCGCATTGATTGATTTAGTCGCTTGACCCATCTCTTAACCTCCAAGGGAGTCACACGGACTTCAGACCGTCCATGCTGCAAAGTAACCTGGTTGCCTAGGCGCAGGCAGCGGAGGCCCGCGCCGGGTAAATTAACTGGCGATTCGTGGCTCGCGGATCAGGGCGATGATCTTCCGGACTCGGTCCTCGAACCCGAGACGGTTGCGATTCGAGTCCCCCCCGAGATGCACCTTGCCGTCTTCGACCACGATCCAGAGTCTCTGATGCGAGAAGAAGAAGACCGCAATCAGAGTCAGGCACAGAATCGTGAAGCCGACGTAGACGACCTTGGCTCCCGGATCGAACTGGACCGAGAGAATGTGGTCCAGCGCCACCCTCTCGTAATCGGCCAGCAGGAACTGGTACGGACCGTTGTTCGGAAAGGCCGATTTCAGAAATGGAGCATTCGCAATCTCGTTGATGAATTGTTGATTGAGGGCCCAGGATTCGCCCTCCTTGCCGTCCGGCGTGATGTAGAGGATCTGGGCCGCCGGGTTCTCGTATTCGCCGGAGGCCATCTGCACCCGCCCCTCGCGGTTGACGGTCAGGTGCGGCACGAAATCGGCGTACTTGAGGCGCGTCCCGTCGGCGAGTTTGACCTCGCCGTCCCGCGGAATCGTGACATCCTGCTGCTGGCCGTTGGCGTTGCTGTGAACCCGGATCGTCACCGTCCGCGCGCTGCCGACGGTCGTGTAGGAAGCCTGGAAGAAGCGGTAGCCCCGGTAATCGTACGGCGTGTTCATGTGGACCAGGGCTTCGGTGTTCTGACCGGTCTCGGGATCGCGGATCCGAATCCGCGTCAGCCAGTCGAGCGTGTTGCCCGGATCGATCGAGCCGCCTTTCTTGATCGGTTTGTGCTGGATGTCGATCCCTTCGATGGTGAAGGGGAGCACCAGTTCGCGCCGGCCGATGGCGAACTGTGTGGTGGCATGCTCGACGTTGAAGACGTTCTGGATCATCTTGTTTTCCGTCTTGCCCGGCGTGACCGGCATCGAGCCGACGTATCCCCGGCTGGTCAGAAAGCCGCCGAGGAAGATGGTCAGCAGGCCGATGTGGACCACGTAGGCGCCCATCCGGTTCCACACGCCGCGTTCGGCGAAGACCGTCGTCCGGTCCTCTCCTTCGGTCACCCGCACTTTGAACTTGAGGGCGCGCGCGGCGGAGACCGCCAGTTCGGTCAACTCTTTCCGATCCTGTTTCGGCAGTTCCACCTGCTCTTTGAACTTCTGCGCCATGACGAACATCGGCGAGGCCGTCAGCTTCTTGCGCGCAATGAAGCTCCAGGACGCCGGAAAATGATCGATCGAGGCCAGAATGATGTTGAGGCTCAACATCAGGAGCAGCAGGTTGAAGTACCAGACATGATAGATATCGAAGAAGCCCAGCCGTCCGTAGACGATCTTCTCCCCCGGCGTCAATTCGTTGTAATAGCCGGAGAAACTCTCCAGTTCCTGCTGTTGGATCAGCATGCCGATCATGCAGGCGATGATCAGGAAGACCAACAGGATGATGCCGAACGGCACCGAACTCAGCAGATTGAGGAACCTATCGATGATCGTGTTGAACCCCGACCCTTTTCCCCGCTTCGCCGTTCTGGACGCTTCCGATTCCGATCCTTCCTGCTCCGGGTTGGGCACCGCGACGCCCTCGTTGAGGACCGGCGAGGCCGCCGACATCTCGGACCCTTTGGTTGCGCCAGTCAAACTTGAGGATGATTGAACTGATGCCATCGCTAGACCCTCAGTAATAGAAAAGTTGTGTTAGATTTCATGAGTTTCTTACTTAAGAGATCTTGAATATTCGTATCAAGACATATCAAGACATATCAAGACGTATCAAGACGTGGAGAACAAATTAAGTTTAGCAGTTGGCATTGTCGCACGCAACCAGGGTTTGAAAAGTGTTACCTTTGATACAGACGGCTTCCGGAAATGCCGGAATCCGTCCGGCGCGCCCGAAAAAGCCTCGATCCGGACGGCCCGGCCTCCGCGCACCGCTTATTCGTGACAGTTGATCGGGAGTCAGTTACAATCCTTTTGATCTCATCCAGGATCTCTCATCCGAGGATCTTGAAGACCAGGAGCCGGAGTGAATAGCGAGAACCCAGATCCAATCGACCCCAGATCTTTCCGTAAATGCGAGCAGTGCGGCCAGCCGACGCCCAGCCAGCAACCCGCCTGCGTCAATTGCGGAGCCGTTTCGGTTCAAGCTCTGGTCGAGGAGCAGCAAGCGAAAGAAGAGCGCCGGTTTCTGCACGCCCTCTTTTCGCGGGCCACGCCGGTCACCTATGCCATCCTGATCATCAATCTCGCGGTCTATCTGCTGATGACGGTGGTCTCGGGGGGCAATTTCATGGAGACGCTCATCTCCATGAACGACATGCGGACCGTGGTCGCCTTCGGCGCCAAGACGAACGAGCTGTTGCAGCAGGGGGAGTGGTTTCGGCTGGTGACCCCGATCTTTATTCATGGCGGCCTGATCCACCTGGCCTCCAACTCATATGCGATCTGGAACATCGGACCGCTGGTGGAGAAACTCTACGGCTCCTCGCGGTACCTCCTGATCTATCTCCTGTCGGGGATCGGTGGGGTGGCCGGCAGTTACCTGGGCAGTCTGACCAAGCCCGGATCGACGCCGAGCGTCGGCGCCTCGGGCGCGATCTTCGGGCTCTTCGGGCTGCTCTTCGTCTTCGGGTACCGCTATCGCGACGAGTTGCCGGAGAATTTCCGCCGCCGCATGAGCTCGGGCATTCTGCCGGTGATCGCGATCAATCTGTTCATCGGATTCACCATTCCGGTGATCGACAACTCCGCGCATATCGGGGGGCTGATCACCGGAGCGATCCTGACGTTCGTGATTCCCTATCTGGCGCCCGGACGCGCTCGCAACTCGCCCGCGGGGCTCGTGATCCTGAGCGCTTGCCTGATGGTCATTACTTATAGTTTCATTCGTGCTTATCAAACCGGCCGGACCGCCTTCGCGAGCGGCTCTCGTTTGGGCGGCTCAACCAGTGTCGGTTATTTTCTGGACAGCTTCGTGAACGGCGAGAACGCGATGGTCGATGTCATCAGCGCGACCATCAACAACAGCGGCGGAGCGACGGATCGGGAATCGACGGCTCGCCTGGATCAGGCGGTGGCCGCCCTGGAACGCTCGGTCCCGCCGGACGTGCCCACGGGAAAGATGCGCGAGCGGTTGGTCAACCTGCTGCGGCGGCTGAAACCGGTCGTTGAGCGGAATCCTTCGCCGGACCGGACGAACGCCCTCAAACCGTTGTTTGACGAACTCCAGGCGCTCAGGCAGGAGTTCACCAATTGGATGGACCAGAACGGAGAGGCTTACGGCTATACTCTGACCTCACCCTCAAAATGAGGGAGGGGATAGTTCGGGCAATCCTGATAACATGTCCGGTCGGCAAAATTGGTTTATCAAGTTAAAGAAAAAAGGACCACCGAGGTTCGTTAATTAGAGTCATAAATTATGCAATCTTTTTTGAACCGCGAAAGGCCCGGAATATGCGAAGATGGAGCCTCCGCGCGGCTCGCGGTTTGAATCCAGGGCACTCTTTAGTATGGCAATCAAAAAAATTGGAGTCTTGGGGGCCGGCCTGATGGGGTCGGGAATCGCGCAGGTCGCGGCGGCCAGCGGCTACGAAGTGATTATTCTCGAAGTCAGCGATGAGTTGATCCGGAAGGGATTGAGCGGGATCGACCGGTCGCTGGCCAAATTCGTCGAGAAGAACACGCTGACGGCCCGGCAGAAAGAAGAGACCCTCGCGCGGTTGCGGGGCGTGACGAAGCCGGAGGAACTGGGCGAGGTCGACCTCGTGATCGAAGCGATCATCGAGCACCTGCCGACCAAACGCGAGGTCTATGCGAAGCTCGATCAGGTCTGCCGGGCCGAGACGATCTTCGCCTCGAACACCTCCTCGCTTTCGATCACCGAGATGATGACCGCGACCGGCCCGGAGCGGCAACGCCGGTTCATCGGCCTGCACTTCTTCAATCCGGTGCCGCTGATGAAGCTGGTCGAAGTGGTCCACACGATCATGACGGATGAGGGCGTCTATGCCGAAGCGGTCGGCTTCGCCGAATCGCTGGGCAAGGTGGTGGTCAAGGCCGGCGACAAGACCGGATTCGTCGTCAACCGGTTGCTGGTGCCTTTTCTGCTCGACGCGATTCGCGCGCTCGAAGAAGGCCTGGCTTCGGTCGTGGACATCGATCAGGCCATGAAGCTCGGTTGTAATCACCCGATGGGGCCGCTGACCCTGACCGACTTCGTCGGTCTGGACACGACCTATTACATCGCGAGCATCATGTTCGACGAGTTCCGGGAGAAGCGCTTCGCGCCGCCGCCGCTGCTCAAACGGATGGTCCAGGCGGGGCTCTACGGGCGGAAATCGGGGCGCGGTTTTTACGATTACACCGATCCGAAGAATCCCCGGCCCATGAAATTGGTCGGATAGTCTGAACGCAAAGGACGCGCCCATAGATGATGATGATGGAGGAAGGGAATCAGGAACCGGTGCGCTGCGAGAGAGACGGCGCCGCGGCCCGGGTCGTGATCGATCGTGAAGCCCGGCACAACATGCTGGACCTGGCGACGATCGGGAGCTTGACCCGAATCTTTTCGGAGTTGAAGGACGATCCGGAGATTCGAGTCGTGATCCTGACCGGGGCGGGCGATCGGTTCTTCTCGGAGGGCGCCGACCTCGAGGAGCTTTCCGGGTTGGCGCCGGAGGCGGTCGCCTCGTACGTCGAGGCGGGGCAGGCGCGGGCCGGTCTGATCGAGGATCTGGGCAAACCGGTGATCGGCGCGATCAACGGGCCGGCCGCGGGGAGCGGATGCGAACTGGCCCTGGCCTGCACCTGGCGGATTGCGGTTCAGCAGGCGCGCCTGGAGCAGCCTGAGGCCCGACTCGGATTGATGCCGGCCTGGGGCGCGATCCGGCGATTATCGCGGACGATCGGCAAGGCTCGCACGATGGAGCTGATCCTGACCGGCGAGCCGCTGGGGGCCGACGACGCGTTGGCGCTCGGTCTCTTCAATCGGGTGGTCGCCGGTCGAGCGGAATTGGACGCCGCCTGCGATGAGCTGGCGGGGCGACTGGCGTTGAATGCGCCGCTGGCCGTCAGGTATGCGCTCGAGGCGCTCAACCACGGGATCGAGATGCCGTTGTCGGAAGGGCTGCGGCTCGAATCGGCGCTCTTCGGCCTCTGCTTTGCGACCGAAGATGTCAAAGAGGGAACGCGCGCTTTCCTCGAAAAACGACCGCCGATCTTCAAAGGCCGCTAGCGTCGATCGAGAAGCTCGCTGGGCGCGGTTCGGTCTTCTCAAGTTCTGTCGCTACTGCGATTTGAGAGTAGCGATTATCTTGCCGGCAGGCCTACTACTAGGTTCAAGGCAGCAAATAAAATTTAAGAGTATGGGGGCGAGCGGTGACTTATTCCTGCCTTGACCATATCAACCCCGCTCACTATACTTGGTCGCGAGTGAGTATGAAGGAATCCCCCATAGGTCGGGTTATCGAAGGCGCTCTCAAAGCTGACGGTTTACGAATCGCGGTGGTCGCCAGTCGGTGGAATGATTTGATGGTCAGTCGCCTGATTGGCGGCGCCAGAGACGCTCTTATTCGGTTGGGAATGCGCGAAGAGGATCTCACCCTGGTTCGCGTGCCTGGCTCGTTTGAAATACCTTTAGTGGCCAAGCGATTGGCTGCGAGTGGCCGATACGATGCGCTGATTTGCGTGGGAGTTGTGATCCGTGGCGAAACCCCTCATTTCGATTACGTCGCCAGTGAGGTCACCAAAGGCATAGCGTCTGCGGCGATTGAAATTGGCGTGCCGATAGCTTACGGCATTATTACGGCTGACACAGTTGAGCAGGCAATCAATCGTGCAGGTGTCAAAGCAGGAAACAAGGGCTTCGAAGCGGCCATGGTTGCCGTGGAGATGGCCAACCTGTTGAAGGAGCTATGAAGCAAAGTGTTCAAGCTTGTTCCGTCCTCACCCGATGATCAAGTACTTGTGTGTCCCCCATACTTTCTTCATTATTGCTAAATCAAGAACTCTTACGGTAATTTGAAAATTATGGGTGCTCGGCGTAGAGCGCGTGAGTGCGCGCTGCAAATGCTTTTCTCATACGACGTGGCTCGCCCGTCAATCGAAGAATTGCTTGAAACCTACTGGGGGGAGATGGCGGAAGCGGCAGAGGAGGTTCGCAACTTCGCAAATGAGCTGGCGGTGGGCACAATCAAACACCTCGACGAGATCGATGAACGAATTCGTCTGCGTACCGAACATTGGCGCATCCCGCGGATGGCGATCGTAGATCGCAATCTGTTGCGGATGGCCGTCTACGAATTCCTTCATCAATCGAATACACCGAAGACGGTGGCGATCAACGAGGCGCTTGAAATTGCCCGGCGGTTTTCCACCAGCGAGGCGACGCAATTCATCAACGGAATCCTGGACGCAATCAAACGCGACCTGGAGACGCAAACGGCGCAGGAGAGACCCGCAGCCAGTATTGCACATCAGGTAGGTTGACGGAGGTTCTCGGTCTCCTTCGTTAACCCGGAACAAATCATACTGAGTTGCTGCTTTTGATTTTGGGCACGGTCGCTGGCAGAAGGCGGGCGGTGTCGGGCGGTCATGTGGTCTGTTCTCGCGGCTATCTTCCGGGATGCCGCTGAAGCTGATCGATGATCGATGCGGCTATTTCGTCCGGTCCCAGAGCCTCCTCGACCGGCTGATGGATGGCGGCTTGTCGGTAGAGCGGTAGACGATCCTCGTAACGGCGGCGCGCCGTCTCTTCGTTCGGCGCCAGCGGTCGCGGCGGTCGGTCTTGCCGATCCTGCAGTATTCTCCGCCAGCACAATTCAAAAGGCGCATTCAGCCAGACCGTCACTCCGGATTGTGACATCAGTCGAAGGTTTTCGGCGATGGTGATCGCTCCGCCACCGGGGGCGATCACGGCTCGTGGGCCCTGAAGAGTTTGGCTCAGCGTCTCCGTCTCGATCCGGCGAAATCCGCTCTCACCTTCTCGCGCGATCAGCTCGGCGATACTGCATTGGGACCGGGCCTCGATCGACCGATCCAGATCGATAAATGAGCAATTGAAGCTGGCCGCCAGCACCGGCCCGACCGTCGATTTGCCGCTGGCCATGAAACCGACCAGGAAGATCGTGAATGGGAGATCTGCGGTGACGCCGCCCATGCTAAACCACTGGACCGGGAGTGATGATGGCGCCGCTCTCCGCCAGCAGTTGATAGAACTGCGGCAGCGAGACCGCGGCGCTGTCGGCTTCATGGATCCGGGTCTGGCCCTCGGCGATCAACCCGGCCACGGCGAAGGACATTGCGATCCGATGATCCCCGAAGGATTCGACCTCCGCGCCCCGCAGTCTTTGAGGGCCGGCGATCCGGAGGCCGTCCTCGAACTCCTCCAGTTCGATCCCCAGGCGGCGCAGATTGTCGGCGATGGCGCGGATGCGGTCGCTCTCCTTGACCCGCAATTCCCGCGCGTCGCGGATGGTCAGGGTCCCGTGCAGTTGCGTGGCGGCGACGGCCAGGATGGGGACCTCGTCGATCAGGTTGGCGACCACTGCGCCGGAAAGCTCCAGCTCACCGGTCAACCTGGACGAACGGCCGACGAGATCGGCGACCGGTTCGCCGTGGACCTGGCGCGGATTGACGAGCTCAATCCGGGCCCCCACCTCTTGCAGGGCGTGAATCCAGGCCATGCGGGAGGGATTGATCTCGATGTCGCGCAACCGGATCTCGGAATCGGGCGTAATCAGCGCCGCGGTGATGAAGAAGGCCGCCGATGAGAGATCGCCGGCGACGGTATAATCGCCCAGCGCTCGCAGCGCGCTGCCTCCGGCGACGGAGATCCGCTCTCCCTCCTCCGACGATTCGATCTTCACCTCCACTCCGCATTCGCGCAGCATGACCTCGGTATGGTTGCGGGTCGGCGTCTGCTCGATGACCGTCGTCACTCCCCCGGCGAAGAGGCCGGCGAGCAGTACACAGGTCTTGACCTGCGCGCTGGCGACGGGCGGCCGATATTCGAGGGCCCGGAGCCCGCCGCCGCTGATCCGGAGCGGCGCCAGATAGCCGGCTTGCGACTCGATTCGGGCGCCCATCTCGGTCAGCGGATCGATGACGCGTTTCATGGGGCGGCGTTGGATGCTCCCGTCGCCGGTGATCTCGGTGGTGAAACTCTGGCCGGCCAACACTCCGGAGAGCATTCTGATCGTCGAGCCTGAATTGCCGACATCGAGCGTCCGGGAGGCGGCGCGCAGACCGTTGAGCCCGACGCCGTTGACCACGATCGAATCGGCCTCGTGTCTGATCTCGACTCCGAGCGCGGCCATGCAATCGAGAGTGCCGTGACAATCGCGCGCGGATGAATAATTATGCAGGCGACTCTCACCTTCCGCGATCGATGCTAGAATGGCGCTTCGATGGGAGATCGATTTATCTCCGGGCAGTCGGAAACTGCCTCGCAGACGCGGAGATGCGGAGATGTTCACGAGGTCGGGGCTAAATTTTGTCGAATCAGACATTTGAATTTAAATTACTTTGAAACTTTTGAACTTACGACGCCGTAGTGTTGTACAGTCGTACAGACGGTCGACGGTCTCGAATCTTGACAGCACTTTTTCCCCTATGTTACACAGAGCGGGACCTGACTATGATCGCTGAGTCAAGACTCGCGAGCATCTTAACAGATCGACACTTGCTTAGGCAGATCTGAATTTCGCCTGAAGAAGGAA
>DATEFT010000037.1:0-4170 GCA_035280505.1 Blastocatellia bacterium | reverse complement strand
GGCCTCCATCCGTGCCCAGGCGGGTTGCGCGGCCTGGGCCGCCCCGACGGCCTCATCCACATCTTCGGCGCGGGCCTCGGCAATCCGGCAAATTTCCGAACCGTCGAAGGGGTTAAGAACGGGAATAGTCCCTCCCGCGGCCGCCTCGACAAAGCGACCGCCAATGAATAGTTTGGTCTGCATGTTGACGTTACATCACTTTCAGAATTGCACGGCCTGAGTAGGCGCCTGGCCCTCGCTGATCAGTTCGGGAATCTTGGGCGATCCGTTCTCCCAGACGAGCAGCATGGCTCGCTTGGATGAGAATCCCTGGTGCCGGATATCGGCGGGCATGCAGGCGACATCACCCGCCTTCTGACGGACGACGGCTTTCGGCCGGCCCGTGGCGCCGTCTTTGATGCTCCAAACAATCTCGTCGGAGAGCACGACGAACCATTCGCAGCGGTCGTTGCCGTGTTCGATCGGCAGAATGTACTCTTCGGTCGTGGGACAGAAGAGGCTGTCCTTGACCACCGAGCAGACGGAAGGGTTCCACGTCACATCCGACCGCGATAGATACGCGAAGAGGTTGAAGGCTGAAACCTCATCCTCGAAACCCGGTTCGGGGTAAACCTCGGGCTCGTCCTGCTTCACATCTTCAAACATCCGATTGACCGGGTACCTCTCGTCCGCGCGTTTGGGCGTGTCGCCCCGCATCCCCACCATGCGGCGCGCCGTTACGCGCTGGCGGCTCACAGCCTGATTGTTATCGCCATTCTTGACGCCCCAGGGGACTCCCGTCTCCATGGGGGCGGCGAATGGATCAAAACCGTCGTTGGTCCAGTCCGAGACCATCTGTTTGAAGAGCTCCATGAGCTCGTTGGACCTGAATCGCTCGACAAAGTCGCGGCCGGCGGAGGTGTAGGCGTCATTCAGCGCCCCCATGAACATATCGACCTCGCCGTAGAAATTGGTCGTGCCGAAGACTCCGTCGAAATTTACGGTGCCGTAGAAGAACCCCCATGCCACGTCTCGCATCAGCGCCCGCAAAAACACGTCGGCGGAGACGGTGTGAGAACCGGTCGGGCACTGGATCTCGACAAAGTACTCGTCGCGGCGAAACTTGAACGACCCCGCGGTGAAGGTTTGATACCCCGTGGTCTGGTCGGCCGGATCGACCTGGAAATCGGTGCGGATCTTCAGGCCGCGAGGATTGTGGATCTTTCTTTCGTGCGTAATATCTGATTGAACCATGGCCATAGTCGAATCTCCCGGTCTCGATGGTCTTTAGTGCTGACAGATCTCCGCCCACTTATGGACGGTCTCCGGACCATCAATGGTTTGGATCATCAGGGTGCAAGGCCGCGGCGCGGAAAATCGATACGCCGCTCCCACGGGGAGGATCGCCATGTGCCCCTGGCGTAGAACAACCCGGCCCATCTTCTCGCCGTCCGGATCGCCGGGCAGTTTGCGGGCGCCCCCACTTTCCGGATCGACTGTCGCATCGGGATCATGGAGTTTCACGAGGTGGACTTCCACCTCATCGTCCATTGAGAGAACGAATTCGTCGTGCGCCGCCGCGTACCAGGATGAAGTGCCCTCGGCGCGAACGGCCTCGATCACGTATTCAAAATTCTTGCCGACGCACACGCGTTCGAATGGCTGCGAAGTGGCAGCCACCTCGAAAATATTGGAAAAGGCATATCGCTTCGGGTCTTCATCAATGACCGTGACGCCACCCTTTTGATAGTTGTTGATGGAAGCCAAATCGGTGGTGTACCTGCCCATGGGTGACATCCTCCTGAGTTGTGAATGGTTCGAGAAAATTCCAGAACGTTGTTGCCGCTCAACTTAATTCCGCTGACCCAGCCAATCCGCGAGCCGCCGCCGTCCGCGCTTGCAGGTCGCGCAGGACTTCCAACTCGTGCGGCTCCGGCGGAGCGGTCGCTTCGAGTTTATCGGCGAAACGGATCTCCCAGCCGGTGTTCCGCTCAATCTCACCGCGGGTGACGCCGGGATGCATGCTGGTGACGGTAAATTCATTGGTCTCCACGTCAGGCTGCATGATGCAGAGGTCTGTCACCAACAAAACCGGCCCTTGCGTGGCGAGTCCAAGACGGCGGCGTTCCCGTCCGGTACGCCCATGGCCGAGCGAAGTCAGGAAGTCGAGCTTCGGAACAAAGCTGCGCGGACTCTGCCGCATGATGATAAAGATCTTGCCGCAACTGGTGGCAATCTCCGTCGCGCCGCCGCTCCCCGGCAGGAATACTTTCGGCGTGAGGTAGTCCCCAATCACTGTACTATTGAGATTGCCGTAACGATCAATTTGCGCGCCGCTCAGAAAGCCGATGCTGATCCGCCCGCCTTGCAGCCAGTAACGAAATATTTCAGGCACGCTCACGGTTGTGAGCGCCGTCTCGCAAAGTTCGCCGTCCCCAATTGAGAGCGGCAAGACCTGCGGGCGAGTGCAAAGCGTCCCGGATTCGTAAATGAGGCTGAGCCGTGGCGCGTGCGTCAGTCTCGCGAGATTGCAGGCGACCGACGGCAATCCAATGCCGACGAAGCACACATCGCCGTTGCGGAGCGAACGGGCGGCGGCAACGGTCATGCGTTCAACGGGGGTGCAGGTCATCGGAGAACATTCTCCTTCATCCATTCCAGGAACGTTTCGCGCTCTCGGGCGATCTGGTCCCAGGAGACGTAAAAAGCATGGTCGCGAGTATAGTATCCGTGCGCGTACGAGGGTCTGGCTCCGCCCGGAACCACACACACGGCTTTCAGTGTCCAACTCGGCAGGACGACGGCGTTGGTGCTGCGTGGGCCGAAGCTGTCGACGATCTCCTCGACAGTGACAATGGCCGCCCGGCGGGCGGCCAGAACCGCCTCTTTCTGGATGCCAATAATGCCCTCGATCATCACATTACCCTCACTATCCGCTCGTTGGGCATGAATGATGCTTACTTCGGGCCGCAGCGAGGGAACGCAGGCCAGTTCTTCGCCGGTAAAGGGACAGGCGATGAACTTGATCTGCCTATTGACGGCTGGAAGATCCGACCCACGATAGCCTCGAAAGATGGCGCACGGCAATCCCGCCGCGCCGGCCTCGTAAGCGTTGGCCAGGGCCGCATGGCTATGCTCGACAATCTCAATGGGATGCGGCCAACCACGCTCCACGGTATCGCGCAGGCGATGCAGCGAGCCGACCCCCGGATTGCCCCCCCACGAAAAGATCAACCGCCTGGCGACGCCCATTCCGATCATCTGATCGAACAGCAAATCGGGCGTCATGCGAATGAGCGTCAAGTTCTTCCGCTGCTGGCGAATAATCTCGTGGCCGGCAGCATACGGAATCAGATGCGTGAAGCCTTCCAAAGCTATACTGTCACCGTCCTGAACATGGCTTTCAATAGCTTCACGGAGAGAGAGAAACTGTACACCTCCGCGATCTCTTGGACTTACATCTTCCCGCTCGGACGTCATCGTCATCATCTCGTTCGCCCCGTAGGAGCATGGTGATTCCGGCACTCGAATTTGAATTTTGATCCCCAGGTTTTGTGCGCGGCCCCTCTGTCTCAGGCCGGCCGCTATGAAGTTATCCTCGCACAGGTGTCCGATATTCGTCAAATAGGGCGATTATCGCACATTAGGCAATTTTGACCACTTGTGCGATAATCGCCCCATGAGCGATTTCGACCGATTCGAAGGCGATCCCGATTTTGTCCTTTCGCTGGCACGTGGACTGGCTGTGATCGAAGCGTTTCAGGACGAGCCCGACGGCGTCTCCATTGCCAGGGTGGCCACCACCACCGGGCTGTCGCGAGCGGCCGTCCGGCGCTTGATAATGACGTTAGAGCAACTGGGATATGCCAGCCGTAAGGGGGCCTCCTTCCGGCTTACCAGCCGCGTGCTAAGGCTCGGGGCCTCCTTCTTGTCTTCTGATTCGCTGGCCATGTTGGCGGCGCCGATTCTGGAAGAGGTCAGCGGGACCTTACAGGAGTCGAGTTCGGTCAGTGTCTTGGACGGCGGCGAGATCGTCTATGTGGCGCGGTCTGTAACCAAGCGCGTGATGTCGGTCGGGCTCTCCATTGGGAGCCGATTGCCGGCCTGCTACACATCAATGGGCCGAGTGTTAATGGCGGCGCTCCCCGAGACAGAGTTAGACCAGTATCTCAAGTCGCTGCGCCTGGAAGC
>DATEFT010000036.1:0-14528 GCA_035280505.1 Blastocatellia bacterium | reverse complement strand
AGCGCCAGGTTGAAGAATTCGACGGTATCCTCGAGGGTCAGGCAGCGGCCGTCGTGCATGTACGGCGGGCTGTCTTTGATGCCCCGCAGGGTGAAGGTCTTGATGGGGCCGTCGCCCGGTTCGTTGAGGAACCGTTCCAGTTTCAGATCATGCATTTGATGATCCAGATAGAACGGCGGCGCGTGGCAGGAGGCGCACTGACCCTTGCCGAAGAAGACCTCTTCGCCGCGCAGCTCGTTCTGGGTGGCCCGGGCCCGGTCGAGCCGGCCCTGGACGTTCAACTTGGGCGCCGGCGGGAAATCCAGCATATTTTGCAACTGGGCCATGTGGCTGACCTGGATCCGGTCGAGAATGTTCATGCCCTTCTTGATGGCGTGGATCTCGTCGCCGTTGAAGTAGGCCGTCCGCTGCTCGAACTCGGTGAAGTCCTCCACCGATCGCAAGCTCCGCTTCGAGCCATGAATCTGCTGGTTGAAGAGACCGCGTAGACTGACCGTGTCGAGACGGAACCGCCGTTGCTGGGGCCGGTCGTCAGGGTTGAGGTGGAACTGGCCGGTCGTGTGCCCGTTGACGTGACAATCGAAGCAGGTCACGCCCAGGCTCGCCTGCGCCGATTTGCGGTCGTCGGTCGCATTGAACTCCTCCTGCGGGAAGGGCGTGACCAGCAGGCGCAGCCCGTCCAGTTGAACCGGGGTCAACAGGTCTTTGAACAAGATATAGTAGTTGTTGATCGAGACCACCTCGCCCCGCGAGACGTCGCCCAGCTCCGGCCGATTGCTGAGATAGATGGCCGGCGGAAACTCCGGCAGGAAGGCTTCCGGCAGGTCGAAATCGATGTCGAACCGCTCCAGCCGGGGAAACATGTCGATCTGCATCTGCGGGAAGACCTGGCCCCCGCTCACGTGCTTGGGATGAGGCAGCGAAGGATAAGGGAAGGCCTGGGCCCGGCGGATCTCTTCGGGCGACATTTCGGCCAGCCGTTCCCAACTGAGACCGCCGGCCAGCCGGGCCGTCGGGCCGACCGGCAACGGTTTGCCGCGCGACATCTTGGCTTCGGGATCGAGTTTCGGTTGCAGGTTATAACGTTTCTCCAACAGTCTGCGCTGCGCCTCCATGACCCCGGCTTTGGCGGCGACGTCCTCTTTCATGATCTCCTCGAAGGTCATATTGGGCCGCTTCGCGTTGAGCGGGTCGCGGTAGAAATCGAAGCCGTTGATCTTGCCCTGCTCCGGCTGGCTGTTGATGGCCGGGTTTGAGGGCGGCGCGCTGCCGGCCTTGAAGATGTCGGAACGGTCGTGCTCGGTCTTTCGTTGCTCGGGTCGAGTGGCGCGGGGCTGCCTCGGAGTCTGCGCGTCTACCACTGCATCCTGGCGTTGGGGCGTCGTCTGTTGAGACCACCCCCAGATCCCCAGGAACAGCACACTAACGAGAATTTTCACGAGATCGGTCAAATAGAATTGTTTCAGCATAAAATGAAATGTCCTGTGTGGGTACAAGGTCTCGGGGGGAAAGACGGTTAATCGGTCATCTGTTCGACACTCACAGTTGGATTGATCGTAGCAATCGGGAGAAACGCAAATTCGAGGCCAGATCCGAGTGCAGCTTAAGACATTGCTAAACAAACCCCTGATTCAGTATAAAGATGGGATGGACTCCGGCGAATTGTGTGAAATCTCAAACCGTCGAGGAGGATTGCTATGGAGCGACATCTTGAGCGAGTAGTCGATCTGACCGATCAAGAAGCTAACCGGATTTATAACCTGAGTTTGGACGCGGCGCGGGCGCGGGTCCTGAGCGGCAGGGCCGCTGCCGTGCGCGAGATCGAGGGCTCCTTTGCGTTGGTGGCCCGGTCAGGAAAAACGGTGAGGCTGGCGCGCTCGTTGGATCGCCCCCTGCGGTATTTTCTGGCCAAACAGGAGCAGGGGCCGATTCTGATCGTCGCCGACCGCATCGATACGATCTATCAGTGGCTCAAACAGGAGGGGCTCGATCAGCAGTTTCATCCCAGTTACACGCGGATGGTCCCGGCTCATTACGTCGTCGAATTGCAGTTGGTGGGATGTCCCGATCCCGATCCGACCTACATCCGGTTCTTCACGCCGGCCCGTAACCGGCTGTCGCTCGACACCGAACAGATCGGCCGGGCCTACATCGGAGCCCTGGCCGAAGAGATCGCCAAGTGGTTGCGGCAGGTGCCGGAGAAGGAACCGATCGGCGTCTGTTTCTCCGGCGGCATCGATAGCGGCGCGGTCTTTCTGACGACCTACCATGTCATGCAGAGATCCGGTCTGCATCTCGGACGGTTGAAAGCCTTCACTCTCGATTGCGGCGACGGTCCGGATCTGGACCAGGCCCGAGGTTTTCTGCAGACGCTCGGCCTGGAACTCTTCCTGGAAGAGATTGGGGGCGATCAGGCCGCGCTCGATCCCTCCGAGACGATTCGGGTGGTGGAAGATTACAAACCGCTCGACATCGAGTCGGCGACGATGGCCCTGGCGTTGTGCCGCGGAATTCGGGAGCGTTATCCGGACTGGCGGTTTCTGGTCGACGGCGACGGCGGCGACGAGAACCTCAAAGACTACCCGATCGAGGAGAACTCCGAACTGAGCATTCAGAGCGTGGTCAACAACCGGATGCTCTATCAGGAGGGATGGGGCGTGGGCCGGATCAAACATTCGCTGACCTACAGCGGAGGCCTGAGCCGTTCCTATACTCGCACTTATGCTCCGGGCCGTCATTACCGGTTCGACGGCTTCAGTCCGTTCCTGCAACCCGACGTGATCGAGGTCGCCGAAGGCATTCCCTTCGCCGCCCTCACCGATTACCGCACGGAACGGTTGTATGCGTTGAAGGGCGAGATCGTCTCGCGGGGCGTCAAGGCGATCACCGGCCTGGAGATGCCGGTCTTTCCGAAACGCCGCTTTCAACACGGGGCGCTCCGGCGGGAGACGCTTCAAGCGCGGTTGGCGGCGGCGGGATTGCCGGCGCGCGAGGCCAACTATCGTCATCAACTGCTCTCGCTCTATATCTGACCGGGCTCGATCGCGATGATTCCTCCCTACCCAGAGCGCAGTCGAGAGCGGGATCACTGGATTCTGGCGCGGCGGCCGGCGCGCCTTGAATCCGCATCGAGTCCGTCGCCCGAGTTGCGGCCGGCGGGTTTTCTGGCCGAAGAGGAGCCGGCGGAGAGCGGAGGGGTCATCTCGGTAGCGACGATCTTTCTGACCAATCGCGAATGCCCCTGGCGCTGCCTGATGTGCGATCTCTGGCGCCACACCTTGACCCGGACCGTGCCCTCCGGGGCCATCCCCGCGCAGATCGATTACGCGCTCGAACGAATGTCTCCGGCGCGACAGATCAAGTTGTACAACAGCGGCAGCTTCTTCGACCACCGGGCGATTCCGCCGGACGACTATCCCGCCATCGCCGCCAGGTTGCAGCAGTTCGAAAGAGTGATCGTCGAGTCTCATCCGGCCCTGGTGAACGACGATTGTGCGAGGTTTCGCGACCTGCTGGCGGGCCGGTTGGAAGTGGCGATGGGGTTGGAGACGGTCCATCCCGAGGTCTTGCCGCGGCTCAACAAGCGTCTGACCCTCGACCAATTTTCGCGCGCGGCCGCCCGGTTGTGCGCGGAGGGCGTCGCGCTCAGGACTTTCATCCTGGTCAAACCGCCGTTCCTGGACGAAAGCGCCGCGCTTGAATGGGCGGCCCGTTCGCTCGATTTCGCCTTCGATTGCGGAGCCGGCGTCGCCGCCCTGATCCCGACCCGATTCGGCAACGGAGCGTTGGAGGCGCTCGCCGAACGGGGAGAATTCGCTCCGCCGCGGCTGGAGACGCTCGAGGCCGCGATGGCCTATGGTTTGGAACTGGGACGCGGCCGGGTCCTGGCCGATTTGTGGGACCTGGAACGACCCGCGGGCCCGGTCTGTCTCGCCTGTCGGCCCGCCCGTGTGGCGAGGCTCGGCGCGATGAACCTGCAGCAAACGGTCCTACCGTCCATACTTTGTGAGAGCTGTGAATCGGACCCCGGTGATTAAATCAATTGATGAACCGCGAAATACGCGAAATGCGCGAAAGCTTGACGATTTCGCGTCTTTCGCGTGTTCCGCGGGTTATGAACCGATCAGGTCGGTAACGTAGTGAGGAGATTTGAAGAACGTTTTTGACATTGCGGTTGTGGGCTCGGGATTTGCCGGCTCGCTGATGGCCATGATTGCGCGCCGGTTGGGCCGGTCCGTGGTTCTGCTCGAGAGATTCAAGCACCCGCGTTTTGCGATCGGCGAATCCTCGACGCCGCTGGCCAACCTGTTGCTGGAAGAGCTGGCGACCAGTTACGACCTGCCCCGGCTGCGGCCCCTGGCCAAGTGGGGCAGTTGGCAGCAGGCCTATCCCGAGATCGCGTGCGGATTGAAACGCGGGTTCACTTTCTATCATCACGCCTTCGGCCGGAGCTTTGCGGCGGAGGCCGATCGCCGGGACCAACTGCTGGTGGCGGCCAGCCCGCATGACGGGATCGCCGATACTCACTGGTATCGCCCCGACTTCGATCATTTCCTGTTGCGGCGGGCTCGCCAGGCCGGAGTGATCTATCTGGACGAAGTGATGCTGGCCCGGCCCTCCTGGCGCGATGGTGAAGTGCTGCTGGAGGGTGAGCGGCGCGGAGAACCGCTCTCGATTCGCGCCCGCTGGGTGATCGATGCGACGGGACCGCGTGGATTTCTGAGCCGGGCCCTGGAGATCCCGGAGGCGGCTCCGGCGGGTCTGCCGCGGACCCAGGCGCTCTACACCCATTTCACGCAGGTGCGGCGATGGTCGGAACTGGAGCCTGCTTCGGCCCCGGCGCCGCTCTCTCCACCCTATCCCGTTGATGACGCGGCGGTCCATCACGTCTTCGACGGCGGTTGGATCTGGGTGCTTCGCTTCAACAATGGGATCACGAGCGCGGGAGTCGCCGCGACCGACGAACTGGCGGAAGAGCTGCGTTTCGCGGAGGGCGAGGCGGCGTGGACTCGCCTCCTGGAGCGGTTGCCCACGGTGCGCGAGCAGTTCGGCGCGGCCGTCCCGCAGTTGCCGTTCATCCATACCCGGAGGCTCTCTTTTCACAGCGCCGCCATGACCGGCGATCGATGGGTCATGCTTCCTTCGGCGGCGGGGTTCGTCGACCCCTTGCTCTCGACCGGGTTCCCGTTGACGCTGCTCGGAATCATGCGGCTGGCCGAGGCGATCGAACGCGATTGGGGTTCGGTTCAGTTCGAGACCCGCCTGCGGGATTACGCGGCGTTGACGGAATCGGAACTGACCGCGGCCGAGCGGTTGGTCGCGGCCCTCTACGCGAGCATGAACGATTTTCCCCTGTTCGCTTCGATCTCGCTGCTCTATTTCGCGGCGGCGAGTTTCACCGAGACCGCGCGGCGCCTGGGGCGCCCGGGCGTCGCCGGATCATTCCTGATGCAGGATCACCCGCTCTTCGGCCCGGCCTCGCGGGCCTGCCTGGAACGGGTGAAACGAGACCTGACGCCGGCTCAGAGGGAAGAGCTGCGAGCCCAGATCTTCCGCGCCATCGAGCCGTTCGATGTGGCCGGTCTGAGCGATCAGCGCCGCCGTCACTGGTATCCGGTCGAGGCCAACGACCTGCTCGACGCGGCGGGTAAATTGGGTGTCGGCCGCCAGGAGCTTGAAAAACTGCTGCAGCGTTCGGGGTTCTTCGATCAGTAAGGGGCCGGGCTCCGCGAGGCTCGATCAGGGCTGAAACCAGATCGCGAAGACGTGCTGGGTATCGAGATACTCCTTGACCTCGCGGATCTTTCCGTCGCGGATCGTGAGCAGGAAATGATATTCGTTATTGTAGATGCGGCCGTTCTTCAACTCGCCGTAGGACTCCGTCTCGATCGCCACCCGGTCGCCCTCGGCGATCGAGCCCTTGATCGTCATCTTCAATCCATTCTTCAACTCGCCGGTCAGGCTCGAGAGGATGCCGGTGATCTGCTCCTTGTTGTGAGGACCGGCGACCGGCAACTGATCCGGTTTGCCGGGGATCCACCAGGTGGCGTCTTCGCTCATCATCTCCAGCGCCCCGGCGACGTTGCCCGCATTAAAGTGGGCGAAGAATTGGGCGGCGATCTCTTTGTTCTGTTCGATGCTCATCTTGACTCTCCGGTTTGGTGATTGATACGTGTCTGCGTCCCGATATTTATTGCTTCCCGTGGCGGGAGAGTCAAACGATAAAACCGCGAAACACGCGGAACCGGCGAAAAAAACGTCGAACTGTTTTCGCCCATCCCGCGTGTTTCGCGGCTAACATCGGCCCTCGAATCTTCACCTCGAGGGCCCGGCCCTGAACGGAGCATCAGTCAAAGATTTAGCGGCCGTACACGGAGACCTTGGGTTGGAACCGCGGCCGCCAGTTTCCGCTGGTGTACAGGAAATCGATGCTGCTGATGACGCGGTTCTCACCACGCAGGTCGATGGCGCGAGTCTGGCCACCGGCCGCGATCCGATCGCGGAAATCGATCTCCTCGTTGGTGCCGTTCGCGTAGTTGACGATCACCCGTTGAAACTCGACGGGGCTGCCCTGAACGCGAAGCTGGATGCTATTGAATCGTCCCTCGGCTCGGCCGACCGTGATCCGGTCGCGATCGCGGCCGTTGACCTGAGTCTGCCCGAGGAAGACCCACGGGCCCGGTCTCGTCGGCCGGCGACCGATGTCCACGCCGTAGAGGCTGACTCGGGGCCGCGCCGAACGCCAGTTGGTCTTGCTATACCAGAAGTCGACGCTGCTGAGCGTCCGGTCGCCGCCGCGCAGGTCGATCGCGCGGGTCTGACTGCCGGCCGGAATCCGGTCGCGCAGTTCGATCTCCTCGTTGGTGCCGTTCGCGTAGTTGACCACCACCCGCTGGAACTCGACCGGGGCGCCCTGAACGCGAATCTGAATGCTGTTGAACCGGCCCTCGGCCCGGCCAATGTTGATGCGGTCATGATCACGCTGACCATTGACCTGGGTCTGTCCAAGGAAGACCCAACGATTGACACCCTGAGCAAAACTCGCCTGTCCGATGCCCATCAACAGCAGCAACGCTCCGACGAAACGAATGGTTTTTGAGATAGACATATTTTCCTCCTTCACTCCCTATCAAACTAGGGAGTAAAAACCGACTTCTACTCCCCACCTAGATCGACACTCGATTTGTAGTTCTGCAGCTTCCGTGCCAAAGGATCGTCCGCGTCCATTACGCATCTAAATGCTGTGAAAAGAGGAGTTTTGTTACTGTGGCAGAATGACCGATCGATTTTTTAGCAGATCTGAATACGATGTGGTATAGAAACGCGCCGGTACGGTGTAATCGAAAAAGTCTGGAAAAATCTAGACTTCTTTATTAAGGAGACCAGATGTCAGAACCGACCTATCACGTGTTGGGGATTCCTTTTCGTACGGGCTCGCTCTATCCCGGGAGCGAGAATGATGCGCGGGCCTACCGCGAGGTCAACTTGCTTCAACGGCTGGCGGCCGCCGGTTGCCGGGCGATCGATGAAGGCGACCTCGCGATTCCGAGCTATCTGCCGCACCACAATATTCCGCCCATCAAGAACTGGCCCGGGCCGCGGATCGCCTGGGACTGCATCCGCGAGCGGATCACCCCTTATCTGCGGGAGCCGGGACAGATTCCGCTGTTGATCGGCGCCGACTGCAGCATCGTGGTGGGGACCATGCAGGCGCTCATGGAGGTTGCCGGAGCGGACGTCCACCTGCTCTACGTCGACGGCGATGTCGACGGCATCGCGCCGCGGCCTGAACGCTGCATGTCCGCGGCGGGGATGGCGCTCTGGCTGGCCACCCAGGAATCGCCTTTCCGGGACGGCCCCTCGCTCAAGCCCACGCAGGTTACAGTCGTCGGCTGGAGCGATCATCTGCAGTCGCCGGAGCTGGGGTTAGGATCGCTGCCCCTGGCCGAAGTGCGGCGCCTGGGGCCCGCCGAGGCCGCCCGGCAGGCCCTGCGAGCCATTCCCGCTTCCGCCTCGATCCTGCTGCACTTCGATCTCGATGTCATCAATCGGCGGGACATGCCGGCGGCCTACTTTCCGCATGCCGACGGTCTGAGCCTGGCGGAGGGGCAGGAACTGCTCAACACCCTGTTGACGGATTCCCGGATTCGAATCATCGAGGTGGCTGAATACGCCTCGCTGCGCGACCTCGATCAACGCTATGCCTCGCTGATCGTCGAGCTGCTGGTGACGGCGCTGAATCGGATGAACCGCGAAACGCGCTAGCTCGACCGCGAAATACGCGAAATACGCGAAAGCCGGATCATTTCGCGTGTTCCGTTCATTCGCCGCGGAGGGCGATGATGGGATCTACCTTCATGGCGCGCCGGGCCGGGATCCAACAGGCCGCGAGCGCCACGCCCAGCAACAGCAGCGCAATCGTGACGAACGTCAACGGGTCGGTCGGACTCACGCCGAACAACAGGCTCTTGATGGACCGCGTCATCACCCACGCGGCGATCAATCCCGAGCCCACGCCGCCGAGCGCCAGCCCGAGCCCTTTGCGCAGCACCCACCGGAGCACCGTGCCGTGCTGAGCGCCCAACGCCAGGCGGAGGCCGATCTCCGCCGTGTGCCGCGTCACGAAGTAGGAGAGCGCGCCATAAATTCCCACGGCCGCCAGCACCAGCGCCAACGCCGCATAGGCCGTCAGCAGCGTCGTCTGCAATCGGCGCTGGGCGATCATCCCGTCGAGCCGCTCTTCCATGGTGCGGACGTCGGTCACGGGCAGGCTGGAGTCGGCCGCATGCACCGCGTTGCGCACGGCCGTCTCCAGGCCCCGCGGGTCGCCGATCGTGCGGACGATCAGATAGGCCGGAATGGAGGAGATGTTGTAGTCGATCTGGGCATGCGGCAGGTAGAGTTCCGGCCGGATCTCGTTCTCCAATCCGTGATGTTTGACATCGCCGACGACGCCGACGATCGTGAGCGGATGTGCGGCCGGGAGCCCGTCTTCATCGAGGGCGAGCTGTTTCCCCAGCGGGCTGCCGTCCGGGAAGAATCGGCGGGCCAGCGTCTCGTTGACGATGGCGACCGGCGGCGTCTGCAGCGTATCGCTTTCGTCAAATGGGCGGCCCTGGCGGAGCGGAATGCCGAGAGTCGTGAAGTAGTCCGGACTGATCTGGCGATGGCCCGATTCCATCGCGACTCCGCCCCGGGTCGAACGGCCCTCGATGGTCAGGCTATAGACCCCGCCCACGCCCGCCGTCGGGATCAGGCTGGTGTAGGCGGCCGAGATCACGCCGGGCAGCGCGCGCACCCGTTCGAGAGTCTGTCGATAGAAAGCCACGCGCTTCGCCGAATCGTCATAGGGTTGGGACGGCAATCGGGTCTGCGCGGTCAGCAGGTGATCGATGCGAAACCCGACCTCGACCTGCTGCAGCCGGTGGAAGGTTCGGATCAACAATCCCGCGCCGATCAGCAGCACCAGCGCCAGGGCGATCTCGCCCACGACCAGCATCTTCTGCCAACGGCGATGGCTTGCGCCCGAACGAACTCCGCCCTGTTTCAATGCCTCGTTCATCTCCACTCGCGTGGCCTGCCAGGCGGGCACCAATCCGAAGAGCAGGCCCGTCAACACCGACAGGCCCAGGGTATAAGCCAGGACCTGCCAGTTCAGCCCCACGCCGGCGGCGACCGGCAATCCCGGAGGAATCAACTGCCGCAGCATGCTGAAACTCCACCCCGCCACGACGAGCCCGCCGGAGCCCCCCGCCACGGCCAGCAGCACGCTCTCGGTCAATAACTGCCGCACGATCCGCCACCGTCCCGCGCCGAGAGCGATTCGCAGGGCGATCTCCTGGCGCCGGGCCACCGCCCTCGCCAGCAACAGGTTGGCCAGGTTGGCGCACGCAATCAGCAGGACCAGGCCGGCCGTCGCCAGCAGGATCAGCAGCGGGCGTTGAGACTCTCCCGTCAGATGTTCCGAGAGCGGTTGAACGAAGGCTCCGAGCTTGCCCGCCTCGACCGGATGATCCTGCGCGACCTGCTTCATGATCGCTCCGATCTCCGCCTGCGCCCGCGCCGGCGTGACGTCCGGCCGCAATCGCGCGAGCACCGTCAGGTTGTGCGCATAGCGATAGCTCATCATCTTCGCCTTGAACCCCGCGGGCACCCAGAAGCTGGCATTCGGATTGAAATATTGAAAGTTCGCGGGCAGCACGCCGACGACGATGAACTTCTCTTCGCGGCCGTTCGTGCTGTGGCTGAAGGGCCTGGCCGCGCTCAGCGTCAACGTCTTTCCGACCGCATCCGCCGCGCCGCCGAAGTGTCGTTGCCAGAAGCCGTGGCTGATGAGCACGACCCGGTTGGCGCCGTCAACATACTCGTCGGGCAGGAAGAGGCGGCCGCTCACCGGTTTGACGTCGAGGATCTCGAAGGCGGCGCCGTCCACCGCGGCGAACCCTTCCAATTTTTCCGGCTCGCCCGAGCCGGTCAGGTTCAACTCGCTTCTGAAGAGGCCCGAAATCTGCGCGAAGACGGTCTGTCGCGACTTCAGGTCGGAATAGTTGCCCGGCGCGACCCCCTGCTTGACGACTCCGTCGGAGGGCGCCTCTTCCCAGACGGTCATGATCCGATCCGGCTGCGGAAACGGAAGCGAGCGCAGCAGGACGGCATGGACCAGACTGAAGATGGCCGTGTTGACGCCGATCCCCAAGGCCAGCGTGAAGACCGCGAGCAGGGCGAAGCCCGGGCTCTTGATCAGCGCGCGCGCTCCGTATCGGAGGTCCAGCCAGAGCGTCTCCAGCCCACGGCCTCCTCTCACGTCATAGCCGCGTTCTTTGATCCGGGTCAGATTCCCGAAACTCCGCTCGGCCTCCCGGCGCGCCTCGGCGGGCGGCAGTCCCCGGCGGAGGTTCTCCTCCGTCCGCATCTCCAGATGGAATTGCGCCTCCTCGTCGATTTCACGATGGATCGCTTCCGCCCGCACCAGAGCCCGCATCCGGCGTAACCAGCTTTTGATCATTCGGTTCACAGATGGCATTCTCCTAGAAAGACCGAGGGGGCATCCTGCCATGTGCTCTCCTAGATTGTCAAATAGAGAGCCGAGAGGGCGCGGCGGCGGCCGATTCGAAGCGAACTTGACAATGGAATTTCAGGCTCGACAATCAGGTCTCGATCAGATGTGTCATTAATGAAATCTAGTTGTCGGCTGAGCGCCTCCGGGTGAGGCCGCCCACGTTCATCCGGGGCCTCTTGTTTCTCGAATCCAAAATTCAAGCGACCTTACTTTCCAGAGTCCCGAATCTCAAAGCCGACTGAAAGCGGGCAACCCGATCATCGCGAAGCGCTTCATAATCCGTGGTATCAGCCCAGATCGATGGAGAGCGGCCAGATGCCATTCGATCTCGATACTCCAAAAACGTTCTTCGAGAAGACGACTCAGGCCGTGGATTGGGTTGCCGAAGAGATCTTTCGGCAGAGGAACTGGCGCTCGATTCTGGTGCTGCTGGAAGTGATCCTCTTCCTGGCCTGCAACCCTTTCCAGTGGCCTTTTCCGAACCTGCTCTCGCTCTTCCCCTCGCTGGCACAATTCCCCTGGTATCAACCCGCGTTCTGGTCGCTCGCCGCCGCCCTGTTCATGCTGGCGGTGATCGCGGCGGCGCGGACCACGCCGATCAGTTGCCGGACCGCCGGATTGATCGGGAAGAGGGGGAAATTGGACGAAGATGATGATGACGATTAGCGCCCGCGGTCAGCAAATCTCAAATCTTAAGGAGTGTATTTCAGTCCCAGCTTCTTGATGCGGCTGCGCAGCGTGGAGGCGGGCAGGCCCAGAATGGCCGCGGCCCCCTGCGGGCCCGCGATCCGGCCGCCCGTCTGTTCCAGGACTCTCTGAATGTAGAGCCGCTCGTTCTCCGCCAGCGTGACCAGGGGGATGGCCGGCGGGATGGCCGGCGGGATGGCCGGCGTGGTGATCATGGAAGCCGGTCCGGGTTGGGGCCGGGCGATGGTCGTCTCGGGCGGTTGGTCGGTGATGGAGATGGGCGGTTCGACCTTGATCGTGGGCAGCGCGATCTTCAGCGTCTCGCTCTTGGCGGAGAGCACGGCGCTCTCCACCAGGTGTTCCAGCTCCCGGACGTTGCCGGGCCAGTGGTACTGTTGAAGCGCTTCGAGCAACTGTTTGCTGATCGAGGTGATCGAGCGTTTGAATCGCGCGTTGTACTTATCGACGAAATGCTGGACGAGCAGCGGGATGTCGGCCGAGCGCTGGCGCAGCGGCGGCAGAGTGATCGGAAAGACGTTGAGCCGATAGAAGAGATCGGCGCGGAATTTCCGTTCGTTGACCAGTTGTTCCAGCGGTTGATTGGTCGCCGCGATGATGCGGACCTCGACCCGCACGCTCTTCGTGCTGCCCAGCCGTTCGAAGACGCCGGTCTGCAGGACCCGCAGGAACCGTCCCTGGATCTCCAGCGGCACCTCGCCGATCTCGTCCAGAAAGATGGTCCCCCCGTCGGCCAGCTCGAAGCGGCCCGGTTTGCGCAGCAGCGCGCCGGTGAAGGCGCCCTTCTCATAGCCGAACAGTTCGCTCTCGATCAGGGACGGCGGCAGCGCCGCGCAGTTGACGATGACGAAGGGGCGATGGCTGCGCTGGCTGTGCTGATGGATCGCATAGGCGAGCAACTCCTTGCCCGTGCCGGTCTCTCCCTGGAGCAGAACCGTGACATCGGTCTGGGCGACGTTCAACGCATCCTCGAGCATCTGCTGGAAGGCCGGGCTGGCGCCGACCATCTCGCCGGCCGGTTCATCCGGGAGGTGGTCCCGATAGGTGAACAACTGGATCGACTGGGAGGTCCGGCGCTTCGGGCGATACTGTTGAAGATCGACGGCGGTCTGCGCCCAGTTGGCGGTTTGCAGAAAACGGCGCATCTCCTCCGGGGTGGTCTCCAGTTTTCCGGCGGCGGCGATCACATTCTCGAGGTCGACATCGTACCAGTTCTGTTTACGCTGATCGCAGAGCCCGGCCACATTCAGACAGTCGATCTGCTGTTTGACCTGGGCGGCGAAGAGGTTCCGATCGAAGCCGCGCTGGTGGCGCAGGCTCCGGCTCAAGTTTCCGGTGGCCTGGGCGAAGGCCTGATGGTCCATGGCCAGGAAGCGCTGGGCGAGGTGATTGCGGCCCAGGCGGCGGGCCATCTCGCAATAGCTGGCGGCCGCGAAGTAGGTCATCGAGAGCGAGGTGAAGAGGTCGAACCGCGGGAACGCGGCATAGCAGCCCGCCACGAAGTCCGCCGTGTGGTCGGCCTCCATGAGCGTCATGCGGCCGTATTCGCGCAGTTGTTCGTGGAACTGGGGGGCGCCGGGATTGGTCTCCAGCAGGCGGCCGAGTCTCTCGACGCCGAGCAGCGCCATCGGCATCCCGGGGCCGAAGAGCGGATCCACGAAGGCTGCCGCCGAGGGCAGCAGCGCCCAACCCTCCCCGGCCGCCGCCTCCGAACGATAGACCGGGTTCGGCATCCAGGTGAATTCGCGGATGGCTTTGGCCTCGGAGAACTGCGCGGCGATCGAAGGATATTTCGCCAGAAATCGTTGCCAGGCGGCCTCGCCTTCCGAGAGTCTCAGTTCCCGGGCCAGCTCTTCGGTGACGGCGATTCCGGCGCTGGTCACGCCGTTGTTGAAGCGCAGGATCCACATCCAGCCCTGATCGAAGACGTGGTGCACGGCGGCATCGTCCATGGGATAGGGCGGACGGCCCGTCACTTCGTAATCGGGCATCCAGTCGCAACGTTGCACGTCGATGAAATGCGAATAGAGCGCCTGCGTGGCCGGAAAGGTCTCGAAGCGCCGCTCCTTCAATCCGAGGGCCCGGCTCAGAAAACCGCGCGGACCGCTGGCATCCACGATCAACCCGGCCCGGAGCTTCACTTCCTGTCCGTGCCGCTGGCCCTGCAACCTGGATCCGCCGCCGGGCGCAAAGTCGACTGACCGCAGCTCCGTCTGATCCAGATACTCGGCGCCGGCCGCGATGGCTTCGCGGAGCAGGAAATAATCGACGTCGGAGCGCATCCAGTGGGTGTCGGCCGCTTCGTCATTGGGGCTGGCGGAGACGAGCAACTGATTCGAACGATCGGACGCCGTCCGGTACGGGGTTCCGGCCTCGTGTTTGAAATAGGTGAAACCGCGTTTGAGCCCGCCCACCACCTCCGGATAGGTCCGCTGCCACTCGCCCCAGGTGGTCAATGGTTTGAGGCGCGGGAGGTCGTAGCGGTCGGCCAGTTGCTCGATGATCAGGTTCGTCAGGGGCGCGGTCGATTCGCCGATCGCGAACCGCGGATGCGCGCTGCGATCGAGCAGGATCACGGATCGCCCCGTGCGCCGCGCGATCATCGCCAGCAGTGAACCGGAGAATCCCGAGCCGATAATGGCGAGGTCGAAATCGCTTTTCATCAGTCTTTCGCTTTTTATTCGTTAAACAATCCAGGGTGGGAACAGGTTCCGGCATCCATTCCCTTCAGCCTTCATCAGGAAAGGCTCTCGGAGCAGAGGTC